>CAMHKU010000039.1 GCA_946185805.1 uncultured Prevotellaceae bacterium | reverse complement strand
ATAAGGATTGATGTATCGCTCGGTCGTAAGGTCTGTCATAGCGCCGTCGTCATTTATGTCCGTTGGCAAAAGTACGCAAAAATTTCCAAACCGCCAAAACGAATCGGAAATTATTTGTTTCCAGACGTCCATAATTTTAATCTTTTACTGGCGCGCAAGTGTCTTTTTTCAGGCGTTTGTCAGTTTATGGCCGAGAGCCGCCTTTTGTAACAATAAGTTTCATATACTTTTATTTGGCTGTTTGGCAAATTAGTGTTATCTTTGCAGCGCCTAAACAGAAGGCAGATAATCTGATAGGAAAATTCAATTCACAATAAACAGATAAGAAGATGAATGTAAAGAAAATCCTTATGTTAACATTAACAGGAACATTGACAATGACACCTGTAGCAACGCAGGCCGATGAGCCTCTGAAGTCGGGACTTCATGCCGCCGACATGAATAAGAGCGTGAAGGCCGGCGACGACTTCTATGAGTACGCCTGTGGCGGATGGATGAAGGCCAACCCCCTGCCGGCAGCCTATTCGCGCTACGGCAGTTTCGACCGCTTAGGCGAGGACAACAACAAGCGTATCAACGGCATACTGAAGGAGCTTGAGAGTGGCACCTATGCCGAGGGCACCATTGAGCAGAAGCTTTCCGACTACTACAAAATGGCCATGGATTCTGCCCGCCGCGAGCAGGAGGGCGTCAAACCCGTGATGCCGCTGATCAAGCAGCTTGAACAGGCCAAGACCGTGGAGCAGCTGTTCGGCGTGCAGCTGGAGATGGCCAAGTATGGTGACTCCGAATTTTACAATGCCGGCATGGGTGCCGACGAGAAGAATGCCACTCAGAACATACTCAACGTGGCCCAGGGCGGCCTGACCTTAGGGCAGAAAGACTACTACCTGGAAACCGACGAGGCGACGACGAAAATCCGCGAGGCTTACAAGCAGCACATCGTGAGAATGTTCCAGCTCTTCGGTTTCAGCAAGGGGCAGGCTCAGAAGAAGATGCAGAACGTGTTTAAGCTGGAGCTGGCGCTGGCCAAGGTGTCGAAGAGTCGCACGGAGCTGCGCGACCCGCAGGCCAACTACAACAAGATGACGCTCAAGGAGTTTAACGCCAAGTATCCCAACCTGAAGCTGGAGCAGGTGATGAACGCCCAGGGTCTTGAGAGCAAGTATATGCAGGAGCTCGTGGTAGGTCAGCCCGCCTTTATGGCCGGTGCCGACGCCCTGGTGGCCAAGCTCAAGCCGGCGGAGTATCGCGACTATATGGAGTGGGGCGTCATCGTCAGTGCCGCCGGCTACCTGAACGATGCCGTTCGTGAGGCCAGCTTCGACTTCTTCGGCCGCACCATGTCGGGCCGCAAGGAAGACTACCCCCTGTGGCGCCGCGCCGTGAGTCAGGTGCAGGGAGCCATGGGACAGGCCCTGGGTAAGATTTATGTAGAGAAGTATTTCCCCGCTGCCGCCAAGGAGCGCATGCTGAAGCTTGTGAAGAACCTGCAGATAGCCCTCGGCGAGCGCATCGCCGCCCAAGACTGGATGGACGACTCCACAAAGGTGAACGCACTGCTGAAGCTCAACTCGTTTTACGTAAAGGTGGGCTACCCCGACAAATGGATAGACTTGACGAAGCTACAGATAGATGCGAAAAAATCGTACTATGACAACCATATTGCTGTGCTCCGCTTCTGGAACGACTACTATATCGACCACACGGCCGGCAAGCCAGTGGACAAGGACGACTGGTATATGACGCCGCAGACCGTCAACGCCTACTACAACCCGACGACCAATGAGATATGTTTCCCCGCTGGTATTCTGCAAGTTCCATTCTTCGACATGACGGCCGACGACGCCTTTAACTATGGTGCCATCGGCGTGGTGATAGGCCACGAGATGACCCACGGTTTCGACGACCAGGGGCGCCAGTATGACAAGGATGGCAATATGCACGACTGGTGGAAGCAGAGCGACGGAAAGAACTTTACAGAGCGTACCGACAAATATGCCGACTTCTTCTCGAATATCAACGTGCTGCCCGACCTCAAAGGCAACGGCCGCCTGACCCTTGGCGAGAACCTTGCCGACCACGGCGGACTGATGGTGGCCTATGCCGCCTTTAAGAACGCCACCAAGAACCAGCCGCTGCCGGTCATCGACGGTCTGACGGCCGACCAGCGATTCTTCATTGCCTACGCCGGCGTATGGGCGGGCAATATTACTGAAGCCGAGATACGTAACCGCACGAAGAGCGACCCCCACGCCCTGGGGCGCTGGCGCGTCAACGGCGCACTGCCGCATATCGACGCTTGGTATGAGGCTTTCGGCATCAAGCCCGGCGACAAGATGTATATTCCCCGCGAGCAGCGCCTGCAACTGTGGTGATTATTGAACATTGAACATTGAAGATTGAGGATTGAAAGTAAAAAAAGCAAAAAATGCCGTCGCAAATGAAAATTTGCGGCGGTTTTTTTGTAGTGTTCCATTTTTTTTATAACTTTGCACGGATATTAGCTAATACAAACAGAATATGACTATAGATTCAACTATCAGGCCAGAGACCACTGACCGCGGTGTACAGGATATGCAGCACAGTGCGTTGGAGCAGCATTTATCGCTGGCCCCGGAGCCCCAGCTTGAGGGCGAGCAACCGTCGTTTGACAGACAGCGGCAGCAACTTCAGGCTCAGGCACAAGGAATCAAATGTCCGTCTTGTGGCACTGTGAACGACCCAGAGGCGATGTTCTGCGCCTCTTGCGGGCGTCCGCTGCGGATGGCTATCTGTCCTAATTGCGGCAGTGAGATTGATCCGGAAGCCGACTTCTGCGAGGTTTGTCATCACTATATTAAGAACGACACCTGCTCTTTCTGTGGCGCTCACATGTCGGAAATGGAGATTTACTGCCACGAGTGTGGCAATCCGCGTGGTGGTCTGGTGTGTCCGGTATGCAACACGCTAAACAATTTTGCTTTCTGCAAACAGTGTGGCACTCCGCTGACGGAAGAGGCCAAGAGCCTTGTTGAGGACCTGAAGAAGCTGCCTGACTATCAGTTGCTGGCGGAGACAGCCCGCGAGTTAGAGGAATTGAACATGCAGCTGCCCTATATGTCGGAGCGCGACGTTGTGCGCGACCAGATGAACGACAAGCTTCGCGAGCGTGTGTTGACGCTGCTGGCCCATGATAAGGGGGTGACTAATCCTACGATTCCCCAAAAGGTGAACAAGCGTCAGTCGAAAGATGAACTCGACCGTGAGAAAGAAGAGAAGAGACGTCAGCTGACGGAAATCCTTGACCGTATGGCCGTGCCGTCGCTGCCGTCGCCCATCAAGGCTCGTAACTACGCCATGGCCCAAAAGCCTGCCGGCGTGCGGCTGGCCTGGGTGTGCAACTGGAAACATGCCATGCACTCCAGCCCCTGCGGCTGTGCCAAGCCCCAATTGGGCGGCAAGTGGGTGATTTTGGGTAAGAACACGAATCATGAAATTAAAGACGACAATTGATCATGGCAACGCTAAGACCGAATGCTAACCCTATAGACGACGGACAGACGATAGTGAACGTCAACGCCGAACAGACCTTCAGAGCACAGACGGCCGAAGCCGCGGCTATGTCTTCAGTGAGAGGCGGTTATGAGAGTACGGTAAGAACCTTTAGGGGGGACTCTTCAACCAGCAGTGCCAGTAGATACGACGGGTTGTTTATCTTGAAGGGAGTGACGTATAAGAAGGTAGAGTGCTTGAGCGACTCTTCCGGCGAGGCTCAGGTGTTTTTGGTAGAGCACGACGGCATGGAATACGTGCTGAAGGTGTATTATCCTAACTTCGACGTCAACAAGAAACTGTTGCAGACCATCCGTTCATTTAGCTTTGAGATGATTGTCCGGCTCTATGACTTCGGAAAGACCTACGTTGAGGGTAAGCACCGTTATTATGAGCTGATGGAATACCTGCGCGGCGGCACGCTCAACAAGTTTGTACTTGGCGGCGATTTCAATTTGTTTCGTCGTATAGCTCTGCAGGGAGCTGCTGCGCTGGCCTATTGCCACAACAATAATATATTACATAAGGACGTTAAGCCGTCGAACTTCTTCTTCCGTGATGACACCCATCAGGAGCTGGCCCTTGGCGACTTCGGCATTTCTTCGATGCTTGAGAAAGACGGCAAGGCCCACCGCACATCGCAGGCCCGCACTCCTATTTATGCCGCCCCCGAGATGTATACCGATGTCATCGATGGTGTGGTAGAGTTGACACCCGCTGCCGACTTCTACTCGCTGGGCATGACGCTTTTCGCTCTCTGGCTGGGCGAGAACCCCATGAGCAGCAATGAGCGGGTGATGATGCGCCAGAAGAACGAGGGCCGTCTGCCACGTCTCAACGAGCTGCCGGAAACGGTGAAACACATCATACAGGGACTGACAGCCGTCAATCCCATGAGCCGCTGGGGCTATGAGCAGGTGGAGAAATGGTTCCTGGGCGAGGAGGTGGCCGTTGACATCAGCTCGCCATTCCTACGCTATAAGAACTTCATCGTTGATCCCGACCGCAATCTCGTTGCCGACAATGTGCACGAGCTGATACCGCTGTTGGTAGACAATGAGCGGCTGGCCACGGGCTATCTCTACAGCGGCCGCATCAGCCAGTGGCTGGAGTCGTGTGGTAACATGAAGCTGGCAACCGTGGTCAAAGACATTGTCGTCAACCGCTACCCCGTTGATCAGCATGCCGGACTGATGGCGTCTGTCTATGCCATGGAGCCCACTTATCCCTACCGCGATGTGATGGGCAACCTGTGTGACGACGTACACAGCGTAGCCATCTCCATGCTGAGCTATATAGAGCAGTATTCACTGCTGCTGCGAAATCCCAACGACACGCTATTCCTCTATCTGGAATCCCACTCCAAGTGTGATGTGGGGAGGCTGCGGTCGTACTTCACACCCTCTGGCGAGGGCGAGGATACAATAGACTATCGGGTGGCCATCCTGCGCAGTGTCTTCGAGATAGACAAGGAGATTCCTTTCCTGGCCAAATATCCGTCGGCCACCATAGAGCAGATTATCCACGCCTTTGGCTACGAGAAACTGACTCAGGACGACTGGCACAGCCTCACTGACGGACGTCTGCTGTCGTGGATGTACAGCCATGAGGACGTGATGGCCTGCGAGGGACTGAGAATAATGACCCAGGGCCAGGAATACTCCGAAACGCTGGCCTACAAGGTGCTCTACAATATAGACCGCAATGCCGCCTACGACCTGCGGCAGGCTGACACGCCCGAGAAGGTTGGGCGGCTGCTGGCTGAGCGTCTGAAGAATGCCGAGCACTTGAATGCAGAAGACTTTGAGCGTGATATGTACGACTTCAGCGAACTCAACGGACGGTTTGCATACTTCGCGCAACTGCATGGATGGATAAAGTTGCAGGCTGAGGCCAACAGGACGTTTGACCTGAAGTTGGAAGAGAACCGCGAGCGGCTGGGCGCCTATGACCTGAAGACCGCCGTTTACCGCTTCTGTCGCATTCTGGGTGTCACGCCGTCCTATCTGTTGCCCGACGGTACTGAGCTGAAAGATGGCCGCGAACTGAACCGTTCGGTCAATTCGCTGTTGCGCACTGAGATGCGTCAGGGCAACTTCTCCCAATGGCTCTCAGTGTTCTATCATGAAGACCCTTCGCGCGACTTCGCTGAGGAGTATGCTTACGAGCATGAACTGGAAAAGTGGCTGATGACACTGGGTGAGATAGACATGTCGAACCAGTACTACAAGCGCTTTATTGACGCCCGCGAAACCACGAAGAACAAAATGGAGAGCGTCAGACATGAGTGGCGCAGCGCACGGCGCAGGGAGAAGACGTGGCGCTACGCCTTCTATGGACTCTGCGGGCTGTGGATGCTGCTGGTGCTGGTTTTCGGCGTCACCGGGCGCGACTTCCTGTTGCGCAACAGTTTCGTCACCATAGGCCTGCCATTAGGCGGCATTTCTGCTGTCATTGTGGCTACGCGCGCCTATTTCCGCGGCTATGGCTTCATGTTGTCGCTGCTTTGGGGCAGCTTGGGCGCACTCTCGTCGGCACTGCCTATCACGCTGCTGAAGTTTGTCAACGGCACGGCTCCCTCTTTATTTAATATATGTATAGTGCTGTTGACGGCTGTCTATATGCTGATATGCCACATGACTGACTTCCGCGGCGACCAGAAAGCCGACAACAAACTAGTGAACGAGGTGCTTGACGACGACATACAGTCGACACTGCTCGAACCCCTTCATTACACTTTCAAGACAAAGTCGTATAAATACAAGGGGTCAAAGTTCGGCGTGCTCGATGATGTCACTGATCAGGTACGCTCCATCTCCGGCGAGTCAGTGCTGCATTATATCCTCTGGTGCCTGATGGTGTTGCTGCTGGTGGGCGAGTTCATTGTGTTCAGCCCCAGCCTGATGAACGTGCGTAACCCCAATCTCGACAACAAGTGGAAGATGCAGCAGCACAAAGTAGTCAAACAAATAGAAAGCGACACAAAATAAATGGTTTGTGAACATTGTCATAAAGAAAACCGCTCGATAGCGAAGTTCTGCAAGTGGTGCGGCAGACCCCTTGTCGGCCAGAACGTGCTCGACAGGCTCGTAGGACTCGACGATGTGAAATCGCAGCTGAAGACCATCGTCGACACCTATACATACCTTCACTCGCGCAAGGATATTGTCAACGTGCGCCTCTCGGTGAACATCATCGTCATTGGCGAAACCGGCACGGGCAAGACGTCGCTGGGTGAAATCATGCGCGACTTCTTCTATCAGCATAAAATCATTGAGAAGGCCAAGCTGACGATGGTTGATGCCGTAGACTACAGCCGATTTGTTGACAAATGGGATGACAATATTAAAAAGGCGCGCGGCGGAATCCTCTTTTTCGACAACGTGCAGAAACTGCTGCCCGACAAGTACTCCAACCAGGTGAACCCGTTGGACAAGCTCTTTGTAGAGATGGACAAGTGGGATGGTAACCCCATCGTGGTGATGGCCGGTCTGCCCAAGGGCTTGGACGATTTCCTGGAGAGCAACCCCGCAGTGAAGAACCGCTTCAAATACCTCTTCCGGCTGCCCACGCCCGGCTGTCAGGAGCTGGTAGACATTACCAAGATGTCGCTACGCACGCGCTATGGCATTACGCAGTATGCCCCGGAGGCCGACAGCCAGCTGAAGCGCTACTTCAAATACCAGCTGAAGATTAAAGATGAGACCTTCGGCAACGCCCATCTGGCCATGAAGACGGCCGAGAATGTCTTTACGGCCTTTATCAGCCGCGGCTCCGACGCCGCCCAAGTAGAGAAAGACGATATCCAGGGCTATGTGCCCGAGGAACGCTCGCTGGAGGACATCCTGCACGACCTGGACAAATTCATAGGCATGGACGAGGTGAAGCAGGCCGTCAAGGAGATAGCCTATGCCGTGCAGAACAGTGTGCAGCGGGCTCAGCGCGGTCTGGGCGAACAGGAGAAGATGTCGATGCACATCATCCTTACCGGCAACCCCGGCACCGGCAAGACCACCATCGCCCGCAAGCTGGGCGAGATTCTGGCCGCCATCGGCTATTTAGACAGCGGCCACGTGGTGGAGGTTGATCGCGCCAAGATGGTTAGCCCCTATCAGGGTGAGACGCCCAAGGTGGTTGACCGCTTGTGCGACAAGGCTATGGGCGGCATACTCTTTGTCGACGAAGCTTACACGCTGGCACCTGTGAGCCAGGCCGGCGACCGCGACCAGCAGGGGGCACAGGCCTTGGAGAAGCTGATGAAGCGCATGGAGGACGACCGAGGCAAGTTCATAGTCATTGCCGCCGGCTATCAGACCGAGATGGACAACCTGTTCCGCGTGAACCCGGGCTTCAGGAGCCGCTTCAACTATTTCCTCAATATCAAGGACTACACCCCCGAGCAGCTCTACGACATTATGATGGTCTTTGCCCGGGAGAAGAAATATATCATGTCGCCACAGGCCGAGGCGCGCGCCCGTGAGTGTATCAAGCAGATGTATGACAGCCGCGACAAGGATTTTGCCAACGGCCGCGCCATGCGTACGCTGTTTGACTCTATCTGCAAGAAACAGGCCCAACGCTTGCAAGGCAGCGACATGTCTATGCTGAGCGACACCCAGCTGATGACCATCGAAGACGAGGACATACCCTTCGAGGCGCCCAAGGCGGTAGATTACACGGAGTGCCTGAAGAAGCTCGACGGGCTTGTAGGGCTCTCGTCTGTGAAGAAGGAAATCAGCAATCTGGCCGCTTTCCTCAACCTCCAGATCAGACGCGGCGAGAACAACACCTTCCAAGGCAAGCACTACGTGTTTACCGGCAACCCCGGCACGGGCAAGACCACCGTGGCGCGCATCATGGCCGACGTGTTCAAGACCTTAGGCATTGTGGCTCGCGGCCAGCTCGTCGAGGCTGACCGTGCCAAGCTTGTGGCAGGCTACAGCGGACAGACGGCCATCAAGACCAACCAACTCATAGACACCGCCATGGGCGGCGTGCTATTTATCGACGAGGCCTATACGCTGAAGTCCAGCGATGGCGACACCTTTGGTGCCGAGGCCATCGACACCCTGCTGAAACGGCTGGAGGACGACCGCGGCAAGTTTATCTGTATCGTAGCCGGATATACCGACCAGATGCACGACTTCATAGACTCCAACCCCGGCCTGAAGAGCCGCTTTACCCAAACCATCCATTTCGACGACTATACGCCCGATGAGCTGACGCAGATATTCCTCAACCTGGCCGCCGCCAAGAACTTCACCATCAGCGACGACACACGAGGTGCCATCCACCGTCAGTTTGAACAGCTCTACCTGCGCCGTGACAAGAACTTCGGCAACGCCCGCGAGGCGCGACGCATCTTCGACGAGACCGTGGAGCGCCAGAGCCAGAGGCTGGTATCGCTGATGAGCGACCCGGGATTCAAGGAAGAGGACATGTATCGGCTGACTACCGACGACCTGCCGTCGGCACAAAGCGAGAAAGCCCGCCCGCTGGACGAGGTGCTCAATGAGCTGGACGACTTCGTAGGCATGCGCTCGGTGAAAAACAGCATCCGCCGCCTGGCCGTGCAGAGCATGTTTATGAAGCAGCGCGCCGCCATGGGAGCCGGCAATGTGCAGCAGCTGGCCATGAACTTTGTGCTCACCGGCAATCCTGGTACCGGCAAGACGTCAATAGCCCGCAAGATGGGCGAGGTGCTCAATTCCATGGACATTCTGCCAACAAGCCGTGTGCTGGAAGCCAGCCGCGCCACATTGGTGGGCAAGTATATGGGCGAGACACCGAAGATTGTCAACAACATGTGCGACAAGGCCATGGGCGGCATACTCTTCATCGACGAGGCCTACACCCTGAGTGACCAGAACGACCAGTATGGCAAGGAGGCTATCGACACGCTGATGAAGCGCATGGAGGACGACCGCGGCAAGTTTGTGGTCATAGCCGCTGGCTATAAGGACAAGATGGAGGAGTTCATGCTGATGAATCCCGGCCTGGCCAGCCGCTTTACCCATAAGCTGCACATCGACGACTATAATGAGGATGAGTTGCTGGCTATTTTCAAGAAGATGGCTCAAAAGGAGCAGTACACACTCTCGCCTACGGCGGAGTTCAAGGCTCTGGATGTCATCTTCAAGATGGTCATGTCTAAGGATGCCACCTTTGGCAATGCCCGCGAGATGCGCAACCTGCTGGACCAGACGATACAGCAGCTGTCTATGCGTGTGTCGCAGATACCACCCGACCAGGTGACAAAAGAAACATATCAGCTGATATTACCAGAAGATATAGTAGACCCTGTACAGGTTAAACCGTAAATAGTAAATTGTCAATAGTAAATATGATTATATGTCCTAATTGTAAAGAGGAAATTGATGACGACAGCCATTATTGCGACCAGTGTGGCCAGGCGTTGTTATACTGTAATCAGTGTGGACGTGTGGGCATAGGCCGGCGGTGTATTCATTGTGGCGGCCTGATGATTACCCCTGAGGAATATATGAAGTCGAAGGGCGCTCAGACGGCTTACTCAATGTCGGTCTCAGCAAGTGCGGTATCCCTTACTGATAATCCCCGCACACCATCCGACGGAGGAAATATCACCCAAGCCGTACCTCGAGGCGTGCCTGTACTCACCCTTTACAATACCAACCTGAATATCCGCATGCAAGGTATTAATGGGGCTGTCATCGGGCGCCGTCAGGGACCCTACGTGCAGTTCTTTCAACAGAACATGTATGTATCAGGCG
Organism: uncultured Prevotellaceae bacterium; assembly: GCA_946185805.1. GTDB lineage: Bacteria > Bacteroidota > Bacteroidia > Bacteroidales > Bacteroidaceae > Prevotella. The sequence continues at coordinate 15,056 of CAMHKU010000039.1, read as the reverse complement.
TGCATGCCCAGCTAAAGTACAATGCTGCTACAGGGTGGTGTATCGTTGACAAACATTCGTCTAACGGTACAAAAATCAATCAGCACCCTATGCAGCCAGATATAGAGATGTCGCTCAAGAATGGCGATATTGTAACGCTTGCTAATGTTAACCTGCAAGTCAGTATTAATTAATAAGATTCATACGACGTGAAATTACAAGTGAGTGCCGTCAGCCATGTGGGCTGCGTGCGTCATAACAATGAGGATATGATCCTGGCAGGTGAGCGCTACCTGAGGAATGAGTCCATTGACTTTGAGGTGGACCTAGGCAATCATCAACGCTACCTGCTGGCTTTGGCCGACGGTATGGGCGGCCATAACAGCGGCGAGGTGGCCAGTCAGGATGTATTGGCCAATCTGCATTATTTCTTTTACGATCTGCCGCAAGGACTGAATGTAGGCGACTTCAATGAGGCTATCTTCGAGTGGCTCGACTCTATCAACAACATTATCGATTCCAAGGGACACTCTGAGCCGCGATACTATAATATGGGTACCACGCTCGTTGCCTTTGCCTACTTTAACAATGATTTCTATTGGATGAACTGCGGCGACAGCAGAGTCTATCATCTGCGTGACGGACAACTCAGGCAACTCTCTACCGACCATTCGCTGAACAACCTCATGGGCGAGAGCGAGCATTCCAATATTATCACCAACTGCATCGGTGGCGGCTGCAAGACGTCGTACATTGATATGGTTACCTGTACTGCCGACGTTCATCCCGGCGACCTCTTCATGCTCTGCAGCGACGGACTGACAGACATGGTTGGCGACGCCGAAATAGAAGAAAAACTCAACAATGGTGCCACCGTGCAACAGTTGTGCGATGCTGCCATGGAGGCAGGAGGTTACGACAACATTTCTATTTGCCTCATCAAGGTGGTATAGGCTATTAACTCCATGTAGGTAATGAATTCTAACTCCTTCTAACTCCTTCTAACAGATATGCCATTAAGATTACCCGACCGCCTGCCGGCCATCGACCTGCTGAAACAGGAGAATATCTTTGTGATGAGCAATGCGCGGGCTCATGCCCAGGACATTCGTCCGCTGCGCATTGTCATTCTCAACCTCATGCCGCTGAAGATTACCACCGAGACCGACCTCATACGGCTGCTGTCGAACACGCCCCTGCAGCTGGACATCAGTTTTATGAAACTGCAGAGCCATACGCCCAAGAATACGCCCATAGAGCACATGATGATGTTCTATCGCGACTTCGACGAGATGCGCCACGAGAAGTTCGACGGCATGATTATCACCGGGGCTCCCGTGGAGCAACTGGAATACGAGGAGGTAGGCTATTGGCCTGAGATGCAGGAAATCTTTGCATGGGCGCGTACCCATGTCACCAGCACGCTCTACATCTGCTGGGCTGCACAGGCAGGACTCTACTTCCATTACAATGTGCCCAAGTATCCGTTGACGAAGAAAATGTTTGGCATCTTCCCGCAAACGAAACTTGAGCCGCAGTTGCCCATTTTCCGTGGCTTCGACGATTTATTCCAGATGCCTCACAGCCGCCACACCGAGCTCCACCGCGACGACATCACAGCCAATCCCGACCTGCAGCTCATTGCCGAGGGCGAGGAGAGTGGCGTGAGCATCATCATGGCCCGTAGCGGACGCGAGTTCTTTATCACCGGCCACTTGGAATACGCCCCCGACACCCTTGACAAGGAATACCGGCGCGACAAAGACATACGCAAGGATGTGGAGATGCCGCGCAACTATTACCGAGGTAACGACCCGCAGCAGGGACCGATGGTAACGTGGCGGGCACATGCCAACCTGTTCTACTCTAACTGGATCAACTACTACGTCTATCAGGAGACGCCGTATAACATCAATGACATTCAATAATTCATAAATTACTATTAGGGATAGAGACGTTGAGGACATTGGAACTATTGGCTCCGGCCAAGAATTTGGAATGTGGCATAGCGGCCATAGACCATGGTGCCGACGCTGTTTATATCGGTGCACAGCGCTTCGGCGCACGTGCGGCAGCAGGCAACTCCGTGGCCGACATTCGCCAATTGTGTCAATACGCCCACACGTTCCGGGCAAAGGTCTACGTCACCGTCAACACTATTCTCTACGACTCCGAGCTCGACGATACACGGCTGTTGCTCAGTGACCTGCAGCAGGCCGGCGTCGACGCCATCCTCGTTCAAGACATGGCGCTCCTTCACCGCTCTGCCACTCTCCCCTCACCACTCCCCCTCCACGCCTCCACGCAGACAGACAACCGCACGGCAGCGAAGGTGCGCTGGCTACGCGGTCTGGGGTACCGGCGCGTAGTACTGGCGCGCGAACTCTCTGTCAGCGAGATTCGTGCTATCCATGAAGCTGTGCCCGACGTTGAGCTTGAGGTCTTTGTCCACGGTGCCCTGTGCGTCAGCTTCAGCGGTCTGTGCTATGCCTCGCAGTATTGTTTCCGTCGCTCTGCCAACCGTGGCGAGTGTGCGCAATTCTGTCGCATGCCTTTCGATTTGGTGGATGCCGACGACCGCGTGATAGAGCGCAATCGCCATCTGCTGTCACTGAAAGACCTGTGCCAGATTGACAACCTTGAAGCTTTGGCTGATGCCGGTGCCACGTCGTTTAAGATTGAGGGACGCCTGAAGGATGTGGCCTACGTCAAGAATGTAACGGCCGCCTACAGCCAGCGCCTCAACCAGATTATCCGCCGCCATCCTGACCGCTATTGCCGAGCCTCCTTGGGGCGCTGCACCTATACTTTTGAACCCAACCTGCAGAAGACTTTCAACCGCGGCTATACAGCTTATTTTGCCAACGGTAGACAGGCTGACATTGCTTCCTTCGATACCCCCAAGGCCATGGGCGAGTTTGTAGGCACGGTCAAGGAATTGCGTAACCATTCGTTCAATGTGGCCGGTATGACGAGCTTTGCCAATGGCGATGGCCTCTGCTTTGTCAATGCTGACCGTCAGCTGGTGGGCTTCCGGGTGAATAGGGTCGAGGGTAACAGGCTCTATCCTCAGCGCATGCCCGACGGCCTGCATGCCGGTATTCGCCTTTACCGTAACAGCGACCAAGCTATGGAGCGCCTGTTAGCCAAACCCAGCGCCGAGCGCAAGATACCTGTCACCATGACGCTCTCGGCTATTGCCGACGGTTTTCGCCTGTCGGCTAATGACGTAAGCGTGGAAATGACCATCGACCACCAGAAAGCCGACAAGCCGCAGCGCGACAATATCATTCGCCAGCTCACGAAACTTGGCAATACACCGTTCAACTGCTCTGAAGTGTCGATGTCCGACGATTTCGACTTCTTCATTCCCAGTAGTCTGTTGGCAGAGCTGAGGCGACGGATAGTCGAAAGACTATTAGAGCAGGGGAATATTGGGAATGATGAGGCTGATGAGGCTGATGAGACTACTGGGGCTGATGAGACTACTGGGGCCGATAGGACAGCTGGGGCTGAGCCATACCGTCAGTCACATCTCTATAATATTGCTAATCATGAGGCAGCCCATTTCTATGGCACAGGTGAGCTTACTGCCTATGAGCTGATGCCAACGCCTGATGCCATGCTCATGCAGTGTCGTCACTGCCTGCGTTATAGTCTCGGCGCCTGTGTCAAGCACGGCGGGCATCGCCCGGCATGGCGTGAACCTCTTTACCTCCGCCTTGGCGACGGACGCCGCTTCCGCCTTGAGTTTGATTGTTCTAACTGTCAGATGAATGTTTATGCGGCACATCGTTAGTATCTTTCTCACACTACTGCTGCTCGTCTCCTGTTACAACCAGGGACAGCAGACGCCCGATGCCTGGAATCTTACCGAGCAGCAGCTGGACAGCATATCGTTCTACACCACTCATCACTACACGCAGAACTATAATTTCCTGGTGCGTACAGACTCCATGCCCGTTATTCCACAGTTGCCCGCAGAGGCTCTTAGCGACATGCCCGTAGACACGCTGATGCTCCACAAAGGCGACCATTTGGTGGTGGCAGATATCAGGACCGTGCCTATAGACACTATCGACTCCGTATGGGTGAAGGTAGCACGCGACCAGCAGACTGCAGGTTGGATCCATGAGCACGACCTGCTGCAGGGGGTGTCGCCCGACGACCCTATCTCACAGTTCATCGATTTCTTCTCCGATGCCCATCTGCTCATCTTCCTAGCGTTGGTAGTGGTCGTCGTTGCCGTTTACATCAATCGCACGCTGTTGAGTAGGCAAGCCAAGTTAGTACATTTCAATGATATTGCATCACTTTATCCTACGCTCCTGTGCTTGCTCATAGCCCTGGCTGCTACCGTGTATTCCAGCATCCAGATGTTTGAACCCGAAAAGTGGCGGCATTTCTATTATCATCCTACACTCAACCCCTATGCCGTGCCACCTGTCCTGGGGCTGTTCCTTGTCTCCGTGTGGGCCATACTCATTGTAGCTATTGCCGCGCTCGATGATTTGCGGCGCCAATTGCCGCTGGGTGAGGCTTTCCTTTATCTCTTAGGACTGGGAGCTACCTGTGCCGTCGTTTATGTGGTGTTCAGTGTTTTTACCTTATATTATATAGGCTATCCCCTGCTGTTGGCTTACACATTCTTTGCCCTATGGCGCTATTTCCGCCATCCACGTCCCCGATACCAGTGTGGGCGGTGTGGAGGCCTGCTCTATAAGAAAGGTACTTGTCCCCACTGTGGAGCGCAAAATGAATAAAAAGTGTGGGACAAGGGGTGGTTGGCAGGTACGGACGTCTCATCTAAGGATAGTAGTGCGACGTCAGGCCAGCGTGAGGTAGCCGTCCTCCATGTAGAAAAATTCTTCGAGCATGAGGAATTCGAGGGCTTCTTCTATCTGTTCGTAGGGTAGGGTAATAGTGCGCAGTTCCGTGATGTGATGCTTTTTATGGTCTGCCAAGAGTGTGAGGATTAGACTTTTGGCTTCTTCTGTCTTTTGATTGTTAGTGAGAGCGTGGCTGTGGCTGAGGCAAACGTCGCATTGTCCGCAGTCGTGGCTGTTATGCTCGCCGAAGTAGCGCAGTAGTTGTCGGCTGCGGCACTGATTGTCGGTGGTGGCGTAACTAATCATTGCGTGGATGCGTTCGGCATATCGCTGCTTCAGATCGCTGTAGACGGCTGGCGGAAAGAGCAGGTGCTCAGAGTCTTCGCGGCGCTGCATGTAGCGGATGTAGGGTGTGTGCTTCTGAGGTATAAAGTGTATGATGCGTTTCGAGGCCAATCCCTTCAGCGTGAGATAGACGACAGGTCTGGTGAGCCCTGTCTCATTGGCCAGCAGCGCCTCATCAATGAAAGCGTAGTTAACGAACAGTCCGCCGTAGTTGCGTAACAGGGCGGTGATGACGCGTTCTTCGTTGGGCTCCGTCTGCTGCAGACGGTAAAGTTGGTCGCGGCTGAGGACGAACATGACGCGAGCCAGAGCATCCTGCTCCTCGATATACTCCAGATAGCCGGCGCGGTGGAGAATTTTTAAGGCGGAGTGTACTTGGATGGGGAAGTGGTGGAACTTTCGACAGAAGTCATCGACGTTGAATTCGAAGGTGGCGTTGTGGCCTGCTCCCGTGGCCACCTGGTAATAGAAGGCCAAATGGTCGTAGACGCTGCGGATGTATTCTTTCTCGGGGAAGGTGTCGCTGATGCGCTTGAGGAGCTTGCGTTGGTCGTTGTCGTTGTAGAGCAGTACGGCATAGGCTTTCTGGCCGTCGCGCCCGGCACGTCCAGCCTCCTGGAAGTAGGCCTCTATGCTGTCGGGGCTGTCAATGTGTATGACCAGACGGACGTCGGGCTTGTCAATGCCCATACCAAAGGCGTTGGTAGCCACGATGACACGCTGCCGGTCTTCCTGCCACGCTTTCTGGCGTCTGTCTTTCTCGGCATTGTCGAGACCTGCATGATAGAAGGTGGCGCTGATACCGGCGTCGTTGAGCATGTCGGCAATCTCTTTGGTGCGGCGGCGGCTGCGTACATAAACAATGGTGCTGCCTTTGACGCTGCTGATGATATGTAGCAGTTCGTCGCGCTTGTCATTGGCATGGCGTACAACGTAGGCCAGATTATTCCGTTCAAACGACATGCGGAAGACGTTGAAGGCCTTCTGGGTGTCAGGGGCACTGACAGAGAGTTTGTTCTGGATGTCGCTGATAACGGCGGGAGTGGCGGTAGCAGTGAGTGCCAATACCGGCACACCTGGCAGTTCGTGGCGGATAGAGGCAATCTGCAGGTAAGAGGGGCGGAAATCGTAACCCCATTGTGAGATGCAGTGAGCTTCGTCGACGGTAATGAAACTCACAGTCATGTGACGGAGCTTGGTCAGGAAAAGGGGCGTTGAGAGACGCTCTGGTGACACGTAGAGAATCTTGACGGCCCCGAAGACGGTATTTTCAAGGGTGGTAAGGATAGCATCGTGATCCATGCCGCTATAGATAGCGGCGGCGCGGATGCCACGGCGCTGCAGATTATGTACCTGGTCTTTCATCAGGGCTATTAGGGGCGTGATAACTATGCAGACTCCCTCCTGTGCAAGTGCCGGCACCTGAAAGGTAATAGACTTGCCACCACCGGTAGGCATGAGACCCAGGGTGTCGTGCCCACTGCCTATCGACTCAATAATCTTATACTGAATGCCACGGAAGTTATCGTAGCCCCAGTATTGCTTTAATATGTCTTGATAATTCAACCTTTCAACCTCTCAACCTCTTCACTCTTCAACTTCGCTGGGTTTGATGTCTTCTATCTGCAGCTGTACTTCGCTGCGCTTGTAGATGTTTTCCTCGATGGTATATACAATGTCGAAGGAGCGTTTCGACTTGATGTAGCGTGCTGCCTGGCTCTGCCCGAAAGCGATGCCGTTCATGACGTTGCTCGACTTGGAGTCGACGAGCTCAAGCTTGACATGCTCTTGTTGCCTGCCAACGACTTTGGATGTGCCGTAGTCATAGACGTTGCGCGTACAGAACAGTGGCTTGGGATTGTCGGGGCCGTGGGGAGCAAATTTCTTCAGGTCATTGTGCAGCTTCTTGGTAATCTCGCGGAAGTCAATGACCTCCTCAATATCCAGTGTGGCCTCCGTCTGCTCAGGCAGTATATGCTCGGTGACGTACTGCTGGAAGCGGCGGCGGAACTCAGGTATGTTTTCAATGCGTAGTGACAGACCAACGGCGTAGGTGTGGCCACCGAAGTTCTCGAGGATGTCGCGGCACGACTTCACGGCGTCGTAGATGTCGTAGCCGGCCACCGAGCGTGCCGAGCCTGTGGCGAGGTCGCCGCTGCGGGTGAGCACTACCGTGGGGCGGAAGTAAAGTTCCGTCATGCGTGAGGCGACGATACCCACAACGCCTTTTTTCCAGTTCTCGTCGTAGAGTACGATGGAGTTATGGTGCTTCTGGCTCTCGAGTTTCTCAATAATCTGGTTAGCCTCTTCGGTCATCTGCTTGTCAACATCCTTGCGCTGCTCATTGTACTCGTTGATGTGTGTAGCCTCAGCCAGCGCTCGCTTGAAGTCTTTCTCTACCAACAGGTCGACGGCCTCAGTGCCGTTCTGCATGCGGCCGGAGGCATTGATGCGTGGCCCGATTTTGAACACGATGTCGGTCATGGTAAGCTCGCGGCCGGTGAGTCCGCAGATTTCAATGATAGCCTTCAGACCTACAGAAGGGTTCTGGTTGAGCTGCTTCAGTCCGTGATAGGCCAGGATGCGGTTTTCGCCTGTCATTGATACGATGTCGGCGGCTATAGACACTGCACAGAATTCCAGCAGGGGGATGAGCCGTGAGAAGGGTATGCCGTTGTTTTTGGCGAACGCCTGCATGAACTTGAAACCTACGCCGCAGCCGCAGAGATGCTTGAAAGGGTAGGTGGAATCCTCACGCTTGGGGTTGAGGATAGCCACCGCCTCGGGCATCTCCTCGTCGGGCACGTGGTGGTCGCAGATGATGAAATCGATGCCCAACTGCTGTGCATACTTAATTTCTTCGACTGCCTTGATGCCGCAGTCGAGCACAATGATAAGTTTCACGTCGTGCTCCGCAGCAAAGTCTAATCCCTTTTTACTGATACCGTATCCCTCGTCGTAGCGGTCGGGAATATAGTATTCGATATTGGAATAGAACTGCTGCAGGAACTTGTAGACCAATGCTACCGCCGTACATCCGTCGACGTCGTAATCGCCATAGACCATGATACGTTCCTTACGGCCCATAGCGTCGTTGAGCCTGTCGACCGCCACGTCCATATCGTTCATAAGGAAGGGGTCAATCAGTTCGTTGAGCATAGGACGGAAGAATCGCTTGGCCGCCGATTCCGTCTTGATGCCGCGCTGTATGAGCAGGTCGGCAAGGATTGGGCTCATACCAATCTTCTCTGCCAGCTCTTTAGCCGCCGCGGTTCTTTCGGATGTTGGTGGTTCGTAATTCCATTTGAAATGCATTTATATCTTATTTTTGTTCTTTTCGTTGCTGTGGTAAATGTCTAATAAGGCAATTTACGCTCCAAAGTTAAGCATAAAAAATGGAATAGCAGCAAAGACGGCTGAAAATTTAACAAAAAATAAATCCATGCTTAAAATGAAGATCACAAAAAATTCCCGCTTTAGACCGAAGTCTTCCGCGGGAACCAATGAAAGGAGGAGTGGTACCTCCAGGAATCGAACCGGGGACACACGGATTTTCAGTCCGATGCTCTACCAACTGAGCTAAGGCACCATGTTGTGTGTTATCGTATTCCTTTCGTTTGCGGGTGCAAAGGTACTGCTTTTTTTTGGTTCTGCCAAATTTTTCAGTAGAAATTTTCAAAAAAAGTTTGTTTATGTCTTTTTCTGCCTTCTGATGAGGCCCGGAGCCTCTTCACCAGCCATTTTACTGGATAGTGAAGAGGTTATAGAATCCGGTCATCATGAATACCTTTTTGATTTCGTCGTTGATATTCTTGATGATGATAGAGCCGCCTTTGGCCGTTGCTTCTTTGCGCAGGGCGAGGAACAGTCGCAGTCCGGAGCTGCTGATGTATTCCAGAGCCTCACAGTCGAGTGTGATTACCTTGTCAGCATTCTCCATCAGCGGCACCATGTCCTGCTGGGCTTTGATAGCGGCCGGTGTGTCAAGACGGCCATTGAGATGTGCTACGAAGCCGCCGTTTTCTTCTTGAATAGTAATGTTCATAATCTTTTTTTATGGATTAATAATGTGGATTGCTGTTTTTATTTCAAACTATTGGGTAAGTATTTCTTCAGCGTAAGTATATTGCGATTGTCCTTGCGCTCGTATGCCACTTCGTCCATGATGTTTCGGATGAGGTGGATGCCCAGTCCGCCGATTGGTCGCTGCTCGGCGCTAAGAGTAATGTCTACCTCTTCCTTTGTAGTGGGGTCGAAGGGTTTGCCACTATCACTGATAATGATGCACATCCGATGGTCTACCGTATTGATGTCGATGTCGACATAACCGGTGGTGCCTTCAGGGTAGGCGTAACTCATGACGTTAACAACCGCTTCCTCAAGGGCGAGGTTGAGTTGCATGGTGTTTTCCATGGAGACTCCGGTCTCTTCGCAAATGCCTTCTACGAAGGTGCCCAGTTGCGGAATAGTGTTTATGTCGTTGGGTAGTGTCAGATGGTGTTGCATATACTGATAGTCGTTTTTTGCTGTGTTATGACAGGAAGCCTAACAAGGCACCGGCGGCGACGGCGGAACCAATGACGCCGGCCACGTTGGGACCCATGGCATGCATGAGCAGGAAGTTGTGGCGGTCATACTCCAGACCTAAGTTATTACTGATGCGGGCAGCCATAGGCACGGCACTCACGCCGGCATTGCCAATGAGAGGGTTAAGTTTTTTATCCTTGGGCAGGAAAAGGTTCATCAACTTGACGAAGCAGACGCCGGAGGCGGTGGCGATGGCAAAGGCGAAGGCACCGATGACGAAGATGAACACGGTGTTCATCGTGAGGAACTCCGAGGCCTGCGTGGAACAGCCCACGGTGAGTCCGAGCAGCATCACCACGATATCGTTGAGGGCGGCGCCGGCAGTCTTGGCCAGACGGGTAGTCTTGCCGCTCTCCTTAAGCAGGTTGCCGAAGAAGAGCATGCCCAGCAGCGGCAGGCCTGAGGGCACGATAAACGTAGTGAGTAGCAGGCCGATGATGGGGAAAAGTATGCGCTCCGTCTGGCTCACCTCGCGGCCGGGCTTCATCTTGATGGTGCGCTCTTTCTGGGTGGTGAGCAGGCGCATCAATGGCGGCTGGATAAGCGGCACCAGTGCCATGTAGCTGTAGGCACAGACGGCGATGGCTCCCATCAGGTTGGGGGCGAGCTTCGACGACAGGAATATGGCTGTGGGACCGTCGGCACCACCGATAATGGCGATACCTGCGGCCTGTGAGGGTTCAAAGCCAAAGGCCAGTGCCACCATGTAGGCACCGAAGATGCCAAACTGTGCGGCAGCTCCTATGAGCATCAACTTGGGGTTGGCCAGCAGTGCTGTGAAGTCGGTCATCGCTCCGATGCCGAGGAAAATCAGCGGCGGATACCATCCTTGACGCACACCCTGGTAGAAGATGTTCAACACGGAGTTGTCTTCATAGAGCCCTATTTCCAGGCCGGCGTCGGCGCGGAAGGGGATGTTGCCCAGGATGATGCCCAGGCCGATGGGTACGAGCAGCAGCGGCTCGAAGTCCTTCTTGATAGCCAACCAGATGAAGAAGGCGCCTACGGCTATCATAATGAGGTTGCCCACCGTAGCGTTGGCAAAGGCCGTGTAGGTGAGAAACTCATTGAAGTTCTGTATGATAAACTGTCCTAAATCCATCTCAGTAATTTACTATTTGTCGATTTACTATTTACAATTTATTGTCTCGGCAAAACAATTACCCGATGGTCATCAGCACGGCACCCTCCATGACGGTGTCGCCAGCCTTGACGGTGATGCTGGTCACGGTGCCGGCATACTCGGCCTCGATGTTATTTTGCATTTTCATGGCTTCGAGCACGAGCACGACATCGCCCACATTGACCGTCTGGCCTTGCTGCACCTTGACCTCGGTGATGGTGCCGGGCAGCGGTGCCTTTAGCGGAGAGCCGGCACCGACAGCCGCAGCAGGAGCGGCAGCAGGGGCGGGAGTGGCAGCGGACGCTGACGGGGCTGCAGGCTTGGGAGCTTCCACCTTCGGACGGGTCATCGTGGGGTGCTTGGCAGCGTTGATGGGTTTCTGAAGCTCTACCTCGAAGGGTATACCGTTGACGTTGACTTTGGCAATGTTGCCTTCTACTTCTTCTATCTCTACGTCGTAGTCGACACCTTGAACTTTATATTGGTACTTATTCATCTCGTGTATTTACTATTTACGAATTTACGATTTACTATTGTCGATTTAGTTTTTTTTCAATCTTCAATCTTCAATTTTCAATTTACTGGTGGAACTGTGTCATCTGCAGGAACTCGTCGTTCCAGCTGCTGGACTTCTGCTTGATGGTAATGATGCCCGACTCTACATCGTGCACGTCGTCTTCATATTGTTTCAGGGCCATGCCGATGACGGCGATGTAGATTTCGCGGTCTATACCCTTGGTTTTCAGGCCTTCCTGCAGTATGACGCCCGTCTTGTGACCTATCTCGGCCGTTTTCTCCACGGTCTTGGTGATAGGCTTGATGGGCTGGTGCTGAGCTACCTTCTTGGCAGTCTCCATGTGGCGCATGAGTAGTCCGAAGAGCGAGAAGAAGATGAAGAGTACTGCCAGACAGACGAACACGATGCCCATGGCCAGCAGTGTGATGCCGATGCCGTAGGGGTCTTCGCGCTTCAGTTTGGCGTCCTTGGTCTCGTCAGTCTTGATGAAGTTCTCTATGCCGGGGGTGACGTTTTGGGCAGCCTTGACCACCCATTTCTTGCCTTGGCGGGCATACGACTGGTCGGCGTTGAGTGCCGGCACGGTGACAGAGTCAATCAGCTCCGTGGCGTTGCCATTGAAGAGGCCTATCCACACAGGCTGCGACAGCGGTACGGATAGCGAGAGGTGCAACTTGCCCTTGGCGGGGTTGGAGTTGCCGTAGAATACAATGTGTTGCCGGCCGCCAATGTTAGTACGGGCGTCACCGCTGGGGATGATGCTCATACGTTTGATGCGGTCGGGCACGCTCATCTGAGAATCCATGACCGAGCGGTCGGTAGTGAGATACATGCCGCGGATGTTGTAGGTCGTAAACGAGGTGTTTTCCAACTCTATCCACGCCTGGCGCTCGTCAAATTCGTCCACGATGCTGGCGGTATTGTTGGTCAGCACCTCATTGATAACGATGTTGCGGGCGCCTTGTCCCATCATCGTCGTGGTGCCGGCCATCAACATGCCGCAGAGGATAAGTCTGATGTTATACATTATTATATAATTGTTTTTTGTGCTAGAAGAGGTGTCTGCAGGGCTTTGGCCTTTAGCCACAGAAGAAGAGTACCACCATCTGAGCTGTCAGGATGCGTAGGAACATCGATAGCGGGTAGACCGTAGAGTATCCCACGGCCGGCGCGTCCTTGGTGCAGATGCTGTTGGCATAGGCCAGTGCTGGTGGGTCGGTGTAGGTGCCGGCTATCATGCCCGCGATGGTGAAGTAGTTGAACTTGAACTTCAGCCGTGCCACGGGGCCTACAATCAGGATAGGTATGATGGTAATGAGGAATCCCGTGAGCACATAAAGCAGACCGTCGCCCTGGACCACCGTTTCGAAGAACGAGGCGCCTGCCTTGATACCTACCGAGGCCAGGAAGAGCACCAGGCCTATCTCGCGCAGCATCATGTTGGCCGACGTAGAGGTATAGGTAACGAGCTTGATCTTGTAGCCATAGCGGCCAATGAGGATGGCGATAATCAGCGGACCGCCGGCCAGACCGAGCTTCAGGGGCACCGGCATGCCGGGGATGGCAATGGGCAGCGAACCGAAGATGAGTCCGAGGAAGATACCCACGAAGATAGTGGCGATATTGGGCGCGTCGAGGCGGCGCACGCTGTTGCCCATGAGGTTGGCCACACGGTCGACGGCGTCCTGCGGACCTACCACCATGATGCGGTCGCCCACCTGCAAGGGCAGCGAGGCCGAGGCAAAGAGGTCCATGCCGTGACGGGTAAAGCGGGTGACGTTGACGCCGTGGACGCTTGAGAAGTGCATCTGTCCCAGGGTCTTGCCGTTGATGCTGGAGTTGGTCACGAGTATGCGCTTCGACACCAGCGGCTGGTCTTGCTGCTCCCAGTTCACCTCCACCACGGGGCCTATGAATGCCACGATGGCCTCATAGTCGGCCTCGGCGCAGACGATGTACATCTGGTCGCCAACGTGGAACACGGTGTCGCGGTTGGGTATCGACACGTGGCCGTCGTGCAGGATGCGCGACACCACGAAGTCGCGGTTCAGGAAGTCGTGCACCTGTAGCAGCGTACGTCCCTCCAGATACCTGTTCGAAACTTCCAGGTGCATGTGATGAGGCTTTTTGGAGACGTTGCCGCCTTCCTGAGCTGCCAGATCCTGCTCTTCCTGCTCAAGCTTCACCTTGCAGATATACCTTATTAATATAGTAGCACCGATGATGCCTAGTACGCCGAGGGGATAGGCACAGGCATAGGCCGACGCTATCGGCGGCGCTTGAGTGCCGAAGACGGTGCCCAGGGCCTCGTTGGCAGCACCCAGACCGGGGGTGTTGGTCACGGCGCCGTAGAGCGTACCCACCATCATGGGCAGGTTCTCCTTGTTGCCGGTATCGAAGAAGATGAAGTAGCAGGCGAACATCACGCAGACATTGAGCAGGATGGCTGTCGTTGCCAGGCCGTTGAGCTTAATGCCGGCGGTGCCGAAACTCTCGAAGAAGCCCGGTCCCACCTGCAGACCAATCATGAATACAAACAAGATGAGACCGAAGTCCTGGATAAACGTTAGGATAGGCGTGGGGGCAGTAAAGCCGATGTGTCCGGCCACGATGCCCGCGAAGAGCACGAAGGTGACGCCTAATGAAATCCCGAAAATCTTGATCTTGCCCAGATACACGCCGACGGCTATAACCACTGCATAGAGCAGGGCTATATGGGCCACCGAGTCGGTGGTAGTGAATAGATTAATTAGCCATTGAAATGATGCCATAACATACTATAGTATTTTTGACTGCAAAGGTAGCAAGAAAGTAGCACATTTCGACTAACTTTGCGCACAACTTTTCCAACTTTTACTTTCTTTAACGTTCCGGACGCCGTATACAAACAACTCTGCCGTGTTGCCATGCTTATAGAGCGGACAATCAAGAAGAAAGACAACTTGTATGTCACCGTATATAATATAGAGGTCGTTCTTCTGCTTGCCTTCCGCCTGAATTCATATCAGGCAAGGGCTGTCTGCAGGGAACTGATGGAGCGTATCACCCGCAGTCATAAGCCCTTTGAGGTGATACTGACAGCAACAACTGGAAAAGGGAATTAGCGGCTCTATGGCGCACTGTGTGCAGCCAGAGAGTATACCAATGGTGCAGACGCCTTGGTGATGGTGCACGATGCTGTCAGACCATTGGTAAGTCCGCAGACCATTAGCGCCAATATCGCCCTGGCAGAAAAGCACGGATGCTGTATCACCTGCGCCCCATTGTTGGAGACGCTGGTGGTCAGGCAAGGCGATGGGAAGTTTGTGCTTCCTAACCGCAGCGATGCGGCCATAGCGCGAGCGCCGCAGACTTTTAGGCTCCACGAGTTGCTTAGCGCTCATGAGCAAGCGCTGGCCAACGGCAGGCACGACTTCATAGACTCGTGTACACTAATGACATATTACGGTCATGACATAACATTGCTGTCTGACTCTGACGATAACATCAAGATAACTACCCCTGTAGACCTGCTTGTGGTTGAAACTCTGCTTCACCGCCGGCAGGAATAACGGCGACCGGGAGCACGAGAAGAATCTTGCCGTAGCAAACGAAAAGAGCCCGATAAAATCGGGCTCTTGAAGTTGCGGAGGCAGGATTCGAACGTGCGACCTCCAGGTTATGAGCCTGGCGAGCT
>CAMHKU010000038.1 GCA_946185805.1 uncultured Prevotellaceae bacterium | reverse complement strand
CAAAGGCCGATAACTCCTTCTAACTCCGAAAGTTGAGCGAATGCGAAACTTGAATCAGTTATCATATTGACGATTATTGTGCTTACGATAACAACTTAAGTTTCGGTAGTTATTTCTAAACGCAGAGGCGCAGAGTTA
Organism: uncultured Prevotellaceae bacterium; assembly: GCA_946185805.1. GTDB lineage: Bacteria > Bacteroidota > Bacteroidia > Bacteroidales > Bacteroidaceae > Prevotella. The sequence continues at coordinate 25,378 of CAMHKU010000038.1, read as the reverse complement.
TAGAGATTTACGCCGACCATCCAGAGTGCGCAGAGATATGCCAAAGGCATTTCTATGAGTACGCTGAGTGCTGCGCAGCCTCTCAGCGGCCTCCTAAGCATGCCTTAGCATGACTCTGAATCTCGCATAAAACTCTTCTTTCTCTGTGTCTCTGTGTTTAAAATATACTTCCGAAACTTCTGTAATAATCATCGTCGCCGCCGCGTCAGAGCAACTGACGGGCGCGGTCGAGGGCAATGTTGATGTGCGAGCAGATGTTGTCGCTGCCCACCAGGTTGTCGAACTTGGCGCGGTGCAGCACGGCTTGCACCTGAGGGTTGACGCCCGAGAGCACCACCTGAATGCCCTCCTTCTGCGACATGAGGCAGAGGTTGGTCAGGTTGTGGATGCCTGTAGAGTCGACGAAGGGCACCTTACGCATGCGGATGATGCGCACACGGGGCCGACGGCCGCGGTGGAGGGTGGCCATGATTTCCTCAAACTTATTACCGGCACCAAAGAAGTAGGGGCCGTTGATTTCGTACACCTCCACGCCCTCGGGGATGGTGAGGTGCTCGAGGTTGCCCAGCTGGAAGTCGCTCTCCTCCTCGGCGGGGTTAATCTCGTCGCTGATTACCTTGACATCGGTCGTCTCAGCCATACGGCGCATGAAGAGCAGGCAAGCGCAGATAAGGCCCACCTCGATGGCGATGGTAAGGTCGAAGATGACGGTGAGGATGAACGTTACCCAGAGCACGATGACGTCGCTCTTGGGGTTTTTCATGATGCTGGTAAACGAGCGCCAGCCGCTCATACCATAGGCCACGATGACGAGCACACCGGCCAGACAGGCCATGGGGATATACTGCGCCAGGGGCATGAGGAAGAGGAATATCAAGAGCAGCACGGCGGCATGAACGATGCCGGCCACAGGGGTACGTCCGCCGTTGTTGATGTTGGTCATGGTGCGGGCGATGGCGCCAGTAGCGGGAATACCGCCGAAGAGCGGCGTGGCGAGGTTGGCCACGCCTTGGGCAATAAGCTCGGTGTTAGAGTTGTGGCGGTCGCCGATGACACCGTCGGCCACGGTAGCCGAGAGCAGGCTCTCGATGGCGCCGAGGATGGCGATGGTGATGGCCGGCGACACCAGTCCCTTGATGACCTCCCACGAAAGTTCTGGCACCTGCGCCTCGGGCAGCGTGTTAGAGATAGCAAAGCGGTCGCCGATGGTTTCGATGGTGGCTATGCCGGCATACTGCTTCAGCAGCAGGGCGGCGACGGTCATCACGATGATGGCGATGAGCGAGCCGGGAAGTTTTCTTAAAAACTGAAGAACTGAAGAATTGAAGAATTGAAGCGCAGTGAACCTTGGCCAAAGGGCTATGAGCACGACGGAGCAGACGCCCACGGCGGCGCTCCAGGGGTCGATGGTAGGCAGGGCACCCACGTAGGCTATCCATTTCTCAATAAAGTCGGAGGGCACGCTCTCCATCGTCAGGCCCAGCAGGTCTTTGATCTGCGTGGTGAAGATGGTCAGGGCAATACCCGAGGTGAAGCCCACGACGATGGGGTAAGGGATATACTTAATGATGGTGCCTAAGTGCAGCACGCCAAACATAATGAGGAAGACGCCGGCCATAAGCGTGGCAATGGTGAGCCCTTCGAAGCCGTACTGCTGGATAATGCCATATATAATAATAATGAACGCGCCTGTAGGACCGCCGATCTGTACCTTCGAGCCGCCGAGCACCGATACCAGCAGACCGGCGACGATGGCGGTGATGATGCCCTTCTCGGGCGTGACGCCGGAGGCGATACCGAAGGCAATGGCCAGCGGCAAGGCCACGATGCCCACGATGATACCGGCCAGCAGGTCGGTGGTGAACTGCTTCTTGGAATAGCTCTTCAGCGTGTCGAAGAACTTGGGCTTAAAGTCTAATGTGGTTGTCATCTTGATAGATTTTCAATTTACCTGTTTTTCTGTTTTCTATTTAATACCTATGTACTACAAAACAATCTTTCTACCTTACCTTTGAGGCTGCAAAGTTAAGAAAAAAGTTAAAAAGCGCAAAGGAAAATAACAACGTAAATAAAAAAACACTAAATTTGCCGACGTAAATCAAGAGACCCGTCCCAAACCCTCCCGTGAGGGAGAGAGAGAGACCCTCCCCCAACCCCTCCCTGTGAGGGAGGGGAGAAGATACATTACAGGAAATATATTTTTATGGTATTTAACAATTAATAGAGAAAGCAAAAGTTATGAAGAAAGTAATGTTTATGGCGATGGCCGCTTGCGCCATCAGTTTCGCATCGTGTGGTAACAAAGCCCAGCAGACGGCTCCCGCCGACGAGGTGGCCGTGGAAGACAGTGTGGCAACCATTGACGTGGATAGCGCCGTTGACGAGATAACCGACCAACTCAGCGAGGATATTGAGACTGAGGATGCCTCTAAGCTGCAGCAGACCCTGGAGGCCGCAAAGGCCAAGATTGCCGAGATTCTGAAGCAGAACCCCGAGGCCGCCAAGGAGTATGTGCAGAAGGTGCAGGACTTCCTGAAGGAGAACGCCGACAAGATCAAAGCCTTTGTGGGCGACAACGCTGCCGTGCAGACCGCCTTTGACGCCCTGACAGCCGCTCCCGCCGAGTCGATCGTCAGTGGTCTGACGAGTGCCGTCGACGGTGTAGGCACTGCCGCTGAGGGTGCCGTGGATGCTGCTAAAGATGCCGCCGAGGGTGCCGTAGAGGATGCCAAGAATGCCGCCGAGGGTGCTGTCGACGCTGCCAAGCAGGCTGCCGAGGATAAGGCCAACGAGGTGAAGGACGCTGCCAAGCAGAAGGCCGGCGAGGCTGTTGACGCTGCCGCCGACAAGGCCAAGAAGGCTCTGGGCATTTAAATTCTTCACTCTTCACTTAAAAAAACGGGGCATTCGTTGAACGGATTTGCCCCGTTTAACGTTTCTCATTATCTTTGCACCATAATTAAGAATAAAGAATTCAACTTTCTCAAGTTGAAGGAGTTAGAAGGAGTTGTAGGGAGTTAGAAGGAGTTAGAAGTCAAATGACTATCAACGACAATAACCTCCGAAGCTTGTAGAGAGCAGACTAATGACTTCTGACTACATAAGGCCAAAGGCCGATAACTCCTTCTAACTCCTTCTAACTCAGAAAGTTGAGCGAATGCGAAACTTGAATAAAGAAACAATTAAAAACATCAACGATTATGAAGAAGATAATGAACGTAATGATACTCATGGTATCAATGATTATTTTCCAGTGCTGCTCGGCCGACGACCCCATCACCGACAGCAGCAACGCGACGTGGAACAGTTACAGTAACAACAGCAGCAACAGTAACAGTAGCAGCTCAAGCTCCGGCGTAGCCAGCAGCGAACTGGTGAGCCTCGACATAGCCCTCGACCGCACCAGCGCCGAGCCCTCGACGAGCGCTGGCGAATACTTCCCTGAAGAGGAAGACAATCTCGACAACAACAGCTTTACTACTCAGGTGAGCATCGACTTGTCGGCTCCTGTGGCCAAGACCGAGAACGGCGTGACCATCACCGTCAACGGCGGACACATTACCGCCGACCACGGCTCTCAGAAGAACATCTGCTACGTGGTGACGGGCAGCACCGACAACGGCTCGCTGACCATCCTGGGCGAGAAGAAGTATGAGGTGCAGCTCAACGGCGTGAGCATCACCAACCCCGACTCCGCCGCCCTGAACCTGCTGTCGGGCAAGCGCGCCTTCGTCGTCGTCAGCGGCACCAACACCCTGAGCGATGGCACCTCGTCGAAGAACGACCATAAGGGCGCACTCTACTGCAAGGGCAAGCTGCTGTTCAACGGCACGGGCACCCTCGACGTCTATGGCAACTACAACAACGCCATCCACAGCGCCGACTACATCGTGCTGCGCAAGGGCATCAACGTCTATGCCAAGTCAGTGGCCAACCACGGCATCAAGGCCAACGACGGCGTCATCATCAATGGCGGCATCGTCAACGTAGAGGTGTCGGCTGCCGCCGCCAAGGGTATCAACAGCGAGTCGAACATCATCGTCAACGGCGGGCGCACCACCGTCATTGCCACCGGCAACGGCACGTATGAAGACAACGAGGCCAAGGGCGCTGCCGCCATCAAGTGCGACTCTACCTTCACCATGAACGGCGGCGAGGTCTACGCCAAGGCTACGGGCAGCGGCGGCAAGGGCGTGGATGCCGACTGGGAGGCTTACATCACCGGCGGCCAGCTCTACGCCGTGACCACCGGCGGCACCTATACCTACAACCGCGACGACGCCTCGCCCAAGGGTATCAAGGTAGGCGAGAAGAATGTGCACGGCCTGTTGAACATCAGCGGCGGCACGGTGAAGGTGCGCTGCGCCGGCAGCGAGGGTATCGAGTCGAAGGGCACCATCACCATCAGCGACGGCACCGTGCAGGTGCTCAGCAGCGACGACGCCATCAATGCCGCAGGCAACCTCTACCTCCAGGGCGGCAACATCGTAGGCGTGAGCACCGGCAACGACGGCATCGACGCCAACGGCAATATGTATATCGAGGGTGGCAACATCGTAGCCTTTGGAGCCGGCGGTGCTGAGGCCGGTATCGACACCAGCGAGCAGACCAAGCTCTACATCACCGGCGGCAGCCTCTTCGCCATCGGCGGACGCATCGACGCCAGCTATGCCACTACCACCGGCAGTCAGGCTTTCATACAGACCACGGGCAGCACCACAGCCAACGCCACCGTCAGCGTGGCTAACGGCAGCACGACGATGGCCACCTTCACACTGCCTCCCTTCAACTACAATAACGGCACCATCATGGTCAGCGCTCCTGGCATGCAGAGCGGCACAAGCTACACGCTGACCATCGGCTCCAGTTCGCAAAACCTCACTGCCACTACCACTGCCTCTAACGGCATGGGAGGCATGGGCGGCGGCAACATGCCTGGCGGCCGCTGGTAAACATTAATAACGTCGTCATAACGTCATAACGAAATAACGTCATAACGAAATACCGTAAATATCATGAAGCGTACAACATTCACTATGCTACTGACCACGGCCGTGCTGACGAGCCAGGCCGAAGACTACAAGTACCTGACATTTGAGAAAACCGACGGCACGCAGCAGTCGATTACCGCCGTGGGACTGACCATCAGCTACAGCAACCAGACACTCACCGCCACCAACGGCACGGAGACGCTGACGCTCAGCGTGGCCGACCTGAGCCGAATGTTCTTCACTAACGACAGCGCCACGGGCATCAGCGACCTCAGCACCCTGGAGCAGGACGGCGACGCCACCGTCTACAGCCTCAACGGCCAGCAGGTAGCCCAGGGGCGCCTCAGCGACGTGAAAGCCCTGCTGCGCAAAGGCATCTACGTGGTGAAACAGAATGGCAAGAGCTACAAAGTGCAAATAAGATAAACTCACTAACCTTTTTGTTATAATGACGAACCGACTCTATATCTTCATGAACACAACGATGAAAAGACTATATGCCATTATGGCGGCCATGCTGCTGACAGCTGCCACCACCCTTGCCCAGACGCTGAACCTCACCACGGGCAACGTCACCTACCAGTTTCCCGCCGCCGAGACCGGCGACATGACCTACAGCAACGGCGGCCAGACGCTGACCGTCATGGGCCGCGCCTTCGCCATGAGCGACATCACGAGCATGGTCGTCGACAACACTGCCGTGAGCAACAACACCGTCGACGTCAGCTATAGCGGCACGTCGGCCACCGTCACCGTCAGCGGTAACGTAGCCCGGTATGTATCGGCCACCGTCAGCGGCGCCCACGTCACCATCACGCCGACGAACACTGCCGACGTGGACGGCGACGAGATTACCTATCAGCTCAGCGGCACCTCTACCAACGGCTCACTGACCCTCGGCGGCAGCTATAAGTGCACCGTCGCCCTGGCCGGTGTCACGCTGACCAACCCCAGCGGCGCGGCCATTAACATCACCAACAAGAAGCGCATACAAGTGAGCGCCAAGAACGGCACGGTGAACACCCTCACCGACGGCACGGACGGCAGCTGGAAGGGCTGTCTCTACAGCAAGGGCCAACTACAGCTGCAGGGCAAGGGCACGCTCAACGTCGCGGGTAACACCAGCCACGCCATCAAGTGCGGCGACTATATCACCATCAAAAACCTGACGCTCAACGTCACCGGCGCCGCAGGCGACGGCATCAGCTGCAACAAATACTTCGTCATGAACAGCGGTGCTGTGACCATCAGCGGCGTGAGCGACGACGGCTTGCAGTGTGAGTTTGAGGACGACGACGCCATCACCGGCCAGACCACCGACCACGAGGACGAGAACTCCGGCAACATCTATATCGAGGGCGGCAGCCTCAACATCACCACCACCGCCGACGCCGCCAAATGTATCAAGGCCGACAGCTGCTGCATCGTCAACGACGGCACCGTCACCCTCAACGTCAGCGGCGGCATCAACCTCACCGACACTACCGACCCGGGATACTGCGCAGGCATCAGCGCCGGCAAGTTCGTGCAGAACGGCGGCACCATCACCGTCAACGTCAGCGGCACCGCCGGTCGCGGCATCAAGGCTACCGACCTGATTACCAACGGCGGCACGCTGACCGTCACCAACAGCGCCGCCGGCCAGCAGGGCACCAGCGACAACTACACCGCCAAATGCCTGAAGGGCGAGAACATTGCCCTCAACGGCGGCACCATCACCCTGAAAGCCACGGGCACCGGCGGCAAAGGCATACTCGCCGGCAGCGGCACGAAGACCACCAGCGGCATGACGTCGCGGTGGACCAACGTCACAGGCTCGTTCACCATTGGCAGCGAGACCGACGGTACCGGTCCCACGCTGACCATCACCACCACTGGTTCACGCTTAGGCAGCAGCAGTAGTTTTTCACGCACGATGACCGCCGAAAACATTGCCACCAGCGACGCTCGTGGCGGTGGCGGATTCCCCGGCGGAGGAGGAGGCAACAATCCATGGACTCCCGGCGGCGAAGCCAGCGACAACAGCTCGTCGGCAAAGGGCATCAAGTCTATTCCCGCCGTCTACATCTATGGTGGCACTACGGAAATCTACACTTCCACCGACGGCGCCGAAGGCTTGGAGTCGAAGACGGGCATCTACATCGGCGGCGGCCAGCACTACCTGAAGTGCTACGACGACTGCATCAACTCGGCAGGACAAATCGTGTTCGACGGCGGCGCCACCGTCTGCTACTCCTTCGGCAACGATGCCGTCGACAGCAACGCCGGCACGGCAGGCGCCATCACCATCGGCAACGGCGCCATCATGGCCTACTCCACCAAGGGTTCGCCTGAAGAGGCCTTCGACTGCGACAACAACAGCTACATCCGGATTACGGGTACGGGCGTCGGCATCGGCATCGGCGGCGCGCAGAGCGGCTCCTCGGGCACCATCAGCGGTGCGGCTCAGGGCTACGCCTTCCCCGGCAGAGTCAGCTTCAAGGCCAATGTCTACAACACGCTGGCCGACGCCTCGGGCAATAATCTGGTGACCTTCCAGCTGCCAGCGGCTGTCAGCAGCCAGTGCACCTTCATCACCGCCACGGGCATGAAGAGCGGGTCGAAGTACACCGTGAAGTCGTCGACCACAGCCCCCACCGACGCCACCACCTCGTGGCACGGCCTCTACCTCGGCTCGTCGCACGCAGGCACCACCAGCGTCAGTTCGTTCACAGCAAAATAACCTGCACGGATGATACACATCAAAGACCAACATAAGGAAACCGTCATCTATCTGGTGCTATGGAGCTTGCTCTTCATAGCACCAGTGATGAGTCTCTACATCCGCGTCACGGGCAACAGCAACCTCTCGTTCGACTGGACCGAAGTGTTCATCGTCTGGCGACAGTTAGGGCTCTTCTTTGCCATCTTCCTCGTCCACAATTTCCTGCTGGCGCCGCTGCTCGTAGAGCGCCACCAGCGCGCACTCTACTTCGGCATCACCGCCGTGCTGGTCATGATGTTTGCCTACTATCAGTTCAACTACCATCATCATGACGGCGGTCCGCAGACGATGACCTTCGACGGCCGACGGCCGCCACACATGGCCGACGACCACCGCCCGCCGGAGTTCGACGACATGCACCGCGACAGCCTCCGCCATGACGACCGCCATGAGTTTAGCGACATGCGCCGCGACAGCCTGCACCGCGAAAGGCACCATGGGTTCGACGAAGGCCACCGCCCACCGGAGTTCGACGAAGGACACCGCCCGCCGGAGCTCGACGACGACCACCGCCCGCCACTGCTCTTAGGACAGCACGACCTCGTGACCGTCATCTTGCTCGTGCTCATGCTCTTGGCCAACCTCGGCGTGAAGCTCTACTTCCGCCAGCGCCGCGACCAGCAGCGGTGGGCCGAGTTGGAGCACAAGAACCTGGAGCAGCAACTGGAGTACCTGAAGTATCAGCTCAACCCACACTTCCTGATGAACACGCTCAACAACATCCATGCCCTCATCGATATCGACCCCGAGCGCGCCCAGCAGGCCGTCATCCAGCTGTCGAAGATTCTGCGCTACGTGCTCTACGACAGCAACCACGAGCGGGTGCCCATGAGCCAGGAGATGGCATTTATGAAAAACTATACCGACCTGATGCGCATGCGCTATACCGACAAGCTGCGGTTCTCCGTCAGCGTGTCCGACGACGGCACGGGCGTCAGCGTGCCGCCGCTCATCTTCGTGTCGTTTGTGGAGAATGCTTTCAAACATGGCGTGAGCTACCGCGAGGAGTCGTTCATCGACATCAGCAACAAGCGCTACCAAGACAAGCACGGACGCGAGCGCCTGCTGTGGACCTGCCGCAACAGCAAGCATCAGAAGGTTGACGCCACTGCCATCGCCAAGCAAGGGGGAGTGGGCATGGTCAACGTGCGGCAGCGCTTAGACCTCATCTACGGCGACGACTACACCCTGGGCATCAACGAGACCGACAACAGCTACGAGGTTATCCTCGATATTCCGCTGTAAAGAGTTTAGAGTTTAGAGTTTAGAATTTAGAGTTTAGAGTTGTCGCTCCGCAATTATGAATTATGAATTGTGAATTATGAATAACATCAGAGTATTAGCCATCGACGACGAGCCCCTGGCCCTGCAGCAGCTCGCCGCCTATATCAAGAAAGTGCCGTTCCTGGAACTCGTGGCACAGTGTGAGAGTGCCCTTCAGGCCCGCGACATCCTCAACGAGGAGGTCATCGACGCCATCTTCTGCGACATCAACATGCCCGACCTCAACGGCATGGATTTTGTTAAGTCGCTCTCCGTGCCGCCGCTCATTGTCTTCACCACGGCCTACGCTGAGTATGCCGTCGAGGGCTTCCGCGTCAATGCCGTCGACTATCTGCTCAAGCCCTTCGGCATGCAGGATTTCCTGCGCGCCGCCAATCGGGTGAAGGAGAAGATGCAGAGCCTGCAGACCCTCACCCGGCCCCTCCCTGTGAGGGAGGGGAGTAGTTACCCCGACGATGAGAAAGCTGCAGAAAAGCATTACACTAACGATGAGAAAGCCGCAGCAAAACATACCACTTCCCTCCCTCACAGGGAGAGCCCGGGGGAGGGTCTGCTGGGCCTCGATAGTCTGTCGGGAGATAATCAGTATTCCGATACCCTCTTCGTCAAGTCCGACTACCGCATGCTGAAAATCTCTATCAGCGACATCCGCTATGTCGAGGGCATGTCCGAATACCTGAAGCTACACCTCGACAGCCAGCCCAAGCCCATCGTCACGCTGCTCTCGATGAAGGTACTGGAAGAGCGGCTGCCGCAGAACTTCATGCGCATCCACCGCTCCTATATCGTCAACCTCGACAAGATTGTCGAGGTAAACAAGAACCGCGTCATCCTCGACGCCGACACCTACCTGCCCATCGGCGACAGCTACCGCGACAGGTTCAACCAATTCATCGAGGCCAAGTTCCTCGGCAAATAACCCATCCCCCACGGCTCTGCCGCTGCAGCCGTCGACCTGCCCGCTATTTCGCAAAATATTCTTAAATTATTGCGTGTTTCGCCGTTTTTGCGTACCTTTGCACTCTTGCAAGCGTATAAAGACTAAAACAGCGACTATGAAACGTTTAAGCAATATTTTTGTGATGCTGATGCTCGTGCTGGTAGCACAGGCTCAGATGGTAGACCCCGTGCACTTTACCTCGGAGCTCAAGATGCTCCAGGACGCCGAGGCAGAGATAATCTTCAAGGCCACCATCGACCCCGGCTGGCACGTCTATTCCACGGAGCTGGGCGAGGACGGCCCTATCGAGGCCACATTCAACGTGGTGAAGATGGAGGGTGCCGAGCGCGTAGGCAAGCTTACGCCGCGCGGCAATGTCATCAAACATTTCGACAAGATGTTTGGCATGGAGCTGAAGTACTTCGAGAACAGTGCCACCTTCGTGCAGAAGGTGAAGTTCACCAAGCCTAAGTACACCATCGACTGCTACCTGGAGTACGGCGCCTGCAACGACCAGAGCTGCATGCCCCCCACCCAGGTAGACTTCAAGCAGACGGGCGACGCTCCGCAGGCAATAGCCGAAGCCAAGGCGCAGGCCTCCCCCAGCCCCTCCAAAGGAGGGGGTGTTGATATGCCTGATGCCAAGGTTTCCCCCAACCCCTCCGAAGGAGGGGATGTTAATGTGTCTGACTCTACCGACGTCCCTGCCACTTCAAGTAACCAAACACCCCCTCCTTCGGAGGGGCTTGGGGAGGCTTCAGCTTCCGAGGCTTCCTCCGCCCTCTGGGCACCCGTCATCGACGAGCTGCGCGCCGCCGGCAGTGCCGACGACCTGACGAGCCACTCCCTGCTCTATATCCTGCTCATGGGCTTCGTCGGCGGACTGCTGGCCGTGGCCATGCCCTGCATCTGGCCCATCATACCGATGACCGTCAGCTTCTTCCTCAAGCGCGCTAAGGACGACAAGCAGAAGGGCATACGCGACGCCATCACCTACGGCGCGTCGATCATCGTTATCTACTTAGGACTGGGACTGCTCGTCACCGCTGTCTTCGGCAGCGACACGCTCAACGCCATGTCGACCAATGCCGTGTTCAACATCTTCCTCTTCCTGCTCCTGGTGGTCTTCGCACTGAGCTTCTTCGGATGGTTTGAAATCAAGCTGCCTGACTCCTGGGCCAACAGCGTTGACTCCAAGGCTTCTGAGACCAGCGGTCTGCTGTCAATCTTCCTCATGGCCTTCACCCTGGTGCTCGTCTCCTTCTCGTGTACGGCACCCATCATCGGCCTGCTGCTGGTAGAGACCACCACCAGCGGCAACTGGCTCGCCCCCGCCGTCGGCATGCTGGGCTTTGCCGTGGCCCTGGCCCTGCCGTTCACGCTCTTCGCCATGTTCCCCGCCTGGCTTAAGCAGGCACCGAAGTCGGGCTCATGGATGACCACTATCAAGGTGGTGCTGGGCTTCATTGAACTGGCCTTCGCGCTGAAGTTCTTCTCCGTGGCCGACCTTGCCTACGGCTGGCACCTCTTAGACCGCGAGGTGTTCCTCTCTCTGTGGATTGTCATCTTCGCACTGCTCGGTGCCTACCTTTGTGGCTGGTTGAAATTCCAGGAAGACGAGATTGGCGGCGACCTCAACAAGCCCATGCCCGTGCTCTGCATCATGGGTGGACTCTGCTCGCTGGCCTTCGCCGTGTATATGGTGCCGGGCCTGTGGGGTGCTCCGTGTAAGGCTGTCAGCGCCTTTGCACCTCCTATGAACACGCAGGACTTCAACCTCAACACCAAGGTGGTAGAGGCCCGCTTCACCGACTATGAGCAGGGCATGGCCGCCGCCCGCGCCGAGGGCAAGCCCGTGTTTATCGATTTCACCGGCTTTGGCTGCGTGAACTGCCGCAAGATGGAGGCCGCCGTATGGACCGACCCACGCGTGGCCGACAAGCTGCGCAACGATTTTGTGCTCATCTCGCTCTATGTCGATGACAAGACGCCGCTGGCCGAGCCTTTCGAGGTGACCGACGCCGAGGGCAACACCAAGACGCTGCGCACCGTGGGGGCCAAGTGGAGCTACCTGCAGAGCCATAAGTTCGGCGCCAACGCCCAGCCCTTCTACGTCATGCTCGACCCGACAACGGGAAAGCCCCTCGCCGGCAGCCGTGCTTACGACGAAGACATCGACAAGTACATAGAGTTCCTCAACCAGGGTAAGCTTAAGAAGATTGAACATTGAAGATTGAAGCAATGATTTCCAAGGAGATTCGCCAACAAATCATAGCACTTATCCACCAGGAGGTGGTGCCAGCCATCGGCTGTACCGAACCCATGTGTGTGGCCCTCTGCACGGCCAAGGCCACCGAGCAGCTGCGCCAAGCTGCCGGTCTGCCGGCCACGGCCGCGCCCGAGAAGATAGAGGTGTTGCTCAGTGCCAACATTCTTAAGAACGCCATGGGCGTCGGTATTCCCGGCACGGGCATGATAGGCTTGCCCATCGCCATTGCCTTGGGCGCCCTCATCGGCAAGAGCGAATACCAGCTCGAGGTGCTCAAAGACCTTACTCCAGAGGCTCTGGAGCAGGGCAAGCAATATATCAACGACGACCGCATCGACATCAAGCTGAAGCAGGGCGCCTGCGACAAGCTTTACGCCGAAGTCACCGTCTATGCCGCCGACGACCGCAGCGAGACGGCCGTCATTGCCGGTAGCCATACGCATTTTGTAACCCAAACTAAAGCCTCCCCAAGCCCCTCCAAAGGAGGGGATGTTAAAATGTGTAATTCCACCGACGTTCTCGCCTCTTCAGGTAATCAAACACCCCCTCCTTTGGAGGGGCTTGGGGAGGCTTTCGTCTTACCTCTCTCCATGCGCCTCATCTACGACTTCGCCACGACGGCACCCTTAGACGAGATACGCTTCATCATGGAGGCTCGCGAGCTCAACATGAACGCCGCCCGCGAGGCCCTCAAGGGCAACTACGGCCACAACCTGGGCAAGACCATCGACCGCCCCATGTCGAAGGGCATCTTCGGCAACAGCATCTTCTGCCATATCATCTCGCGCACGGCCTCGGCCTGCGACGCCCGCATGGGCGGCGCCATGATTCCCGTGATGAGCAACAGCGGCAGCGGCAACCAGGGAATCTGCGCCACCAACCCCGTCTGCGTCTATGCCAAGGAGAACGAGAACACCGAGGAGGAACTGATACGCGCGCTGACGCTGAGCCACCTCACCGCTATCTACATCAAGCAGTCGCTGGGCAAGCTGTCGGCACTCTGCGGCTGTGTGGTGGCCTCCATTGGCTCGTCGTGCGGCATCACCTATCTCATGGGCGGCGACTACGACCGTATCTGCTACGCCGTGAAGAATATGATTGCCAACCTCACGGGCATGATCTGCGACGGCGCCAAGCCCTCGTGCTCGCTGAAGATTACCAGCGGCGTGTCTACGGCCCTGCTCTCTGCCCTGCTGGCCATCGAGGGCAAGTGCGTCACCTCTGAGGAGGGTATCGTCGACAACAGCGTCGACCGCTCCATCCACAATCTCACCTCGATCGGCGCCGACGCCATGTGTGCCACCGACGACCTCGTGCTGCGAATCATGACGGGAAAGAAATGAGTATTGAGAATTATGAAATCAGTAAATGAACATGAATAGTTTATATAAATTTTTGAATAATTCGTGTTTAATTCGTGATAATTCGTGTTTTATTTTTAACATGAATATCCATGAATTAAACACGAATTATTCATAAATTTTTATGTATAATTAATTTGATTAGTTACTTATGAAAAAAATCTTTCTTAACATTCTCTCGTTAGTGGCAGCGCTGACCATGCATGCCGCCGACGGCAAACTGACCGTAAAGATGGACTGCAGCCCCGTCAAGGGCGACACCATCGTAGCCATCACCATCGTCAATGGCCAACAAGTGCCCACAACCTTTACCGGCAAGCAGGGCAAGTTTGACTTCACACTCGACCTGGAGGCTATCTCGCCCGTCTATTTCGTTGAGCCCGGCGCCCTGCGCGGCGACCGTCAGGCCGTGGTCTATCAGATTCTCGGCGTACCCGGCGAGGAGGTCACCGTCAGCGCCACTACCCGCGAGCGCTATGACGTCGACGGCCCGGGCTACTACCGCGGATTTCATGAGGCAGACCTCATGATGGAGCAGGCTCATAAGGACGGCAAGGACATTCCGCAGGCTATCACCGAGTTTGTCAAGGCGCACCCCGACAACGAGGCCAGTATCTACTTCCTGAGCATGATTCCCGACCCCGAGAAGATGCAGCAGGCCTACGCCCTGCTCAAGCCCGAGGTGGCTAATGGCCGCTTCAAGAGCTACTACGAAGGCGCTTACAGTCAGGCGAAGGCACAGGCCGAGGCTGAGGCCGAGGCCGCCAAGAAGCAGGCACCGGGACTGCCGGCGCCCGACTTCACCCTTAACGACCTGGACGGCAAGCCCCTGAAGCTCTCGTCGCTGCGCGGCAAGTACGTCATCCTCGACTTCTGGGGCTCCTGGTGCGGATGGTGCATCAAAGGTTTCCCCCAGATGAAGGAATATTACAAGAAATATGCCGGCAAGTTTGAAATCCTCGGCATCGACTGCAACGACAGCGACAAGAAGTGGCGCGACGCCGTGAAGAAGCACGAGCTGCCCTGGCTCCACGTCTACAACACCCGCGAGTCGACCGTCCTCAGCGACTACGCCATCCAGGGCTTCCCCACAAAAATCATCGTAGGCCCCGACGGCAAGATTGTAAAGACCATCGTTGGTGAGGACCCGCAGTTCTACACCCTACTCGACGAGCTGTTTTCGAAATAGCCCATAGGCCGAAAACATAAAAATATCATAAAAAAAGAGACTGATGCTTGCAGTCTCGTTTTTTTTGCTTACCTTTGCTGACAGACTAAAACCAAACAACTTTAAAAACCCTAAAACAACAACACGTATGAAAGACTTACAGATGTACATTAACGGCCAGTTCTGCGAGAGCTCGAATGGCAAGTGGATTGACGTATTAAACCCATCGACCGAGGAGGTTATCTCTCGCCAGCCCGAGGGCACCATTGAGGATGTGAACCGCGCCCTCGACGCCGCCCGCGCCGCTCAGAAGCAGTGGGCCAGGACACCCGCCATCGAGCGCGCCCAGTATCTGCTGAAATTCGCCGAGGGTATCAAGGCCCGCCAGGAGGAGTTCACCGAGATTATCATGCGCGAGCAGGGCAAGACCCGCACGTGGGCGTCGATAGAGGTGGGCGCCACCATCAGCTACTTTGAATATATGGCTACCTTCGCCCGCCACATCGAGGGCGAGATTATTCCCAGTGACCGCCCCAACGAGACCATCCTGCTGACAAAGAAGCCCATCGGCGTGGTGGCCGGCATCCTGCCGTGGAACTTCCCCTTCTTCCTCATCGCCCGCAAGGCCGGTGCCGCCCTCATTGCCGGCTGCACCATCGTCATCAAGCCCAGCCAGCTGACGCCCGAGAACTGCACGGAGTTTGCCAAGATCGTTGACGACAGCGGCCTGCCCGCCGGCGTCATCAACATCGTTACGGGTAAGGGCAGCGTCATCGGCAATGAGATGGCCGGCTCGCCGAAGATCGACATCGTGAGCGTGACGGGCAGCGTCTCTGCCGGCGAGAGCATCATGGCTGCCGCCTCAAAGAACATTACCAAGGTGAGCCTGGAGCTCGGCGGCAAGGCCCCGGCCATCGTGTGCAAGGATGCCGACCTGGAGCGCGCCGCACAGTGGATAGTAGACTCGCGCATAGGCAACAACGGCCAGATATGCAACAACGCCGAGCGCGTGTATGTGCAGAAGGAGGTGAAGCAGGAGTTCACAAAGATTCTGGTAGAGAAGATGAAGGCCGTGAAGGTTGGCGACGTGTGCGCCGACACCACCGTCGACATGGGTCCGCTGGTAGAGGCCCGGGCCCTGGAGGCCGTCAGCGAGAAGGTGGAGCGCGCCATCAAGCAGGGCGCCAAGCTGCTCTGTGGCGGCCAGCTCGTAGGCACAAAGGGATACTTCTATGCCGCCACCGTGCTCGACGAGTGCACACAGCAGATGGACATCATCCATGAGGAGACCTTCGGCCCGGTGATACCGCTGGTAGAGTTCGACACCATCGACCAGGCCATTGAGTGGGCTAACGACTGCGAATACGGTCTGGCCAGCTCAATCTTCACCAAGGACCTGAACATAGCCACCAAGGCTTGCCGCGAGCTGGAGTTTGGCGAGACCTACATCAACCGCGAGCACTTCGAGGCTATCCAGGGCTTCCATGCCGGCGTGAAGAAGAGTGGCATCGGCGGCGCCGACGGCAAGCACGGCGTAGAGGAGTATCTGGTGACCCACGTAACCTATCTCGACACCTACGACGACATGTAAATGAGAAGTGATAAGTGAGAAGTGAGAAGTGAGAAGTGAGAAATGAGAAGTGAGAAGTGAGAAGTGAGAAGTGAGAAATGAGAAGTGAGAAGTGAGAAGTAACTTTAGCTTCCAACGTTTTGGTCCTTCGTATTAGCCGTTTGATTATCAATATCTTGCGGCTAAAGCGAAGGACTAAAACGTATCAACGCAAAAGCTTTTCTATACGGGCTCTGCGGGTATAAAGGCCTTAGAACTCCTGCAACTGCGAATTTTTGAGTTTGAGGATGCTGTCGGCGGGCGTTTCCTTGCCCTCGTAGGCGATGCGGAGCATGGCCATGTCGCGGATGAAGTCGATGGCACCGACATCAATCTTAATCACCTTCACGCCCAGGCGCTTCTCAAGGTCGGCCTTGAGTTCGTCGCGGCGCTCGGGAGTGATAAGTTCCATGCGGTCATACTGTATGAGCTTCGTAGGCTGGGTCTTGAGGTTTTTCTCGCAGAGCCATACGGCCACCACGACGATGAAGTTGGTGAGCAGCAGCTCCACCAAGGGCACGCCCTCGGCAATGGCGTTGACCACGGCCAGGGCAATGATGATAAACAGATAGGTCATCTCGCGCACGGGCATGGCGTCGGTGCGGTAGCGCATGATGGAGAAGATGCCGAAGAGTCCGATGCCGATGCCCATCGATGTTTTGCCTTTCATGTCTTCGAGCACGAAGATCATGAAGAATACGATGAAGAAGATAGCTACCGATATGAGCATAAAGGTGAAGTAGAAATCACGGCGGCGGCTCTTGGGATAATACAGGCGGTCGATAATCAACCACGTTACGAGGCTGCTCACGGACAAGCGCAACAGCATCTGGAGGAAACTGGGGGAAAAAGCAAATAGGTCTGTCATAACTTTTATTTTTTTTCTTTCTTTTAGATACTATAGATGCTATAGATACTATAGATGCTATAGATACTATAGATGCTATAGATTCTATAGATCCTATAGATTCTATAGATTGCCACTTACGCGCTGTGCGAGGTGATGATTTCCACCTGCTTGGCGGGCCTGATAGCCACCACATTGCTGCGGCTAGAGTCTAAGAGGCTGCTGATGTCGTGGAGTTTGGGTTTGAGGCGGTTACAATGCAGGGCGGGATTGGTGAGCGCCGAGCCAATGATGTACTTCGAAAATCCATGGGGCATGATTCGCAACTGTCGCAGCATGGCCAGGATAGGCGACGGCACGAGGCCGTCGCGCTTGAGCTCGATGATGACAATGTCGCCCATAAAACGGTAGTCGCCGGTGACGACGTTGTGGAAGCGGAGGTTCAGGTCAATGGTCAGGCGCTCGGTCTTGCCCTTGTTGACCAAGGTGATGCGGTCGAAGCGGTTCTCCAGCTGCGGCTGCATCGTGGCTGCATCGTAGTGCAGGGCCTGGCCGAGGAAGTCAGCATACTGAGCGCTGCCGAGGTCGATGGCCGACAGACAGCCGGGGGTGAAGTCGTGAAGGCTGATGCGCTGCTTCTTGGTACGTCCGTGGTTGTTCTTGGTCTTCACCTCAAGGTAATCCAGATGCGAGTCCACGTAAGAGCGGATGCGCAGCTTCTGCCGGTTGGTGTGGCCAGCCTCGTGTACATGGTACATCTGGCAGTCGGGGGTATCAAAGTATAGGGTATAGTAGGCGGCCAGAGGATTGCCGTCAATCTGCTGCACGTAGTAGTCGTCGCTGGCCATCATCAGCAACTGGCTCAGCTTGGGCTTGGTGGTGACAAACTTGGTGTCGGTGCGGTTCATCAGGCGGATGCCGCTCATCTCGTCAAGCGTGATAGGTGCGAAATTCTGAAGTAACTTTTCCATACGTCTGCTGTTTTGATTGTTTTGACGATGCAAAGATAGCATCATCTTCACAGCAGCGCAAGAATAATCAGCGAACCCCCGCTTTTCTTAAGTAAACCCCCGCCGAGGGAGGCGACGGCCTATTCCGCCTCAGCGGCATCGACACGTACAATGTCTGGACGCACGTCGGATTCTTCTGTCTGCACGACGATATTGCTCAGCCTGACATGACGTCCATGACGCACATAGAATCCTTTGGCAGGGAGGTTGCCCCACATGGTCGCCTCCGGATACTCTGCCGCCTTCTCATCCTTCATGGCTTCACTGATGGCAGGCAGGTCGGCAGCCCCTACCCCACCCTTGTGGTGGATGATAACGTTCTCAACCCACACATCCTCCACGGGATGCCCCTCCAGGCCGGTGATGCTGCACCCCATGGCGCCGGCATGACGAATACTGATATTACTGATCCTGACGCCGCGGATGGCGCCCACATGTGTGACCTTTTTCGGCGAATAGTCAGAGATGTTGAACGACGAATTCTCATTGTCCTGCTGCGCACGGTCAATGGCCGGAGCGGTATTCTTGGCCTCCAGTTCATAGCCGCGGCCGCGGTTGCCTAAGCGGACAAAGATGGGCGCCTCGGTGCCCTCGACGGTCATGTCGCTGACACTGACATTCTCCATCAGGCCTCCGTCGACAATCTCGAGCGAGAGGGCCGACGAGCCGTTCCACTGGCCAAAGAACTTCTCACGCTGGTCATAGCTGGGCTTGACCACGATGCCCGAGATGCTGATATTGCGGAAGCCGCCGTTGGTCTCGGTGCCCAGCTTCACGGCGTTGCAGTGGCTGGAGACCACGCAGTTGCTGATGCGCACGTTCTCGCACAGCCGCGGCGAGGTAGACTTCAGGGTGATCCCGTCGTCGTCGCTGTCGGCAATGACGTTGGCCACCACCACCTCGTGACAGCCGTCAAGGTCGAGGGCGTCGTTATTATAGTTGTTGCGGTTCACCACCTTGATGCCGTCAATCCTGAGGCGGTCGCAGGCCAGATAGTGCTGCATCCAGCAGCCACTGTTCTTCAGGGTGATGCCGCTGACGGTGATGTCGCTGCTCTGTATGAAGCGCAGCAGGTGGGGACGCGTCAGGCCTTCGTCGTTCCACGACAGTTTGGGGAATGCGCGGCCGCGGCCGTCGATAGTGCCATAGCCGCTGATGGCTACGTGGCTCACCTTGTCGGCATATATCAGCTGGATGGTCGGCGTGTGCGTGCGCAGCGACACGTAGTCGGTCTTCATCGGCCTGTAGTCCTCTATGCGGGTGCTGCCATAAATGGTGGCCCCCAGCTCCAGATACAGGTGTACGCGGCTCATCAGCACGATAGACCCAATCTTATAGTTGCCCGCCGGCACCACCACGCGTCCGCCGCCGGCTGCCGAGCAGGCGTCGACGGCCCTCTGCACAGCTGTTGTAGACAGTACCGTAGTGTCACTCTTGGCCCCATAGTCCACGATATTATAGTCTGCGGCCCCAGCAGCCACAGGCCACAACAATGACAATAATGGTAATAATGTCTTTTTCATCTCCCGCCCTCCGTCAATTCTAAAGTCTAAAATCTAAAGTCTAAAGTCTGGTTCTGCAAGATTTCGTGTGGATGGATAGTTTTTTGTAAAACAGATAAAAACCGGAAAAACAGATAAAAACCTTACGCTGGTAGTCTACATTGTTTTTTCCCTGTTTTTCTTATTTTTCCCTGTTTTCCAAAAACGAATATACGCCCCATACAATATCTCGTAGAACCTAAAATCTACAGTCTAAAATCTAAAGTCTAAAGTCTACAGTCTAAGGTCGAGTTCTACGGGGCAGTGGTCGCTGCCAAGGATGTCGGTATGAATCTTGGCATCGACCACCTGCGGCATCAGTCGCTCACTGACGACGAAGTAGTCGATACGCCAGCCGGCATTCTTCTGACGAGCCTGGAAGCGGTACGACCACCACGAGTATTTCACCTCGTCGGGATAGAGCGTGCGGAAGGTGTCGCGGAAGCCACTGGCGAGCAGTGTGGTGAAGGCTGAGCGCTCCTCGTCGGTGAAACCAGCATTGCGGCGGTTGCTCTTAGGGTTCTTAATGTCGATTTCCTCATGGGCCACGTTGAGGTCGCCACAGAGGATAACAGGCTTCTGAGCGTCGAGGCGCTGAAGATAGCTCAGGAAGTCGGCCTCCCACGACAGACGGTAGTCGAGCCGCTTCAGCCCGTCCTGCGAGTTGGGAGTATAGCAGCAGACGAGGTAGAAGTCCTGCATCTCAAGCGTCACCACGCGCCCCTCATGGTCGTGCTGGTCGAGGCCAATACCGTAGGCCACGCTCAGCGGCGTGTGGCGGGTGAAGATGGCTGTGCCGCTATAGCCCTTCTTGTCGGCATAGTTCCAATAGGACTCATAGTTCTCAAACTGCAGGTCGAGCTGTCCCTGCTGCATCTTAGTCTCTTGCAGGCAAAAGAAATCAGCGCCCATCTGCAGAAAGATGTCGCTGAATCCTTTTCCCTCGCAGGCCCTCAGGCCGTTGACATTCCATGATATGAACTTCACGCGAAAGGAATATTTTATAAGGTGATAATTCGCTTAGAACTTAGCCATCTTGATAGCCACCACGGCGCACTCGTCGCCCTTGTTGCCCAGGCGTCCGCCGGCGCGGTCCTTAGCCTGCTGCAGGTCGTTGGTGGTGAGCAGTCCGTAGATGACGGGGATATTGTTAGTAGCGTTGAGACGGGCAATGCCTGCGGTGACGCCCTGACAGATATAGTCGAAGTGTGGCGTCTCGCCGCGTATGACGCTGCCCAGGATGATGACAGCGTCGTAACCGTCGTTGAGGGTCATCTGGTGTGCACCGTAAATCAGTTCGAAAGAGCCTGGCACGGTCTTCACGTGGATATTCTCAGGCAAAGCGCCGTGCTTCTCAAGTGTGTTGACACACCCTTGAAGCAAGGCGCCTGTAATTTCGGGATTCCACTCGGCCACGACGATGCCGAAAATCATGTTCGACGCGTCGGGCACTTTCTCAGTGTTATACTCCGATAGGTTTTTTGTGGCCATAAGCGGTTACTTAGACGAAGCGCGCTCAATATAAGCGTCGATGGTCTGATACTGCATAGAGCTGAAATACTTTTCCTTGATAGTCTGATAGAGCTTGAGAGCCTCGTCTTTCTTGTTCTGGCTCTCCAGAATCTCGCCGGCCTGAATAAGGAATGTAGGCGAGAGTGAATTGTTATCGGCCTTGGCGGCGGCATCCTTCAGCGTGCTCACGGCCTTGTCAAGCTGGTTCAAGTGGGCGTAAGCATTGCCCAAGGCCCCCAGTGCGGCGGGCGAAATCATTTGGTCGTCCTTAGCATCAAACTTCTCCAGATAGCTGGCAGCCTCCTGCCACTTGTCAAGGTTAGCATAGCACAAACCGGCGTAGAGGTTAGCCAGGTTGGCCGACTTGCCACTGAGGCTGGAAGCCAACTTGGCAAAACCGACGAAGCCCGTGCTGTCGCCATTAAGAGCTTTGTCAAACTGCTCGTTCATGAAATAATCCTGACCCTTAGCCAGCGAGGTAGCGGCTTTCTGAGCCTGAGGCTGAGCCCAATAGTTGTCATAAAGGATATACGCACCGGCAATGACGACAAGCGCCACTACGCAGCCGATAATCTGTTTCTGATACTTGAGGAAGAATGCCTCGTTTCTGTTGAGGGCCTCCTCCATGGGAGTAACCTCTTTGATCTTTTCGTTTGCCATTATTCTTTTGATTTTTACTTTTTTACAATATACAGATACCACGCTATACGGCGTGTTCACAGAATTTGCGGCTGCAAAGTTACAACATTTTCCATTGAACACTGAACATTAGCCATTAAACATTGCCATGCTTTAGGTTTATTTAACGTTTCGACGCACGACTTTTCTCCGCTCTCCACTCTCCACTCTCCACTCTTTTTGCTACCTTTGCACCGTGATTTTAGAAAAACTGACGCTTTTAAACTACAAGAACATTGCCGAGACGACGCTGCAGCTGTCGCCAAAAATCAACTGCTTCATAGGCCACAACGGAGCGGGTAAGACTAACGTGCTGGACGCTGTCTACTACCTGTCGTTCTGCCACTCAGTGTCAAATCCCAGCGACTCACAGGTTATCCGCCACGGCCAGGAACTCATGATGCTGGAGGGGAGATACGCACACGACCTGCAGAGGGTCACCGCTCAGGAAGCAGCCGACAGCGGGATACTAATCTCTATCGGCATGAAGGTGGGCCAGAAAAAGCACGTGAAGCGCAACAAGAAAGAATATAAGCGCCTGAGCGAGCACATCGGGCTGATACCCATCGTGATGATTGCGCCCCAGGACGTCTACCTCATTGCCGGCGGCAGCGAGGAGCGGCGGCGACTGATGGACGTGGTGATAGCCCAGATGAACCGCAGCTATATGGACTCGCTGACGCGCTACAACAAAGCGCTGCAGCAGCGCAACAGCCTGCTGAAACAGGAGGCCGAGCCCGACGTTGACGTCATCAGCATCTTTGAAGAGCAGATGGCCGCCAGCGGCGAAGAGATTTTCCGGCAGCGCACCATGCTGGCAGAAAACCTGACACCACTGTTCCAGCACTATTACGAGCAGATTTCGGGCGGCAGCGAGCAGGTGTCGCTGCAATATACGAGCCACTGCCAGCGCGGACCGCTATTAGACGTGATACAGCGCGACCGGCGGAAGGACCGCGCCGTAGGCTACTCACTGCACGGCGTCCACCGCGACGACCTGGAAATCATGCTCGACGGCCACCCCATGAAGCGCGAAGGGTCGCAAGGCCAGCAGAAAACCTTCGTCACGAGCCTTAAGCTGGCACAATTTGAACTGCTGCGCCGTGCCATCGGCGACACGCCGATACTGCTCTTGGACGACATCTTTGACAAGCTTGACGCCTTGCGCGTAGAGAAGATTGTAGACCTGGTGCAGGGTGACTCCTTTGGGCAGATATTCATGACCGACACTAACCGCGAACACCTGGACAGCATCCTCACGGCCACCGCACACGACTACCGCATCTTTGAAGTCTGCGAGGGGGAATTGAAAGTGAAGAGTGAAGAGTGAAGAGTGAAGAGTGAAAATAGCTACTATGTTTCGTCGCGACGTAAAAGATATTAAGGAACTGGTGATGCGCAACCTGCGCCAGCAAGGCCTGGAAATGCCTCTGCTGCAGAAACGCCTCGTAGAGGCATGGCCGGTGGTGGCGGGCGAGACCATCGGCAGCTATACGCTCAATGCCTGGATACAGAACCAGACGCTGTACGTCAAGCTCAGCTCGCCGGCACTGAGGGCCGACCTCAGTATGCGCCGAGCTGAATTCGTTGCCTTATTAAACCAGTATGTCGGCAATCAAGTGATTGCCGACATACGGTTCTGCTAATTCTTTTCATCCTCATTGGACTGCGGTTCCGCTAATTCTTCCCCTCCTTCTCGGGCTGCGGCTTGGGAAATGCCGCTCCCTCCTTAAACGTCCGCAGCGTCTCACGGATAGTCGGGTCGTCGGCGTTGATGTATTCCGTCCAAGCCTGCTCGTCGAGCACGTTGTAGATAAGGCGGCTGTTGATGAAGCGCTCCAGCAGCTGGTGGCTCTTCTGAATCATCAGGTTGCGGCGCTTCAAGCCGTTCTTCTCAGCATACTTGGCAAAGAGTTCCACGGTATTGAGCTTCTTCAGATAGGCCAGCAACTCCCTCTCCGTCTTATACTGCGACAGCTGAGGACGGTGCTCGTCAGTATATTCGTAAGCAAACTGCAGTATCAGGCCGCTCATGGAGGCTTCCTTATAATAAGAGGTGACGTTGGTAGTGTCCTCGCCCACGAAGATATCGGGGGTAATGCCGCCGCCGCCATAGACCACACGGCCGTTAAGAGTGTGATACTCCGGTCCCTCGTGCTTGATGCTGTCGCCCGAGAAGAACTCGCCGTGCTGATAGCGGTTAATCAGGTCTTCCTCATAGCTGCGGTCGTCGCCCATGGTGTAAGGCTTCTGAATGCAGCGCCCCGATGGCGAATAGTAGCGGGCAATGGTGAGACGAATCATCGACCCGTCGTGCAGCGAGATAGGCTGCTGCACCAGTCCCTTGCCGAAGGAGCGGCGGCCGATGATGGTGCCGCGGTCGTTGTCCTGGATGGCACCGGCAAAAATCTCACTGGCCGATGCTGAGCCCTCGTCGATGAGCACCACCAGGGGTATCTGCTGATACGAGCCGCGGCCGTCGGCACGATACTCCTGGCGCTGCGAGCGCCGGCCCTCGGTATAGACTATCAGTTGGCCGCGGGAGAGAAACTCGTTAGCCATCTGCACCGCCGACCCTAAGTAGCCGCCGGTATTGCCGCGCAGGTCGATGACGAGGTTGTCGAAGCCCTCCTGAGCTAAGCGCGCCAGACCGATAAGCAATTCGGGATAGGTCTTGTCGCCGAAGTTCTTAATCTTGATATAGCCGGTGTCGTCGTTGAGCATATAGGTGGCGATGACGCTCTTCATGGGTATCTCGCCGCGGATGACGGTGTACTGACGAATCTTCTTCTCCTTGCCGCGTAGCACACCTATCTGCACCTTCGTATCCTTGTCGCCCTTCAGGCGGTGCATGGCTTCCTCCGTGGTCACCTTCTTGCCCACGAACTCCTCGCCGTCAATCTCCACAATCTTGTCGCCAGCCAGCAGTCCTGCCCGCTCTGAGGGGCCGTTGGTAATGACATTCTGCACGTGGATGGTGTCCTTGCGGATGGTAAACTCTATACCCACGCCGAAGAACGAACCCTTCAGGTCGTCGTTGGCCTGCTGAACGTCCTTCTGCGAGATATACACGCTGTGGGGGTCAAGCTCCTTCAAGATGGTAGGCATAGCCTTTTCTACCAGGTCGTTCACATTGACGGTGTCTACATACTGGTCGTCAACGATGTGCAACAGGTCGTTAAGCTTGTTGCTGCCCGAATTAATAATACTCAGACGATTGCCCGAAAAACGGTTGGCAAAGAACGTGCCGATAAAGATACCTATCACCACGCTCAGCGCCATCCATAATGGCATAAACCGATTTGACTTATTTCTCATGTTCTCAATCTTCAATCTTCAATCTCCAATCTTCAATCTTCAATCTTCAATCTTCAATGTTCAATCTTCAATCTTCAATCTTCAAT
>CAMHKU010000037.1 GCA_946185805.1 uncultured Prevotellaceae bacterium | reverse complement strand
TGTTGCTACAGGGCAGGGCGTTGAGAAACGAGATGAGCAAGTCCTTGTTCATCTCGGTACCGAAAAGCTTCTTAAACCCGAAGTCGGTATAAGGATTGATGTATCGCTCGGTAGAAAGGTCTGCCATCTGTCTTTTATTCCTAAACTATATATTCTGTTTTCTACACACCCTTACGTCTTTCTTATACATAAGACCGCCCGCCGCCCCACCAGAAGGCCACTGCGAGCGATGGTGCAAAGATAAACAAAAAAATCCGATCCCGCAAGGGATTCGGATTTTTTGTATCACAAAGTGAAATGCCAGGGCCGTTTACAGTCAACAGGCAATCATATCTGGTCCATGGCCTGGCGGATGTCGGCGAGAATGTCTTCCACGTCCTCAATGCCTACAGAGAGGCGTATGAGGTCGGGCGCCACACCGGCCTCGCGGAGCTGCTCGTCGCTGAGCTGGCGGTGGGTATGGCTGGCGGGGTGTAGCACACAGGTGCGTGCGTCGGCCACGTGTGTGACGATGTTGATCATCTTGAGCGAGTCCATCCACTTGATGGCCGTCTCGCGGTCGCCCTTGAGACCGAAAGCGATGACGCCGCAGGAGCCGTTAGGCAGGTACTTCTGTGCACGCTCATGATAGGGGTCGTCCTTCAGTCCGCTGTAGTGCACCCACGCCACCTTCGGACAGTCGTGGAGGAACTCGGCCACCGCCTGCGCATTTTTGCAGTGCTGGGCCATACGCAGGTGGAGCGTCTGCAGGCCGATGTTGAGCAGGAACGAGTTCTGCGGGGCGGGAATGGAGCCGAGGTCGCGCATGAGCTGCGCCACGAGCTTTGTGGTGTAGCCCTTCTTGCCGAAGGCCTTGCAGTAGGTCAGCCCGTGGTACGACTCGTCGGGAGTGCACAGTCCAGGAAACTTCTCGGCATGGGCAAGCCAGTCGAAATTACCGCTGTCGACGACGCAGCCGCCCACCTGGCAGGCAAAGCCGTCCATGTATTTCGTGGTGCTGTGGGTGACGATGTCGGCGCCCCACTCAAAGGGGCGGCAGTTGATAGGCGTGGCAAAGGTGTTGTCGATAATAAAGGGCACGCCGTTCTTGTGGGCGATGCGCGCAAACTTCTCGATGTCGAGCACGGCGCAGCCGGGGTTGGTAATCGTCTCGCCAAAGAGGGCCTTGGTGTTAGGACGGAAGGCAGCCTGAATCTCCTCTTCCGAGGCTTCGGGATTGACAAAGGTGCAGTCGATACCGAGCTTCTTGAGCGTCACGCCGAAGAGGTTGTAGGTGCCGCCATAAATCTCGTTGCTGGTGACGAAGTGGTCGCCGGCCTCGCAGATGTTAAACAGGGCGTAGAAGTTGGCGGCCTGTCCCGAGGAGGTGAGCACGGCCCCTACCCCACCCTCGAGGGCGCAGATTTTCTCGGCCACGGCGTCGTTGGTAGGGTTTTGCAGGCGGGTGTAGAAGTAGCCCTCCTTCTTCAGGTCAAACAACTGTGCCATCTCGTCGGAGTCGTCATACTTGAAGGTGGTCGACTGGATGATAGGCAACTCTATAGGTTCACCGTTCTTGGCTTTATAGCCGGCCTGCACGCAGAGGGTGCCCGGCCTTAGTTTCTGTTCCATTATTATTATGCAGGTAATTACGGGGAGTTAATATCACGTGAAAGGTGAATTTTACTTGGCTGCTATCTTGCGGCCGTTCTGAATGAAGATGCCCTTAGCGGCAGTCTTTACGCGCTGGCCGGCGAGGTTGTAGACGGGAGCGACGGTGCCCGCTGCTGACGCAGCGGGAATGGTGGCGATGCCGGTGGTCTCCTGCTTGGGCGTGGTTACCTTGATGGCGTGGATGAAGACGGGATACTTATGGCAATTCTGCAGGGCGAAATAGACGGGGCCGTCGCTCTTGAAGGTAATTCCCTCATTATAGCCGTTGTTAAGTGATTCGACGCCTTCCCACTTATAATGACCGGCACTGTGTAACTGACTAAAGGGAGCTGCTGTTCTAGCATAAATACTCTTTGTATGACCCGTCCAAGCATTTTCACCTGTACTATCATCAATTCCCATATCATAGCCAGGGGTAATCATAAGAGTGCGTCCCACCATTCGAGCCTCGGAAGTCAAATACAAACTAATAGTAGCACAAGAAGGAAGATTGAGTATAAGACATCCTCCATTAGCAGTATTTTGAGCCGAAGAAGGAGCGAGGACAATTGCCCCCTTAATGATTTCCTCAGACTTTACTCCTTCATCAGTAAAAAAATACCCTTCCGTATCAACACCAAGCACTTCGTGATCAGCGTAAGTCTCAGGATAGTCGGGCATGATGTTGGCGAAAGCCATCTGGATAATCTTGCCGTTGGGGTCGACGGTGTAGTTTTCTTCGTCGATAGTGCCCACATACTTGTCAATCTTTTCCTGAGTGTTGAGCCACAGCCAGCCTTCGGCGTCGCAGTCATAGGCAGGGAAGAGGTTAAACTCCTGTGCCGAGGCCGTAATGGCAGCCACAGCCAGCATTGCTAAAGTAAAAATCTTTTTCATAATCAATTTATCATTTGTCATTTATCATTTATCATTTGTCATTTATCATTTAGGTCTGCGGCCTTGGGCCGCAGACCGCTACACTTCGTTCCACGAGGGGTTCTGTTCGATGCCCTGATACTTCACCTCGCTCCAGGGGATGGGATGATAGTAGTCGCGCTCCTGGAACACCCAGTTATTCTTGGCACGGCGGTCGAGGTTCTCCTCCTTGTAGGTCACCTTGCCGCGAGTCTCGGTAATGGTCATCTTCTTCAGCGGGTTGGTGCTGCCGTTGCACTTCTCCATAGCCGTGCCTAAGCGGTAGAGGTCCCAGTAGGTGGTCTCTTCGAAGGCCAGTTCCACGCGGCGCTCGTTCATCAGATTGTCCCAGGTGAGGGTTGTCAGGGCGTCCATGTGTACGCGCTGGCGGATGTCGTTCACCTGCTTCAGGGCCCCGTCGGCGTCGCCCAAGCGGAAGAGCACCTCGGCATAGTCGAGCTTAGCCTCGGCCAGTCGCCAGATGATGTAGTTCTGCTTCGAAGCGTAGGTGTCGTTGGCGTCGATGGTCTGGCTCTCGTCGAGGAACTTCGCCATGTAGTAGCCCGTGAGGGTGTAGCCGGCGGTGGTCGACGTGCCGTAGGGTGTCAGGTCGGCACCCTTCTTGCCGTCGACGGTGCGTATTTCCAGCTGGTGGCCGCGGTAGGTAGCGCCGTCGTAGAGGATATTGGCATAGAACCGGTAGTCGCGGTTGGCGTAGGGGTTCTGCGGGTCGTAGGCGGCACCGCCGCGCATGCCATACTCGTTGACGTGGTTCTGCGTGGGGGTGAAGGCGCAGTAGGTGCCGGTGAACGAGGGGGCGACGGCAAAGCGGTCGAGACGGTGGCCAAACTTGTTGGCATAGTCGCCGTCGTCGCTGTGCTGCACCTCAAGGATAGACTCCGGAGAGTTTTTCGTCAAGAAAAGCTTGCGGTACTCGTCGCGGATGCCGTCCTGCGTGGTAGCCGCGATGGGCACGAGACTGTAGGCGCCGAGGGCAAACAGCTCGTCGTAGGCCGCCTTGGCGCGCTGGAGCATAGATAGCGACTGGTCGTCGGTAAAGCCGAGGTAGGCTTTCTGCTTGTTCTGAAACTGCGGCGAGGCTGCCCAGATATAGGCTTTGGCCTTGAGCATGAGCGCCGTGCCACGGGTGACGCGTCCCACGTTGGCAGTCTCATGGCTGACGGGGAGCGTGGCGGCGGCCTTGTCGGCTTCACTGGCGATGAAGTCTACCATCTGCTGGTAGGAGGCACGGGGCGTCTTCTCAGGGTTCTTCAGCGGGTCGATGACGTGGTCGATAATCAGCGAGCCGCCAAAACGACGCAGCAACAGGTAGTAATAGTAGCCGCGGAAGAAGTGAGCCTCGCCTTCGATGCGCGTGCGCTGGACGGCGTCGGCGATGCGTTCTTCATTCTCGAAGAACGTATTGATATACTGTATCTGCGTGTAGTAGTTGCTCCACTGCTGCTGAGCCCAGCCGGTGATGGTGGTCTCGTTGCCTTTCTGTATGTCGCCGATGCCGCCGTTGAGCCAGTCGCTGCGTCCCACGGTAATCTGGTCGCCAAACCAGGGGAGGAAATAGCGCGACATGGAGCCGAAGCCCGACATGGTGAAGACGTAGGTGTTGAAGCCGTGGTTCATGTTGCGATACCAGGTGTTGACATACTCGTCTAAGAGCATGGAGTTGGTCCATGTGGTCTCGTCGGAAATCTGGTTGATGGGGGCGTCGTCGAACAGGGAGTTGCAGCTGGTGAGCAGGGGGGCGGTGGCAACGCCACCGCACAGCGAACCGGCAACGAGGAGGCGGCCGACGGCCTTGGTGCAGCTTTGGGGTAATAATTGTAAAACTTGTTTCATTCGTATAATTCGTGAAATTCGTTTTAATTCGTTGTTATAAATAGAAGTGAGGTATCAGAACCCGATGTTGAGGGTCACGCCGTAGCTGCGCTGGATGGGGTAGCCACGGGTGGTCTGCTCGGGGTCCATGTCAACGAGGTTGCTGACGGTGAAGAGGTTGCTGCCCTGCAGAGCGATGGATGCCGACGAGAGGCGCACCTTGGAGAGCAACGACTGGGGGAACTGATAGCCGAGGTTGAGCATCTTCAGGCGCATGAAGTTACAGTTGCGCACCCAGAAGGTAGACGTGCGACGGTTGTTGTCGCTGCTGGTGACATACTTGATGCGCGGATAGGCGGCACCGGGATTGTCCTCCGTCCACGTATCGTCGAGGTGATACTGCTGGAAGCGCTGCAGCGAGCCGTTCTCCAGGGAGTAGTACTCGGTAATGTTTTTCTTGTAGCCCACCTCGCCCTGGAACATGGCGTTGAGGAAGAAGCCCTTGTAAGAGACGCCGAGGCGCAGGGCGAGGTCCATGTCGGGATAGCTGGAGTTCTTGACATACACCTGGTCGAGGGCATCAATCTTGTGGTCGTCGTTCTGGTCTACATACTTGATGTCGCCGGGGGCCAGCGACTGGTTGCGCTGGCCGTCCTGGTCGGCCCAGGCGTCGATTTCCTCCTGCGACTGGAAGAGTCCGGCGGCCTCGTACATCGTCCACACCATACTGCTGCGACCCACGCGGCGCAGGTTCTCGTTCTGAGCCGACTCGTCGCCATAGTCCAGATACTCGTCGTCGCTCTTCGAGAGGGTGACGCCGACATTATACTTCAGCTTGCCGATGGTGTTGCGGTGGTTGAAGGTGAGGTCCCAGCCCCAGGCCTTCAGCTTGGAGAAGTTGAGGTTGGGCACGTTGCCGTTGACACCGGTGCTGTAGGGGTAGAGGTAGTCGGGGGCAGAGGTAATCTTGTCGGTCTCGTAGCGCCAGAAGTATTCAAACGAGATGCCGATGCGTCCGCCCCAAAAGCCGAGGTCTGTGGCAAGGTTATAGTCGTGGGTCTTGCCCCAGGTAAGGTCGGGATTGGGGTTGCCGTTGAGCGTCAGTCCCGAGCGGTAGGCGCCGCCGATGGTGTAGCCCGCACCGGGGGTTTCGAGGTACGACTTCAGATAGCTGTAGGCCGCTGCCACGCCGTCGTTGCCGAGCCAGCCGGTGGAGGCGCGGAACTTCACGTTGGTGAGCACCGACTGGTGCCAGTTGCGGAAGAACTGCTCGTTGCTGAGCACCCAGGCGCCGGAGAACGAGGGGAAGAATCCCCAGCGGTTGGAGGGCGAGAAGTTGTTGGAACCGTCGACGCGGAAGCTGAACTCAAAGAAATACTTGTTGCCATAGCCGTAGTTGAAACGGCCGATGAGGGAGGCACGCTGGTTCTTCGACTCATTGCCGTTAAGGGTCTTGTCGCCCAGGGCGGTGCCCATGGTCTCGGGGTAGATGCCCTTATCCTGGTTGACGCCCTGCATATAGAGGGTGTGGGTGCGCTGGTAGTTGGCCACAAGGGTGGCCCCCACGTCGTGGCGGGCGGCAAAGGTGCGGTTGAAGTTGAGCCCTACCTCATAGAGCTGGCTGTCGAAGAACTGGTCGTACTGCTCTAACGACACCTTCGACGAGGGGTAGACGGTGTTAGGGTCGGGGCTGAAAGTGTTGACGTCGGCATCGTAGGTGTAGAGCGTCACGGGCTTGCTGAACACCTGGCGCACCTGACTATTGTCGTCGAAGGTGCCGCGGACGTAGGCGTTGAGTCCCTTCACCCAGGGAATGTCCCAGTTGAGGGTGGCGGTGATGGCCGACATCTTATAATTATCCTTACGATAGCCGCCGAGTCCCTCGACATTAATCAGAGGGTTGCCGCCATCGGCACTGGCCAGAGAACCGTCGGTGAAGCGCAGCACCTGGACGGGCGAATAGGCGTAGGCGGCATCAACGGTAGAGTAGCTGCTGTTCTTGGAGCGGGTGCGCGAGCCGTTGATGTCGACACTGAGCACCAGGCCCTTAGCCAGCGTAGCGTCGAGCTTGGCCATGTAGTTGAGGCGCCGCCGCCCCACCCCGCTGTAGATGCCCTTGGTGTCGGCATAGCCGAAAGACAGGTAATACTTGATAAAGCTGCTGCCGCCGCTGGCCGAGAGGCTGTGGGTGGTCGACCATCCGGTCTTGTCGAGATAGTCGAGCATGTTGTCGTCGCCATAGACGTTGGGATTGCTGTGAGTGCGTATCTGCTCCAGCTGTTCGTCGGTATAGGGCGTGGCCGTGGAGGCAGAGTTCTCGATGGCGCGGTTGCGCAGCTTAGCAAACTCGTAGGCGCCGAGGAAGTCGGGCAGATGGGTGGCCTGCTGCAGGTTGAACTGTCCGCGGTAGTTGAGGCGCAGCTTCTGGTTGCCGTCGCTGCGCTTGGTCTGCACGAGGATGACGCCGTTGGCAGCACGGGCACCGTAGACGGCAGCGGCGGCGGCGTCCTTGAGCACGGTGACGCTCTCTATGTCGTCGGGGTTGAGGTCACTGAGGCGCATCTCGCCGTCGCTGGTATTGGTGCCGAAGCGGGGCACACCATCGATGACCAGCAGGGGGTTGGCATTGATACCACGCACATGGAGGTCGGACTCGCGCGCCGAGCTGGGGTCGCCGGTAGACTGCATCACCTGCAGACCCGCCACCTGGCCGGTGAGTGCCTGGTCAAGGTTGGTGGTGGGCATCATCAGCAGGTCCTCGGCCTTGATGGTCTCCACGGAGCCGGTGATTGAGGATTTCTTCTGGATGCCGTAACCCACGACGACAAGTTCGTCGAGATTCTGGGCATCGTCGGAGAGGACGACGGTGACGGCACGCTCCTTGGGGCCTATCTCTACCTCCTTGGACTTGTAGCCGATATAGGAAATGACGAGCGTCGACGACTGGTCGTTGCGGGCAATGGTGAAGCGGCCTTCAGCATTGACCACGGCACCGGAAGCCTTGACATTCTTCCAGCGCACCTGGGCGCCGACGAGGGCCTCGCCGCCTTTGTCGAGGACGGTGCCCTGGATGGGGGCGCCCGCTGCTGACGCAGCGGGAGTGGTGGCGACGCCATTAGCCGTGACAGTTTTCTGCGCCGATGGGCTGCCGGTGGCAGATGTGGTATTCTGGGCCACGGCATCAGGAGCAGCAGCGGCCAGTAGCGCTGACAGCATGAGGGTAAATGGGGTTCTTGCCATATAGGATTACGATTGGGAATTAACGTTTGTTGTTCAGCGCACGCTCAATGAGCAGGATCTCGTAGTCGTAGAAATCGCGGGTGCTGCCGGTGGCGGCGGCGCGATACTGGCGATACTTCTGCAGCACGCGGTTCAGACGGCCGGTCATGATGGCACCGAGCTGCGCCTTGGAGAGTGCCGACACGCCCATATTGATGCGGGCAAAGTCGTGGCTATAGCCGCAGAAAGAGGCGGCGGCGGGGGCGGAATAGGCGGCGAGGGCATCAGCAGCGACAGCCGCAAGCGACGACGAGCTGCTGGCGGCGGCATTGGCGGCCATCAGGCCCGAGCTGGATATCATCTGGCTCACGGCCGACGACTGCAGGTGCTGCTCTACGTCGGACAGGCGACCGCCCTTGGGGGCAATGAAGATAGCGTTGGTGAGGTCATTGAGATAATCGTCGAGCACGTAGCCCGTCTTGGGGTCGGCCTCGCCACTCTCCTTGACGCGGAACAGGGCGGCGCCGTTCATCAGCGAGGAGACAATCTGCTGGCGCAGGCGCTCGTTGACGGTCTTGTCAATCTCGAACTTACTCAGCAGGCGCGCTGGAGAGAGCCATTCGTCGTAAGAGCGAGCCTGACTCAGCAGCCACTGCATGGCCTGCTTCTGACGGGCCTTGGCGATATAGTGCTTGCCCGTAGACTTGTTGTCGCCCTGGCGGATCTCTTCGAAACGGATGCCACCGATATAAGGAATGACGTGCTTGACGTAGCGGCCATACTGGCGGGTGATTTCCATGTACACCTTTTCCACATTGTCGTAACGCTCGCCGGGCTCAACCACCCACTCGTCGAAATGCTGCATCAGGAGCTTGAGGTTGCTGATGCCGTAGTTGCTGGCCTTGATGTGGTCGTCGCCAAGGTCCTCGGTCTGGTCGGTGGGGTCAATGGTACTGAAGAGCTGCTGGGCGCCGAACTCATACATAGGGTCGCCGGCATGCTCGGCAATCCAGCGGTCGAGCATGGGTTTCTCGGCCTCGGGAGTTGTGGCGTCCTTGATGAGACGATAGCCCCAGCCGATGGCGTAGAGGTCGTAGACACCCACCTCGGGCGGCGTGAGCTTCACGCCACGCTCCAGGTCACCAGGCTGAGCAATGTAGTTGTTGCGGGCGTAGTCCATGATGCTGGGCGTGGTGCCATACTGCTGGGTGAACTGCGGGTCGCGGAGCTTCTCGACGGGGAAGGAATAGCTGGCACCCATATTGTGCATCAGGCCGAGGGTGTGGCCCACCTCATGGGAGGCGGCATACTTCACCGACTCGCACATCACGTCGTCGTCGAACTTCAGCTTGCGCACGCGCTTGTCGACGGTGCCGGTCTGGATGAAGCGCCAGTTGTGGAGCAGCGACACGATGTTATGATACCAGATGACGTCGGCGGCCAGAATCTCGCCCGTGCGGGGGTCTACATAGCTGGGCCCCATGGCATTGGCCGTCGTCGTAGCCACATAGCGGAAGCAGTTGCGGTTCAGGTCGTCGGGGTCAAACGAGGGATCGTCCTTGGGATAATCCAGAGCTTTGATGGCGTTCTTGAAACCGGCACGCTCGAAGGCGCGGTTCCACACCTCGATACCGTCCTTGATGGTCTGGCGCCACTTGGCGGGGAAGGCGGAGTCTACGTAGAAGACGATGGGCGTCTGTGGCTCTACCAGCTCGCCACGGAAATAGCGGTCACGGTCCTCGGCCTTGGGCTCCAGGCGCCAGCGGTGGATATAGGTGCGGTCGGTAATGCGGTCGGCATCGGAGCTGAAAATGCTCTTGTCGGTATAGAAATAGCCCACGCGGTTGTCTTGCAGGCGCATGGCCATAGGCTCATCGGGCAAGGTGACCAGCGAGCGGCGCACCTTGACGCTGTAGGGCTTCTGGATAGCGCCCGTGAGCTGGTAAGACAGCAGTGTCTCTATCTCGATGTTGCGCTCAAAGGTCTTGACGAAGCTTATACCCGAGGCCTCTGACTGGAAGGTGCCCTTGAGCTTGCTGTCAGACCCTAAGAGCTTGCCAAGGGGGCCGGTATCTTTGATGGGGCTGATGCTCTTCTCGTTGCCGCCGAAGAACGCGGTGACATCGATGAAGCTGCTCTTCTTGTCGCGGGCGGCTACCTTGAAGCCCTTCATCACGGGGTTCATGTTGTTGCGCTGGAACGACGACTCGATGGCGTCGCCGGGACGCACCGTGTTGAGCGTCTGCACCTGGTGCATATAAACATTGCGGCCATCGGTAGAGAAACTGATGAGGAAAGGACGGGTATTCAACTCGCCGGCCACATAGTCATCGCCGGCACTGGTAGAGGTGATACGGCTTGACAGCAGATACAGACGCGCATAAGCGGAGTCGGGAATCTCGAAATAGAGTTTGCCGGTCTTCTCATTAAAATAGGTGGTGAAGAGACCCTTGCCAACGGTGGCGTCTTTCTTGATCTTCTTCACATCGGCATTCACCGAGTCAGTCTTCAGGGCCGTCAGGTCTACCTTCGCCTTCTTCTTGGCCACCGACAGCAGGGGGTTGCCAAGGGCTAATGTAAACGCTAAAAGGACAAAATAATTCTTCTTTTGCATGGTTATTTATCAATTATGCATGCAAAGGTACAAAAATTATGGCAAACTGCCACTGTTTTGCCGTTTTTTTTTGCAAGCCCCCGCTACTGCACCCCCCGTGGGAAGCAGAAGGAGCGGCTGCCGGTGGCACTGAACCCCCAGGGGTCGGTAGCCTCCACCTCTACCCGATGGGCGCCCTGCCTACAGGCTTCGGGCAGCGTCAGCGTCCACAGCTGCTGCGACTCCCGGTGGCGCAGAGGGTTCATGCGGTTGTAGGTGGTGGGGTAAGCCTTGAGCAGGTTCATCTCGCGGGTGCGTGCCACATTGGGGTCGACGAGCGGCGTATGCTGGCAAGGCATCCACTCACCGCCATCAAGGCGGCAGCGCACGGCGGTGCTGTCGCAGCCACCGTAGACAGTGAGCAGGAGCTGTCCGGCGGGTACGTCGCGCAGGTCGCGCAGATGGGTGTCGAGGGTGTCAATGCCCGTCACGTGGATAGTCATCTGGCGACGGGCGTCGAGACCAACAGCCTTGCAGCGCAGCTGATAGCTGGTGTCGTTGAAATCAATGACGAAATAGTTGCGGGGCGTGCCGCACTGCTGCTGTGCGGCAGGTATGCCGTCGCCATCTTTCTCGCCCACCCACCAGAAGCCGCAGGTGGCCCCGGCACTGAGCTCATGGACGCGCACACCCTGCCCCTGGTGGAAGAAGCGTGCCACCTGATGCATGTGCCCGGTAACGGCCAGCACGTTGCCACGTCCCTCAAGCAGGCGGAGCAGGTCGGCACGGTTGCGGGTATGAGCCAGGGGTATGTGCATGCTCAGGACAATGAGCGTGCCCTGAGGCACATACTGCAAATCCTGACGCACAAACCTGAGCTGGCGGTCAGAGAGGTAGCCGCGATAGCCGCGGGCGCCGTCGCCATATACATTATTCAATATGATAAAGTGGACACGGCCCTCGTTGAAGGCATACATATCGGAACCGAACACATGGCGATAGGTGGCCGTCTGCCGCCAGCGCACGGTGTCAACGTCGCGGTCGTGGTTGCCCAGGACGGTCCACGTAGGCTGCGGCAACTGCTCCATGAGCGCCCGAAGGTCGCCATAGAGGCTGAGGTTGTTGTTCACCAAGTCGCCGAGGAACAGGTTGATGGTGAAGGGTGATGGGTGGTGGGGGGTGGGTGTTAACAGTTCGGGCCAGAGGGTGCGGTTGGCATAGTCGAGTTCCTGGTAATTACCCACCTGCACGTCGCCGATGGCATTGAGGCGGAAACGGCGGTTGACAGGTTTCTTGACCAGAGCGAAATTGGTGGCGGTAAAGTTGGCATTGACCACACGGCTACCGGCCATCGTGTAATTGGAAGGCAGGATGGGCATGACGCCGGAACCCTCGACAGCGGGCAGCTCATAGCGGCCATCCTTGCCGGTGACGACGATGGTGTCGCCGTTGCTGACGAGGATGCCTTTCAGCCCCTTCTCGCCGTCATCCTGGCGACCATTGCCATTGCGGTCGTTGAACACCAGGCCGCTGATGGTGGTGGGTGATGGGTGGTGGGCGGTAGGTGATGGGTGATGGGAGGTCGGTGATGGGTGGTGGGTGGTGGGTGATGGGGAGGCGGGCAGCAAGACGGCTTTCACCCTGTGAGCTTCATGTAAGATATGGCGGGCATAGGCGGCCACGTCGGCCATAGTAAGACGGTCTACCACATCGCTGTAACGGCTCACCCACGTCCAGTCTTCATGGTTGTTATAGACGGAATTACGGATCCACGAAGTCCAATAGGCGGTCTGCTGCTGTTGCAGGCTGTGTTCCTTGATGAGGTTTTGCTTAACGTCGGCAAGGGCGGCTTCAAACAGCGTGGGATTAGCCACCAGCTGTTGCAGTTCCTCACGGGTGGCAGCAATGAGGGTGTCGACATCCTCGGGCTGGCAGACGAAGGCGATGATGGCACGGCTGAGATATGACGGATACTGACTGGCAGCCACAGAGGCGGAAACACTGTAGACACGCCCCATCTCCTCGCGCAGACGCTTCAGCAGGACGGTACGGAGAAGGCTCTTCAGCACCGTTCCCTTCAGTTCTTGTTCCAGGAAATTGCCCATGGGCCAGTCTTGCTGGTAGACGAGCGACACCATGGCCTTCGGCTGGTCGTTGGTGTAGCGTATAAGCTCAACGTCATGCTGAGGAATCTGACGGTTGCTGACCAGCCACGTCGTATCGGGCTTACCTGATGGCAGGGCGCCAAGGTAGGTGCTAATATAGGTGCGCACATCGTCGAGGTCGCAGTCTGCCAGAATGACGAAGGTGTAGCCCGTGGCAGGTCCATAGAAGCGATGCTGCAAAGGCAGCATGTCGTCCTGTCGCACGCAGTGGTCAACAATGCTGTCGGAGAGCGGCTCACTGGTATAATTGCGCCCGCTCATAAGCCATCCTAACTCGCGCGAGAATCGGTCGCGAGGGGTGTCTTTGCGGGTAAGGTAACTCTCGCGCAGCTTGTTGAGGGTCATGCGCACCACGGCAGTATCGAGCCGCGGCTGTGTCCAGCGCAGGTAGAGCAACTGGAACATCGTCTCTATGTCGGCAGTATGGGCAGAGGCAGCCACGCCGCAGCGCAACTTGTCGACGGGCAGGCGCACAGAGGCCGTATTGCCCGTGAGGTAGTGGTTCAGGGCCTCGCGGCTGAAATCGCCGGCACCACTGAGGCTGACCACGCTGGGGCCGACGAGCGAGGTGTAATAGCGGGTGCTGTCGAGCCCGTACTGGCCACCCTTGCGGAAAGCGGAGAGGGTGAGACGGTCGTGCTCGGTAGCAGAGCGGCGGAAGATGACACGGGCGCCATTGTCGAGCAGCAGGTCGGTAGCATCGATGGCGGGAATGCTGCGCTCGCTGACGATGTGGCGATTGGTAGGTTTCAGGGTGACGAGGGCGTCGGGCACGTCGACGTTGTGCCAGTAACGGACTACGGGCTGGCGGCGCGCATCGGCAATGAGCTGTTTCAGGTCGGCAACACTGCCCACCTCGCCAAGCACGTCGTCGCCGCCACGCAGCAGATAGTGCTGGGGACGTGTCTCAAAGGTCTGCTGGAGGAACTGCACCAGCCCGATGGAGTCGATCTGCGGCAGGAACTGCTTGACGAGGGCCAGCTCATCGGCCCGCGATATGAGGCGGTTGCCATCGTAGAAGTCAGCGTAGATTTCGCTTATGAGCGAGGTGGAAGCGATGTCGCCATTGGCAACCTTATTCTCCAGGCGACTGACAATCTGTTTCTTGGCACGCGAAATCTCTGACTGCGTGAAGCCGTAGCGGAGTATCTGGACGTAACTGCTTACAAAGTCGCTGATGCCTTTGCGCACCTTGCCACGGGTAAGTTCTACGGAGACGTCGGTAACGCCCGTGGCGCCCAAGAAGCGAGAATATTGCACCGAGCCGCGGGCATAGGCGGGGTCAAGAAACGAGAGGGCATTGAAGCGCTGCTTGGCAAGGCTGTTAACCAGACTGCGCAACAGGTACAGGCGGTAGTCGGCAGCGGTCTGCACGGCGGGGGGCTGCGGCAGCAGCATCAGGATGTCGAAGTCTATCTTCTCAACGCCGGGGGTGGTGACGATGCGAGCCGAATCGGCGGCATATTCAGGAATCGGAGGAAGATTGGCGGCAACATCTTTACCAGAGGAACCTTGATGAACGGATTCAACAGAGAGGATGGGAGTTCCGGCGGTTGCGGACTTGGCAGTAAGTCCTGCAAACTTCTCGCGGATAAGTTGCTCGACACGGGCGGCATCGACGTCGCCCACCACGGCCACCGCCATCAGTTCCGGACGGTACCACTGCTCGTAATACTGGCGTATGGTCTGCGGTGTGGCATGGCTGATGACGGCGGTGTCGCCGATGGTGATGCGCCGCGAATAGAGCGAGCCATTGAGCAGCTCCATGACCAGCGCCATCTGATGGTCGGCCTGGGCACCGCTGCGCTGCAGGCGCTCGGAGAGGATAACGCCACGCTCCTTCTCCACCTCGTCGACACTGATCAGCAGACCGTCGGCCCAGTCGGCCAGGATGGTAAGCGTAGTGTCGACCAGCAGCGGGTCGGTAGTAGGCAGCTGCAGCTTGTAGACGGTTTCAGTGAACGATGTATGGGCATTAAGGTCTTTGCCGAACTTGGCACCGCGCGACTCCAGAAAGCGGACGATGCCGTCGCCGGGGAAATGGCGCGTGCCGTTGAAGGCCAGATGCTCCAGGAAATGGGCCAGCCCCTGCTGGTCGTCACGCTCGTGGACGCTGCCGGCCTTGACAAACAGGCGGTAGACAGCCTCGCCCTTGGGCGTCGGGTTGGGGTAGATATAATAGGTAAGCCCATTGTCGAGCTGCCCCACCCGTAGTTTGGCGTCGTAGCGCAAGGACTGTGCGCCGGCTGTCAGTGACAGCAACGACACGAGCAACACCCAAAGACCTTTCTTTATGCTCATACTCATGCTTTTTAAATACATGAATCCCTCTCCCGAGGGAGGGGGATTCATGTCGGGTTATACCATAAACTTACTTAAAGATAACGGTCTTGCCAGCCTTGATGAACATGCCCTTTCTGGGAGCAGACACCCGCTGGCCAGCGAGGTTGTAAACGGGAGCGTCAGTGCCCGCTGCCGACGTAGCGGGAATAGTGGCTATGCCGGTGGCAACGACGTCGATGGCCGTGGTCTTGTAAGGCTTCTCGGCGGTGAAGGCGTTGAGCTCGGCGTTGGTCATCTCGCAATGGATGGCGGTCTGCGACTTCAGGAAGGTGAACACGCCGTCGACCACGGTGTAGTCGGTGCCTTCAACGAGGACGGTGCCGTCGGCAGCCTTCCAGGTGAATGTGGTGGCCGTCTCGCCAAGCTTGGCCTGAGCCGAAAGGTCTACCTTGTCGCCATCAGCAGCGATGGCCAGCGGAGCCTGAGCCTCAGCCTTGGTGAAGGTGGTGGCATAGGTCAGCGTCTTAGCCATGCTCTTGAGGTCATAGAGCTGTGCCAGCGTGAAAGCGTTGCCGTCGGCCCAGAACTGTGACACCTTTGCAGGCAGCTTCACCTCCGTCAGGTCATTGTCACGAGCGCGCAGATAGGTACCCGAACAGTCGGCAAACTGCATCAGATCGAGGCTCGTCAGCTTGTTGCCGCCGACGTTGATGGTGTGCTTGGTAGCGGTGTTGGCACCGAAGATGACGCTTGTCAGCTGGTTGTTGAGCACGGTGACAGTCTTGGCAACAGGGTTGCTGCTCAGATCGAGAGTCGTCAGCTGGTTGCCGCTGGCCACGATATTCGTCAGCTTGGTATTCTTGCTTAGGTCGAGGGCTGTGAGCACGCCGTTGTTCTTACCATTGCTGATATCGAGCTTCGTCAGTACAGTGAGAGCCGAAAGGTTGATAGTGGCGAAATCGTTCACACCGATATTCAGTGTAGTCAGCTTGACAAGCTTGCTCAGGTCGACGCTCTTGAGATTGTTCTGGTGGAGGTCGAGCTCGGTAATGGTCTCGGCCACGCCGCTGAGGTCAATGCTGGTGATGCCGCCGCTGATGGTGGTAGCATCAGTAGCATACTTCGTGAACGACTGGAAATAGGAGATGCCCTCGCCATAGACCTTCACGGTGCCGCTCGGCGTGCCGGTGAATACCAAGCCATTGTCCCAGCCGTCGTAGGCACCGACGGCCTCAGCTTCTACCAGTTTACCATCGCCCCAGTCGACTTTCACCTTGCCGGCAGCGTTAAGACCAACGGTGATTTCGCGCTCGGCAGCGCCAGCCTCGAAGGCAATGGCGGGTTTCCCTGTGGCTTCACCACTTTCTTCATCGTCAATGAAAGCACCGGCACCTACCCCACCGTACTTCAGCAGGTGAATCTTGTTGTTGCCGTCGGTATAGGTAAGATAAGCGGTTCCGGCCTTGTCGAACTTGATGTTGATGTCATCGGCGTCCTCAGCCAACTGCTGGGCAGCCGACCACTGATTGGTCGACGGATCAAGATACATGACATAGAGCTTCTTCTGGTCCTTGAAGTTGTTGTAGGCCACGTAGGGCGTGCCGTTGGGGGCTATGGCCACGTCGAGCGAGAGGTGGCTCTCGAAACCGCCGTCGTGACCGATGGGCAGCGTGTTGCCGGCCACTACGCTCCAGGTCTTGGTGTCGGCGTTGTACTTCTTCAGGCGCACCTGATAAATCTTGCTGTTGCCGGGGGCGTCGTCGCCCGTCCAGGCATAGATGGTGCCGTCGGGGGCGACGGTGGTGCCGAAGCTGCCCTGGGCAATGCTGGTCTGCGTGGCACCCGTCTCCAGGAAGTTGGTAGCCAGCGACTCCCACTGGCCATTCTCATACTTGAAAATGTTGTGACCGTAGTTCACGCCGTCGACAGCGCCACGGTTGATGCTGATGAGCGTGGCAATCTTACCGTTGCCGCCCATCTTGGTCATGTAGACGCCCTGGCCGGAGCCCAGCAGCGACGACTCGCCTGCCGTCCAGGCGCCGTCGGCATAGGTGGCCACGCCCATGGCGCGGCGGGCAATGTCGCCATCCTTGCTGTTGTTGATCAGGTCGATGGCCAGACCGTCCTTCGTGGCTGCCAGTCCCGGATACTGGGCCTGAACCTTGAAGAATCCCTGGTCGCCGACGTAGCTCCACTGCGTGCCGTCGAACTTCATCACCGAGAGGGCGCCCTTCAGCGAGGCTGCATCCTGGTCGCCGTAGGCCACATAAGGCGTGCCGTCGGGGGCGATGTCGAAGTCGAAGTGCGAGCCATTGACGACTGACGAGAACAGAGTCTGGCCCACCTGGGTCCATGCGCCATTCTCAAACTTGGCAACGCTCATCTTGTTGTCAACGCCGCGGGCACCGTAGGCCACGTAAGGCGCATTGTCTTTGGGACCGATGGCCAGGACGGCACCCGAGTAGACAC
The DNA here is from genome assembly GCA_946185805.1 of uncultured Prevotellaceae bacterium. GTDB lineage: Bacteria > Bacteroidota > Bacteroidia > Bacteroidales > Bacteroidaceae > Prevotella. Next base: position 8,840 of record CAMHKU010000037.1, on the reverse strand, counting down.
CGGTAAAGTCGGCATTGCCCGACAGCTGAGCGACATCGAGCACGGCCTGCTCCTTCCACTCCTTGACGGTGGTCAGCAGGTGAACCTTGTTGTTGCCGTCGGTATAGGTGATATAGCCGTTGCCGGCCTTGTCGAACTTGATGTTGATGTCATCAGCGTCCTCGGCCAACTGCTGGGCAGCCGACCACTGATTGGTCGACGGATCAAGATACATGACATAGAGCTTCTTCTGGTCCTTGAAGTTGTTGTAGGCCACGTAGGGCGTGCCGTTGGGGGCTATGGCCACGTCGAGCGAGAGGTGGCTCTCGAAACCGCCGTCGTGACCGATGGGCAGCGTGTTGCCGGCCACTACGCTCCAGGTCTTGGTGTCGGCGTTGTACTTCTTCAGGCGCACCTGATAAATCTTGCTGTTGCCGGGGGCGTCGTCGCCCGTCCAGGCATAGATGGTGCCGTCGGGGGCGACGGTGGTGCCGAAGCTGCCCTGAGCAATGCTGGTCTGCGTGGCACCCGTTTCCAGGAAGTTGGTAGCCAGCGACTCCCACTGGCCGTTCTCATACTTGAAAATGTTGTGACCGTAGTTCACGCCATCGACAGCGCCACGGTTGACGCTGATGAGCGTGGCAATCTTACCGTTGCCGCCCATCTTGGTCATGTAGACACCCTGGCCCGAACCCAGCAGCGACGACTCGCCGGCCGTCCAGACGCCGTCGGCATAGGTGGCCACGCCCATGGCACGGCGGGCAATGTCGCCATCCTTGCTGTTGTTGATCAGGTCGATGGCCAAACCGCCCTTGACGGCTGCCAGTCCGGGATACTGGGCCTGAACCTTGAAGAATCCCTGGTCGCCGACGTAGCTCCACTGCGTGCCGTCGAACTTCATCACCGAGAGGGCGCCCTTCAGCGAGGCTGCATCCTGGTCGCCGTAGGCCACATAAGGCGTGCCGTCGGGGGCGATGTCGAAGTCGAAGTGCGAGCCATTGACGACTGACGAGAACAGAGTCTGGCCCACCTGGGTCCATGCGCCATTCTCAAACTTGGCAACGCTCATCTTGTTGTCAACGCCGCGGGCACCGTAGGCCACGTAAGGCGCATTGTCTTTGGGACCGATGGCCAGGACGGCACCCGAGTAGACGCCGGTAAAGTCGGCATTGCCCGACAGCTGAGTGGCATCGAGCACTGCCAGCTCCTTCCATCCGCTTTCACCCGACGCTGCCTCAACCACGGTAATGGTGTAGCGCACATTGTTGGAACCGCGCACCATATAGTCAATGGGGTCGGTAAAATCGTTCTTGGTAACGCCGCTGGTCTGCGCTACACCGTCGACAGTGACGGTATTGCCCTCGTTCACGGTGAAGCGGGCTACCAGTTCGGTCAAATCAACAGAGGCAGGCAGGCCAATCTCCACCTCGTAAGAAGTAGTACCGGCCACCAGGGCAGGGATAGTGGCCACATAGTCCTGACTGAGGCCGGCATTGTCGGCCTTGTAGAACCCAAACGACAGAAGCTGTGCTGTCTGGGCTACTGATGTCACGGCAAACGCTAACAGGGCAGCGAATGTCAACATTGTTTTCTTGAGTAGATGATTTCTCATAAGCTTCTATAATTTATTTAATGACAATATATTATTCGTTCTTCTTCTCTATGACCACCTCGCTCTGCACATGGTCGGGACCGGGAAAGCCCAGATTGTAGCCCTTGTTGGTGCCCGTCAGGCGTATGGTGACAGTGTTGTCCTTGGTGGGGTCTACGCGGTTCTTCAACCAACGGATGCGGATGGGCATGTCGTAGATGCCGGGCAGAAACACCAGTGGATTCTGCGTGGTGACCACCTTGTAGTCGACGTCCTCCTGCAGCCCGTCGCCCACGATGACCTCGTAGGAAACCTCCACGCTGTCGTTATCGGCCAACGGTTGCGACGACAGGTAGACGCTGTAGGTGTTGGTGTTCCTGACATTGGTAAGCACAACGGTGCTGGACAGTCCTGTCGAGGTTGAAATGCGCACGTAAGGCTCGTTGAACCACTCGCCCTCCTGGTCGGCACAAGCGGATAGCGCTGCGCTAAATGACAAACAACAAATGATAAATGATAAACTCAATAGCAGTTTCTTCATATTCAATCTTCAATGCTCAATCTTCAATGCTCAATCTTCAATGTTCAATCTTCAATGTTCCATCCTCCACCGTTCCCCCGCCCGACGTGCCGCTGTTCACCGTCGGATTGGGCTGCATGCTGGTATTGGCGTTCAGCTCGTCTTGCGGCAGCGGCAACACGAAGTAGTCGCTCGGATAAGCCATGTACTTCATAGAGGAAGTGGTGCTTCGCTCACGCACCAGGTCCAGTTTCCAGCGCGTCAGGTCGAAGAAGTTGTGCCCCTCGAAGCACAGTTCCTTGACACGCTCGCGACGAACGAGCTGCAGCAACTGGGCATCAAGGGTGGCGTCCATCACGTCGTCGGCCTTGTCAGCACCGACGGCACGCTCTATGATAGCACGTATATACTGGCGGGCTTCGGCATACTGCCCCAGCTGACAGGCAGCCTCGGCGGCGGTGAGATACATCTCGGAGAGGCGGAAGATAAAGGGGTCGTCGCGCTTCGACTCGTTGTCGGGCACCTTCGTGGCCGAATACTTCCTACACCGCTTGGCGCCCGTGGTGGTGCGCAGCAGGCGTAGCCGCAGGTCGTCGGCATCGAAGAGCGACAGCAGGGTGTCGGCAGGCATACAGCTATTATCGTAGAACGACTTGAGATAGCCGTTCATCTTGCTGCCAGAGAGGCGGAAAATGGCCTCGCCCTGCTGCGACAAGTCGTCGAACATGGCCAGGTAGCTGTTGCCCTGAGCCAGCGGCTGCTCTGCGATAGCCTGCCGGGCATAGCTGAGCGCCTGCTGCCAGTCTTCCATATAGAGACTGACGCGGGCCTGCATACAGCGCACGGCCTGCAGGGAGCCGTAGTGACAATCCAGAGCCACGGCATCGGTGAGTAGCGTGGCGGCACGCTCCAAGTCGGCAAGCACGGCGGCATAGACTTCCTTAACGGTGGCGCGCGACGGGGTGTCGTTGGCACCGGGGGTACGCAGCAATATGGGCACACCCAGATGGGAGGCATCGGCCGTGTAGTTATAGGGCTGGGCATAGGCCCGGCACTGGTCGAAATGACATATAGCACGGATGAGCAGAGCCTGACCGATGATACGGTCACAGGCTTCGCGACTGGCAGGATAACTCTCAGCAACGGCCGGGCCATACTCTATGATATTGTTGGCATTGGCCTGGGCGACGTATATCTTGCGCCAGATGTAACCCACGGCACCGGTAATCTGAGACTCGTCACTGGTAAAGTTATACTGCGCCACCATGTCGCCGCTGCTGGCTGCCGACGGCATCGACACCATATTGCCGGCCACGTCGCCATACTTGGTGAACTCATTGTCTACGTACGCGTACATTTTATTATAAGTGCCCACCAAGGCGGCATTCAACCCCTGAGGGTCGCTTAGGAACGAGGGGATGGTAGCCTTACCCTTAACGTCGACTTCAAGGAACTTGGTGCAGGCCGTCAGGCCGGCGGTCAGTGCCAAACCTATGATTAGTTGATTGCTCCAGGTCTTCATAATCTTCATACATTAAAAACCGACATTAACAGAAAGTGAGAACGAACGCTCGGCGGGGTAGCCGCTCATACAGGTCTTGTAGCTGTTATGGTCGCTGCTGGCATAGGGTGAATAGGCCAGCAAGTTGTTGCCGACGAGCGACACTGTGCAATTAGTCAGGCCCGCCGGACGGATAAAGTCGGACGGCAGACGGTAACTGAGCACCACATTCTGCAGGCGAATCATGGTCTTGTTGTAGAGGTAGCGGGTGGAGTTCATCACCGAACTGGTGCTGACGCCCCAGATAGGCTTGGGGCTCAGCGTCACGTCGCCGGGCTGCTGCCAACGGTCGAGCTGCTCCACGGCTTGGTTCTGCGACGAGGCATAGAGGCCGTCGGAGAACATGGCTCGGCCGAAGGAGGTGAAGCCGTAGCCGCCAAACTGATAGTTTAACAGGAAGCGCAGCGACAGACCCTTGTAGGAGAGGGTGTTGGTCATACCGCCGGTAATGTCGGAGTGGCTGTTGTCGCCGGCAACGCGGTTGTCGGCGCTGTAGACCTTGGTCACATTGCCGTTCTTGTCGTACCACAGCGGGGCGCCGTCAACGGGGTCGACACCGGCCCAGCGCACAAGGAAGAGGGTGCTCACGTCGTAACCCTCTATATAGCTGTAGGTGCCGAAGTTCTTCTGGATGCCGTTATACAGCTTCAGCAGGATGTTGGTGTTGTGAGCCAGATTCAGCTCGGTAGTCCACTTAAAGCCATCAGGCTTCTCGCTGACGATATTCTTGGTGGTAATCGTCAGGTCGAAGCCCCGGTTGCGTATCTCGCCCACATTGCGATACACCTTGGTATCGCCGGTGGTGCGGCTCACGTCGAGATTGCTCAGCAGGTTCTTAGTGTGGTGGTTGTACCAGTCGAAATCAATGTCGAAGCGGCTGAACAGTTCCAGGCGGAAACCGAGGTTAGTTTTATAGGTAGTCTCCCAGCTCAGCGTGTGGTTGGGGGTGCCGCTCTGCACGCCGCCCACCTCGCCGTTGTAGGCATAGCTGTCGCCATAAGCATAGAGGCCGAGGGATTCCTGTGAGCCGAGGCGCGAGTTGCCGTTGGCACCATAGCTGGCCTTGAGCTTCAAGACGGTAATCCAGGGAATCTTAAAGAATTTCTCGTTGTGGATGTTCCACGACACGCCCACGGAGGCGAAGTCGGCCCACCGCACATCGCTGCCAAACTGCGAGTTACCGTCGCGACGGGCATTGACGGTAAGATAGTAGCGGCGGTCGAAAGAGTAAGTAGCCTGCCCCAGGAACGAGGCCTTGCGCGTATTGCTGCTGTAGTTGCTGCCGTTGCGGCTGTTGGCATAGCTGACGTCCTGGATGTTGTCGTTGATAAATCCCGAGCCGGTGGCACCCACCACGGTATAGTCGCGCGAACCGGCCTCCATGCCTGCCAACGCCTGGACGCGATGCAGGCCAAAGGTGCGGTCGAAGTTCAGACGATGAATGGTGTTCCAGTTGCTGATATGAGCCGACTGGCGGGTGGCATAGCCCTCCTGGCCGATGACCGAGGTGCCGCTCCAGTTCTTCTGCGACGAATACATCTGCTCAAGGTTGCTCTGGAAGTCTACGCCAAACTGTCCGGTGTACTGCAGGCCGGGCAGGATGTCATAGTGCAACGAGAAATTGGCATTGACGTAGAGTGCCTTCTGCGTATTCTCGTTCTGCTCGCGCTCGGCCACGGAATTAAAGAATTTCTGCTTGCGATAGGTGGGATTGCCCTCGTCGTCGATGCCGTCGACATACTGATTATAGAGGCGGAGGGTGCCGTCGGGGTTGTAGGGCGAATAGATGGGCAGGTTCTCGTAGTAGTCGCGACCCATATTAAACAGGTCGTTGATGTTGTAAGAGGCCGAGAGTATGGTGTTGAGCCTCACCTTCTTGTGCAGCTGGAAATCCATGTTGCTGCGCAGCGAGAAGCGCTGCTGCAGGTTGCCCTTGATGGTCGACTGATTACGGTAATAGGAGCCGGAGAAGTAATATTTCACTTTGTCTGACCCGCCGTTGATACCTACGTTGCACTGCAAAGTGGTGCCGGTGTCATAGTACACGTCGAGCCAGTCGGTATCGGTAGTGGAATACTGGTTCAGCTCGTTGTCCTGGAAGGGAAACAGCTTCGGGTCGAGCCCGGCATTGGCATAGGCCTCATGGGCCAGCTCCAGAAACTGCTCGGCATTGAGCACCTTTGGCGCCGTGGAGCGGTCGATGTTGGCAATGCCATACTCCAGGTTGACCGAGACGCTGGTCTTGCCCTCGCGGCCTTTCTTGGTGGTGACGAGCACCACGCCATTGCCGCCGTCGGCACCATAGATACTGGTGGCGGTGGCATCTTTCAGCACGGTGATGCTCTCGATGTCGTCGGGGTTGAGAAACGACAACGGACTGACGGTATAGCTCTGGCCGGGCATCAGATTGGTGGTGCCGCCGGTAAACATCGGCACGCCATCGACAACCCACAACGGCTCGCTGCTGGCAGAAAGCGAACCGTCGCCGCGCACACGGACGTTGAACCGCGGACGGGAATTGTCGGGAGAGTCGCTGTTGATGTCGATCTTCACGCCGGGGACAAGACCGTCGAGCATGGTGTCGAGACGACCTTTGGGCAGGTTTTCCAACTCCTTGGAACCTACCTGATAGGCCGACCCTACAAGGTCGCTGCGCTTCTGCATCGTACCGTATGCGCCGACAATCACAACATCCTTGATAGCTGCAGCATTGTCTTGCATACGGACAGTAGGCACCGACGTACTCTTAACGGTAACGGTCTGCGTCTTCATGCCTATATAGCTGAACGTGAGCGTAACAGGCAGCGGTCCTTCAACACTGATGGCATAGCGGCCATCCATATCGGTGACGGCCATCTTCTTGGTCTTTGCCTGGGCTACAGTAACGCCTATCAGGGGGGTACCCGCGCCATCTACCACAAAGCCACTGAGCAACACATCAACGGCCTGTGCCGAGACAGCACATAATAAGAGTATAAGGAGCGACAGAGTCTTAAGTATCTTCATAATGGTTGCCTAAGTCGGTTTATTTGCGACAAAGATACGAATAAATGGTGAAAAAACAAACTTTTTGCAAACTTTTTTATAACAAAGAAACAAAAAAAACAAAAACGCCCAAAATGAATTTGGGTTTTGGTTTTCAACCGTCATCCGTCAGATTTCAGCACAAATATCTGACTGTCTGCTGCTTACAGGCTGACAGATGATCGTCGGCTGACGGATGGAAAGATTCCAAAGCTCAATAGTGCATAAATATTCAAAGAGCGGTATATTTATGCAAACACACGTGGATTTTGTCAAGAATTCGGAAGGCTTTTGTCAAGAATTCGGAGGCTCCGCAAAAACGGCGCCCGTTTCAGAAAAAACGACGGCCGTTTTGAAAAAATCAGCGGCCGTTTTTGGAAAAACAGCGCCCGTTTTTTAGTGTATATTCATGCAAAACGTCCATCGCCCACCCCATTCGTCAGCCGTCAGCCATCCGTTAGCCCGTAAACACCTAATAGGCGCATCTGGCAAACCTCGTGCTCTGCACCGACCGTCACAGCACCTATTTCAACCTTGACGTGCTCACCCACCAGTTCTGCCTCGTACACCTGATAAGAAACCTGCAGTACCTCAGCGACATCAACTCGTCGCAGAAATGGTCAAGTGACATGCAGCAGCTCTTCCGTGATGACATACATGAAAGTAACAATGCAGAGGCTCCGCCTGGCAAAGAGGCCAGAAACAAGTACGAGGAAAGGCTTGACAAACTGCTCGATGAGGATGTCGGCCACTATGGAAAGGACTATCAGCAGCTGCAGAACGGAATCATCAAGTGCCGGGACTTCCTCTTTACCTTCCTTGATCACAAGGGTGTACCACACCACAATAATGCAAGTAAGGCTGCCGTCAGGATATTGAAAGTCAAGACCAAAGTATCAGGAGGTTTCAGAACGCAAGACGGTGCGGACGAATATGCGGTGTTCCATTCTATAACGGATACTGCAAAGAAAAATGGAAAGTCGAGGTTTGGTATTCTATATCTGTTGATAACAGAGGAAGTGCCTGACGCTACATTCATCGACAAGTATATTGTTTAGGAGAGCAACTTTCTGCCTCTCCTAAACAACCATGCTCAGGGACTGAGTAGAGTTACCTTGGTTTTATCTTAGAAATCAGATTGAAAATCTTTTTAAGATAGCTTTTTGGGCGTATATTTTTGAAGATTTGTAGGTGTGTCAAAGGCACAAAATCTACACCCAGAAAGATTTTCGTTAGATTTTTGAAGATTTTTGTCCTTAACTCTCTTCTAAGGAGTAGATACCGTTGAGAGCGGATAATCACAAACCAATTTAGGGTTCTGCATGATTTCGTGTAGGGCAGCCATTGTCTGAGCTACAGAAGTTTCGGTAGTATATTCTAAACGCAGAGACACTGAGAAAGATGAGTTTTTATGCGACATTCAGAGTGATATGAGTATCTTTTTCGGATGAGTTTATAGCGCGGCAATCTCTTCAGACGTCAGGCCAGTAATCTCGGCTATATCTTCAATAGCATAGCCCTTGGCCTTCATCCTGGATGCATTTTTACGGTTAGCAATAACCTCGCCTTCGGCCTTGGCTTTATCAACGGCGGTCTTCATTGTGCTGAAGTAGTCCCAGTAGTTCTTTACGCTGGCCTCGTATTCCCGGCGCTCCTCAGTGGAATACTGCGCTATCTCTGCCTGTTCAGGAACGTCAGCTTGTTGTAAAACACATGGTTGTCCTCCACGTCCTTCAGCTTGATCTCATGCACGAACTTGTCGGCGGGATACTCCCCGTCGGGGAACTTGAAGTTCAGCACGCCGACCGTGTAGACATCCTCTAAGCGGTAGTCCCACTTCTGACCCTTCGGCGCCTGCTCGCGTATGGCAAAGGTGGAGTAATAGATGCTCCTGTCCTTAAAATACTCCTGCTCGGCCTTCTGCATTTCCACGATGAAGCGTCCGCCGTCGCTCCTCTGGCAATAGACGTCGAACACGGCACGGCGGTCGCCAAGGTGCTCGCTGCTGAGATACTGCACGTCCTCAATCTCCATCTTGTTGCTACAGGGCAGGGCGTTGAGAAACGAGATGAGCAAGTCCTTGTTCATCTCGGTACCGAAAAGCTTCTTAAACCCGAAGTCGGTATAAGGATTGATGTATCGCTCGGTAGAAAGGTCTGCCATCT
>CAMHKU010000036.1 GCA_946185805.1 uncultured Prevotellaceae bacterium | reverse complement strand
CACTGTCCACATAGTAGTGGGCTATCCAGTAGGGATATTGGTCGAAAATGGTGTCGTTCAGGTAGCGCGTCTTAAATTTATAATAGGTGTAGATGATGGGTTTGACGTTGTAGTGCTTCTCGACAATGTCCAGCCACTGCAGCACCGACGCCTTGAACTCGTCATCTGTCTGGTCCTTGGGTTTGTGCTCCACGTCGAGCACGGGTGGCAGGTCGCCGTTCTCCAACTTCACCTGACTAAGGAAGTGCTGTGCCTGACGGTCGGCAGGCGAGTGAACGCTGTAGAAATGGTAGGCACCACGGGTGAACCCATACTCACGGGCCTGGTGGAAATTCTCACGGAAATTCTCGTCGGTCTGCGTAGAGCCTTCGGTGGCCTTGATCATCACGAAACGGATGGGACAGCGGTTAATCATACCTTCGTCTTTCAGCTTGTCCCAGTCAATATGTCCCTGATGGTGCGAGATGTCAATACCGTGAATCTCGTAGCCTTCAGGATAGCTGACATCGCCGTAGAGAGCACGCCAACGGAACCCGAAAGGACCGACGAAGAAATAGTAGAAGAACCAGATGTAGCCAGCCACGACAGCCGCTCCGCCTATCCACCACCCCCACGAAGGGACGTGCTGCAACAAACGAACAACAACGTTCGGACGCTTGTGGGCCACAGGCCCACGTCGTCCGGACGTTGTATTGATGCCTTTGCGGCGAACTACTCGCTTCTTCGACATTTATTTTGCCTGTTCGAGAGCCAGCGTCTTCGTGGGCTGGTCGCAGACCTCAGTGGGTCCCCAGTACTGGATAGGACCAGGATAGACGTAGGCCGTCTCGCGGGCCCAACGGTCGCGCTCTTTGGCGACAAGAGCCTTGCGGATAACGGGCTTCATCTCGCCGGCACGCTTCTCCATATTCATCATCATCGTGATGGGCACACCGCCGGCAACCCACTGGTCAGCGGGAGCGGTCGTATTCTTCACAATGGCCATATAGCCCGTCTTGCCGTTGGCAATGAGCTGGGCGGCACTGGTGCCGAGGGCGTAGCAGTAGTCGGCATCGAAGTTGGAGGGAGCAGCGCAGCGGCCCTCGTAGCCGAAGAAGTGGTGCTGGGCGGCAAACTTGCCGGTAAACTTACCGTCCTTCTTCATCTTCTCCAGTTTCTGGGCCACCATCGTGGAGAGCAGCTTCTCGGTCTCGATAAGGCTGACCTGCACGTTGCCGTGGGGGTCGCGGTCGAGGGCCAGCTGACGGGCCACGCCGGTAGGCAGAGAGTTGAACACGGCCAGGTTCTCATCTGTCAGGTGAGCCTTGGCAAAGTCGATGGTCTCCGTGCGGCTCATATCCTTCACCTCGGGCAGTGCGAGCACGTCGTTCAGCTGGGCTATGAGTTTCTTGATAGCAGGGATAAACTCGATGAGGCCTTCAGGAATGATGACGGTGCCGAAGTTATTGCCGTCGGCAGCACGCTGGCACACGGCGTTGGCAATATAGGTAACAACATCGTCGAGGCTCATATTCTTGGCCTCCACCTCCTCGCTGACGAGGCAGATGTTGGGCTGTGTCTGCAGGGCGCACTCCAGGGCGATATGTGAGGCCGAGCGGCCCATCACCTTAATAAAATGCCAGTACTTGCGGGCTGAGTTACAGTCACGCTCGATGTTGCCAATCAGCTCAGAATAGGTCTTGCAGGCGGTGTCGAAACCGAAACTGGTCTCTATCTGCGAGTTCTTCAGGTCGCCGTCGATGGTCTTGGGGCAGCCGATAACCTGCACGCCATACTGCTTGGCGGCATAGTACTCGGCCAGCACGCAGGCGTTGGTGTTAGAGTCGTCGCCGCCGATGATGACGATAGCCTTGATGTCGAGCTGGCGGATGATTTCCAGACCTTTCTCAAACTGGTCAACCTTCTCAAGCTTCGTGCGGCCGGAACCAATCATGTCGAAACCGCCGGTATTGCGGTATTCGTCTACAATCTCCTTCGTCAGCTCCATAAAATTATGGTCTACCAAGCCGCCGGGGCCGAGGATAAAGCCATAGAGACGGTTCTCGGGGTTGAGCTTCTTAATCTGGTCGAACAGACCGGTAATGACGTTGTGGCCGCCAGGAGCCTGACCGCCGGAGAGGATGATACCCACGTTCATCTTCTGCGTGTTAGCCTCAGTAGCAGGCTCAAACTCCACGATAGGCATACCGTAGGTGTTGGGGAACAACTTCTTGATTTCTTCCTGGTCGGCCACGCTCTGCGTAGCGGCGCCTTCCTTCACTTTCACAGGTCCCTGCAAAGCCTTAGGCAGCTTAGGCTGGTAGGCAGCACGGGCAATCTGCAATGCACTCTTTTCCATAATTGCGATGTTTTTTTGCTATTTTGGTGAATAATGATTCTTTCGACGTGCAAAAATACGCATTTTTGTTGAGAAACGAAAAGAAAAACGCCTTTTTATGTTTTTTTTTGATGAAAGTCCTTGCCATTTGCGGATTTTTTGCTATCTTTGCTAACTGTAAATAACAAAGTAACAACTATGGCCAACAAAAGATCACTGAAACACGCCATCAACTCCGTCTGTGGAGAACTGCTGGTAGAGACCATCGCCGCATCGCTTTATGGCAATGCACCGCATCACGGCAATGCCGACGCTGTGCTGTTCAGCATCCTGCAGATGCAGGCCAATTACATCAGCCGCATCTCTCATGTGGAGCCGGGCATAACGCCGAAAGCTTATTTCAAAGACCTTCGTGAGAAGTTCAGCAGCGACGCCGACGAGATTGTAGACCAAATCAACTACTTGTAATCAACTCTGAACCAATACATTAAAAGGAAATGTGGAAGAAGTTCTGTAACTGGCTGTTGTACAAACGATGGGGGTGGACAGCCAACGTAAACCAAGCCCACCCCGACAAATTTATCATCTGCCTTGCCCCCCACACCAGCAACTGGGACTTCGTGGTGGGACAATTATATAATGGCGCCTGCGGCATGAAGAGCAATTTCCTGATGAAGAAGGAGTGGTTCTTCTGGCCGTTGGGAATGTTGTTCCGGCATTTGGGCGGCATTCCCGTCTATCGACAGAAGCACACCAGCATGACCGACGCCATGGCCGAGACTGCCCGCCAGGCCAAGGACTTCAAGCTGTGTATTACCCCCGAGGGCACGCGCTCGCCAAATCCGGAATGGAAGAAGGGCTTCTACTTCATTGCCCTGAAGGCCAAGCTGCCCATCCTGCTCTATGCCGTAGACTATGAGCGGAAGCTCATACAGTGTACAAAGACCATCATGCCCAACGGCGACGTTGAGGCACAGATGAGCGAGATAAAGATGTACTACAAGGACTTCAAGGGCAAGTATCCTGAGAACTTCACCATAGGCGACATCGCCACAACATGAAAACTGAGACCATGAGCAGCAGGATAATTGTTACCTTAATCTTATACAGCATATGCTTCAGCACCGCTAACGTGCAGGCTCAGGACCTGGCTCAGACCCTGTGGGACGACATCGACTACAAGGGCGCGCCGTGGGTGGAGAATGTCTCCAAGCCCTATAAAGTCAGCCGCGGACTGGCAGGGCGCCATGTCACCGTATGGGCCAGCCACGGCCGTTACTACGATAACGGCGAGAACTGCTGGCGATGGCAGCGCCCGCCGCTCTTCGGCACCAACGAAGACCTGTATACGCAAACCATCGTCGTGCCATACCTCATACCCATGCTGGAGCGCGCCGGCGCCGTGGTGTACAGTCCCCGCGAGCGCGACTGGCAGCGCCATGAGGTGATTGTCGACAACGACGACCACCACAACCTCATAGGCTACCGCGAGGCGGGCTACCGACAGCCGTGGCAGGATTGCCCCCAGAAGGGCTTTGCCATGCACACCGGTCACTATATCGACGGCGAGAATCCCTTTGAGGCAGGCACGGCGCGCATGGCCGAGAGCACCACCAGCAAGACGAAGCACAGCACTATCACCTATCAGCCCGCCATTCCCGAGGAGGGGCGCTATGCCGTCTACGTCAGTTACCAGACCGTAGAGGGCAGCATCGACGACGCCCACTACACCGTGTGGCATAAGGGCGAGGCTACGGAGTTCCGCGTCAACCAGCAGATGGGCGGCTCGACGTGGGTATATCTGGGCACCTTCGACTTCGACAAGGGATGCAATGAATGGAACAGTGTGGTGCTTACCAACCAGAGCCGCCATCGCGAAGGCGTGGTCACCGCCGATGCCGTGCGCTTCGGCGGCGGCATGGGCAACATTGAGCGCGGAGGCCAGGTGAGCGGACTGCCTCGCTGCTTAGAGGGAGCCCGATACTACGGCCAGTGGGCGGGCATGCCTTACAGCGTCTACAGCACCAAGGACGGGCAGAACGACTACGGCGACGACATCAACGTGCGCTCGCTGTCGGAGAACCTGCTGGCCGGCGGCTCTTGCTACGTGCCCACTCGCGAGGGGCGGCGGGTGCCCATTGAACTGTCGCTGGCCATACACAGCGATGCCGGCTACCATAAGGACGGACGCTCGCTCTACGGCGCCCTGGCTATCCATACCACAGAGAAGGAGGGCAGCAACATGTTTAACTGCCAGAAGCCTAGAGCCATGTCGCGCGACTTTGCCGGAGGACTGCTCACCAGCGTTGCAGACGACCTGCGCGGACTTTACGGCATCAGCTGGCCGCAGCGCGAGTTGCGCGACCGCAACTACTCCGAAACCCGACTGCCAGAGATGCCCAGCGCCATTTTTGAAACGATGTCGCACCAGAATTTCCCCGACATGCGCTACGGCCAGGACCCTAACTTCAAGTTCACCATGGCGCGCGCTATCTATAAGAATATCCTGCGCTATATCACCGGCGCACATGGTGAGAGCTACACCGTTGCCCCGCTGGCGCCCACCCGCCTGAAGGTGACATTCACCAACCGCAGGCGCGGAGAGGTGACGCTCACATGGCAGCCCACCGCCGACCCCCTGGAACCGACGGCCAACGCTACGTCGTATGTGGTATACACAGCCACGGGCAGCGGGGGTTTCAACAACGGCGAAGAGGTAAGCGACAACAGCTATAGCCTGCGGCTGGAGCCAGGCGTGCTCTACTCCTTCCGTGTGGCCGCTGTCAACCGCGGCGGCGAGAGTTTCCCTACCGAGGTGGTGTCGGCACTGTTTAACAACCGCCGGGCAGAGACGGTGCTCGTGGTCAACGGCTTTCACCGTCTGTCGTCGCCAGCCGTCATCGACAACGACTCGCTGCAGGGATTCCTAATGGGCAACGACATCGGCGTCAGCTATGGCCGCACGGCGGGATGGCTGGGACTGCAGCAGGTGTTCAGCAAGCAGACAATGGGTCAGGAGACCACAGACGGCTTGGGCTACACCACTCAGGAGCTGGCGGGCACATTCATTGCCGGCAACGACTTCAACTACATACGCACCCACGCCGAGGCCATCCGACAGGCAGGCTACTACAATGTCGTCAGCTGCAGCGCCGACGCACTACCGACGGTCGATGCCGACGACTACGCCTGCGTCGACCTGATACTCGGCTTAGAGTGCAACGACGGCCACAGCCTCATGCCCTATAAGACATTCACACCCCAGATGCAGACATGGCTGGCGGGCTACACCCGACGCGGCGGCCGCCTGCTGGTGAGCGGCGCCAACGTGAGCAGCGACATGACCAGCAACGACGAACAGGTGTTTCTGGCTACCGTGCTGAAATGCACCTACGGCGGCAAGGACAAAGCGCTGGACGAGAACATCAACGGCTTAGGCACCACGCTTACATTCTACCGCCACCTCAACGAGCACCATTATGCCGCCCAGCAGCCAGACATTCTGCAGGCCACCGGCGAGGCTATCATGCCCATGGCCTACAGCGACGGCTTCAGCGCCGCCGTGGCCTACAGCGGACCGGACTACCGCACGTTCACCATGGGATTCCCCTTGGAGTGTATCAAAGACGAGCAGCAGCGCGTCAGCGCTATGCACGCCATACTGACATACCTGATTAAATAATCTAATAATAACAAACCTTTAAATAACTTTAAACCAACAACATCATGGCAAGAATCCAAGCAAACTCTTCTGGTACCAGAAGCATCGAAATCAGTGACCAACACCTGCAGACCATCGAGGACTACCAGCTCTTCCGTGACCTCATTGACTCCAACGGCTATGTCGACGAGGAGGTGCTCAACAAACTGAAGCTCAACATCCGCTCCATGCTGGAGTCGGAGGCTGGCAAGGACAAGCGCCTGCTCGACCTCTGTCTCGACGTGATTTACCATCCCAATATGAAGGCCTACGGCCTGCAGCAGCTCGTGCTCCTGTTCATCAACTGGAAGAACAAAGCCAACGAGAACTTAGGCATGACCGTGCGCGCCTTCCAGGGCACACCGTTTAACTAATGGAATACAGGCTGACCGACTTTCTGCCAACGACTAAAAAGGAGTTGGAACTGCGAGGCTGGGACTACGTTGACGTCATCCTGTTTTCGGGCGACGCCTACGTAGACCACCCCTCGTTTGGCGCTGCCGTCATCGGCCGCACGTTGGAGGCCGCCGGCTACCGTGTGGCCATCGTGCCGCAGCCCGACTGGCACGGCGACTACCGCGACTTCAAGAAACTGGGGCGCCCACGGCTGTTCTTCGGCATAGCGCCGGGCTGCATGGACTCCATGGTCAACAAGTATACCGCCGCCCGCCGCCTGCGCTCGGAGGATGCCTACAGCCCCGACGGGCGCCATGACCTGAGGCCGGAGTACCCCACCATCGTCTATACCAAGATTCTGAAGGAGCTATACCCCGACGTGCCCGTTATTCTCGGCGGTATCGAGGCGTCGCTGCGCCGCGTTACCCACTACGACTACTGGCAGGATCGTCTGCGACCCTGCATCCTCGTTGACTCTGGCGCCGACATGATTAGCTACGGCATGGGCGAGAAGACCATCGTCGCCATTGCCGACAGGCTCGACGCTGGCGAACATATCAGCGAGCTCCATGACCTGCCACAGACGGTGTATATGACCCGTGACATCACACCCACAGCCGACGACATCGTGCTGCACAGCCACGAGGTGTGTCTGGCCGACAAGCGCGCGCAGGCCGAAAACATACGCATCGTAGAGGAACAGTCGAACATGATGCACGCCCACCGTCTGTTGCAAGAGACCCTAAAGTCCCAGAAGCCCCAGAAGCCCCAAGAGACCCTAAAGTCCCAGGAGTCCCAGAAGCCCCAGATGCCCCAGGAGCCCCAGAAGCCCCAACACCCCCTCCCCTTAGTGAGGGGAGGGGCCGGGGGAGAGTCTGCTCCCTTTGTCGTCGTCAACCCGCCCTACCCGCCAATGACCACTGAAGAGCTGGACGCCTCCTTCGACCTGCCCTACACGCGGCTGCCCCACCCCAAATACAAAGGCAAGCGCATACCGGCCTACGAGATGATCAAGTTCTCGGTGAACATCCACCGCGGGTGCTTCGGCGGCTGCGCCTTCTGCACCATCTCGGCTCACCAGGGCAAGTTCATCGCCTGCCGCTCGAAAGAAAGTATATTAAAAGAGGTGAAGCAGATTACGCAGATGCCCGACTTCAAAGGCTACCTCAGCGACCTCGGCGGTCCGTCGGCCAATATGTACGGCATGCACGGCCGCAACCTCAAGGCCTGCGAGCAGTGTAAGCGGCCGAGCTGCATCCACCCGCAGATCTGTCCCAACCTCGACACCAACCATCAGCGGCTGTTAGACATCTACCACGCCGTCGACGCCCTGCCCGGCATCAAGAAGAGCTTCATTGGCAGCGGCGTGCGCTACGACCTGCTACTCTACCACAGCCGCGACGAGGCTGCCAACCAAGCCGCCCGCCAATATACCCGCGAGCTGATAACGCGGCATGTCAGCGGCCGACTGAAGGTGGCGCCCGAGCATACCAGCGACCGCGTGCTGCACTACATGCGCAAACCCTCGTTCCAGCAGTTCTATGACTTCAAGCAGCTGTTTGAGCGCATCTGCCGCGAAGAGCACCTCAACCAGCAAATCATACCTTATTTCATCAGCAGCCATCCCGGCTGCCGCGAAGAGGACATGGCGCAGCTGGCACAGATTACACGCAAGTTGGGATTCCATCTGGAACAGGTGCAGGACTTCACCCCCACCCCGCTGACCATTGCCACCGAGATGTGGTACACGGGCTACGACCCCTACACCCTGGAACCCGTCTTCAGTGCCAAGACACCACGCGAGAAGGAGGCCCAGCGACAGTATTTCTTCTGGTACAAAGATCCGGCTGATGCTCACCGCCGACCTAACGACAAGGGCGCTGCCGATGGTCACCGCCGGCCTGACTACAAGGCCGCTTCCGATAGCCATCGCCGGCCTGACTCCAAACAAAACAATGACTATGGAAATCATAGAACAAAGCCTCGTGCCGAAAAGCCCCGCGACGAAAAGCGAGGACGGCATCGTCGTGACCGCTGACTTCATTGCCGTCATCGACGGCTCAACGTCGAAGACCACACGCCGCCATTGCCATACGATGACCAACGGGCGCTATGCCATGACCGTCATTGCCGACTACATCGGCCACATGAAGGCCGACACGTCGTGCCACCAATTCTGCACAGGCGTCACCGCCGCCATCCGCAGCAAGTACCTGCCCTTCTGGCGACGCGACAAGGAGGCCGTCATCGACCGTCTGCGCCAGCATCCCGAGGAGCGCCTCTGCGCCTCGGCCGCCATATACAGCCGTCTGCGACGCGAGGTGTGGCTCGTGGGCGACTGCCAGTGTCTCATCGGCGGTCAGCGCTATGAGAACGCCAAACCCTACGAAACCGTACTGGCCGCACATCGCGCTGAGAAAATAAAACAATTATTAAGCCGGGGAATGACCATCGACGAGCTACAGGCCAACGATGTGGCTCGCGAAACTATCATCCCAGAGATGCTCACCTCCATGCAGGGCCAGAACCAGACCTATGCCGTCATCGACGGCTTCCCCGTTGCCGAGCACCACGTGCCTGTCATCACCCTCGACTTCCAGCCCTGGGAGGTGGTGCTGGCCACCGACGGATACCCCTTCCTCTGCCCCACCCTCGCTGAGAGCGAGCAACGCCTGCGTCAACAGATGCTTGACGACCCCCTGAACGCAGGGCCGCTATTTCAGGCCACCAAGGGCCTCAAGCCTGGCAACAACTCTTTCGACGACCGCACCTATATCCGTTTTAAGGTATAGGAGCCGGAGGCTATATTTACCAACAGAATATCATGGAGCAACGACAGTTCGTAAGTGACAAGCGCTATCTTCAAAGACTTATCAGCGAAGGAGAGCATCAGCAGCAGGACTTCAAGTACAAGGTGCAGGATGCTGCAAAACTGGCAAAGTCGGTGTCGGCCTTTGCTAACACCGACGGCGGCCGACTGCTCATCGGCGTGCGTGATGATGGCCACATGTCAGGCGTGCGCTCAGAAGAGGAAATCTACATGATGCACCAAGCGGCCTACAGATACTGTCAACCGGCGGCCAGCATAAAATTTGACACCTATATGGTCGAAGGGCGCACCATCGTTGTCGCTACTGTTCCTCCATCCGACAAGCGACCTATTATGGCACTCAGCGATGACGGTAAACGCCGCGCATACATACGCATTGCCGACGAGAATATCGTTGCCTCCCCCGTTCACCTGACTATATGGCGGGAGGCCCAAAAAGCAGAGGGCTCCATGATGACGTACACCGACAGCGTAAAGAAGCTTATTGCCACCATACAGGACAATCGCCTGTCACTGAATCAACTGGTCAGGCGTTCCTCTCTGCCACGCCACAAAGTAATTACGATTCTGGCTCAGCTCATACGCTTTAACGTCGCACAATGGGAGTATGCAAACCAACAATTCCGATTTTGTTTGCTAAATCCTGATTAAGTAATCGTAATAGCCTGAGAAGAATGGCTTGCCAGGTAACTTCAGCATCATCAGTCTTCACTCATGTCGTGCACCATCTTTCTGTATAAGGTGTAGAGCCGCTGACGAGAGATGTAGCCCTTCAGGTGGCTGTCGGCATCGACCACCGGCAGCCATTCGGCGCCTGTGCGCTCAAAAGTTTTCATAACGGCAGACATCGGCTCTGTGTCGAGCAACGTAGCCACAGGGTCTTCCATCAGCTGACTGGCGGTAAAGTGATGATACAATTCTATACGGAACATGACGTTGCGGATGTGCATGATGTCCACCTCGCCCAGCAGCGTACCGGCCCCGTCGAGCACCGGCAGCACACGACTGTGGCTGCGGCTCACCTTGTTGACTATCTGTCCCAGTTCCATATCGGGACTCACAGCCATATATTCATGGTCTATCACGCTCTCCAGGTTCATCAGCGTCAGCACGGCGTGGTCAGTATGGTGAGTCAGCAGCTTACCCTCCTTGGCCAGTCGTTTGCCATAAATGCTGTGAGGCTCAAAGATGATAATCGTCAGATACGCCGTCACCGACACAATCATCAGCGGCAGCAGCAGGCTATAGCCGCCAGTAAGCTCGGCAATGAGGAAAATACCCGTCAGCGGGGCGTGCATGACGCCCGACATGACGCCGGCCATGCCCATCAAAGCGAAGTTTTTTTCTGGCACCCACACGCCAATCTGCTCTATGTTCCACAGGCGGGCAAAGAGGAAGCCCGTAAAGCAGCCGATAAACAGCGAGGGCGCAAACGTACCGCCGCAGCCGCCGCCGCCATTGGTGGCACTGGTAGCAAACACCTTCAGCAGCAATACCAGCGCCACGTAGGGCAGTACCATCTGCGCCTGATTGGCAAAGAGCGAGTTGTCGAGCACGTGGTTCCAGTCGCTCTCCGTCTGCCCATTGAGCAGCAGGTTGATGCTGGAATAGCCCTCGCCGAAGAGCGCCGGAAAGAGGAAGATGAGCAGGCTCAGCATCGTGCCGCCGATGGCCAGCCGTACGTAAGGCTGCTCCTTGAAGCGTGCGAAAATGCCCTCGGCAAAGCCCATGGCACGGATAAAATAGAGCGACACCAGTCCGCACGTAATACCCAGCAACAGGCAGGCAGGCACGCGCTGCACCGTCCACTCAGAGTCAAGATGAAACGTAAACAAGGCTGCATCGCCGCTGAAAATATAGGTAAAGCAGGTGGCCGTGACGCAGCTCACCAATATCGGCAGCAGCGACGACATGGTCATGTCTATCAGCAGCACCTCGATGGTGAACACCAACCCCGCTATGGGGGCCTTGAAGATACCGGCGATGGCACCGGCGGCACCGCAGCCCACAAGGGTCATCAGCGTCTTGCGGTCGAGATGGAACAGTTGACCCAGATTCGACCCAATGGCCGAGCCCGTGAGCACTATCGGCGCCTCGGCTCCCACGGAGCCGCCGAAGCCGATGGTGATGGCCGAGGCTATAACGCTCGACCACGTGTTGTGCGACTTCAGTCGCGACTTGTTCGACGAGATGGCCCACAGGATGCGCGTAATACCATGAGAGATGTCGTCGCGCACAATGTAGCGCACAAACAGCGACGTCAAGTAGATGCCTATCACGGGATACACCAGATACAGCCAGTTAGCCCCCGTGCGGTTGAAGTGCGACGTCAGCAGCGCCACAATCAGATTGATAATACTGTGGAGCGTAAAGGCTGCCACCGCGGCAAAAAAACCCACGATGAGCGCCATTATAATCAGGAACAAGCGGTCACTGACATGGGCCACACGCCACTGGTGCAGCCTCACGAGCCATGCCGGCCTGTCCGTAGACTCTATACCTATTTCCATAAATACGCCGCAAAGATACAAATATTCCGTTAAAACTCCAAAAGAAAAAGTCTATCATTGGCCAAGAGAATGACAAAAATCAAGCCAACACGGAAAAAAGATGGCACAAAACGCTTGCCATTCAAACTAAATGTATTACTTTTGCAGCAAACATCTAAACCAGTAAAGACTATGAACATGAGAAAACTGATTTGCGCCGCATGCTTTATGGCCGCCGTAGGGCTGCTGTCGTGTGGCAACGAGACCGAGAAGATGAAGAGTGCCAAAGACTCTGTTGAGAATGTTAACCAACAGCAGCAGGCACAACTTGACGAACTGATGGAAACCCTTGTCGACGTGTCAACAAGCCTCGACTCCATCGCCGTGGGTCAAGGCATGCTCACCACCCCCGGCGAGACCAAGGGGCTGACGCGCCAGCAGATCAAGGAGAAGCTCGATGGTTTCAAGCAGATGCTCGCTGCCAATCGCGAGAAGCTCGACAAGATGCAGAGCCTGCTGGCCAACCGCGACGACAAGATTGGTAAGCTCAGTGCACTGATTACCCACCTGAGCAACGAGCTCGACGAGCGCGAGGGCACTATCAACAAGCTCAACGCTGTGATCAACGACCAGAAGGTTACCATTGAGGACCTGCAGGCGCATGTCGAGCGCAACGAGGTGCTCATGGGCGAGATGGAGGATGAGAATGTGCAGCAGCGCGAGCAACTCTCCAAGCAGGATGCCGAACTCAACGCCGTCTACTACGTCATGGGCACCAGCAAGCAGCTCAAGCAGCAGGGGCTGCTCAAGGGCGGGTTCCTGAAGAAAGCCAAAGTTGATGTGGCCGCTATCGACAAGTCAAAGTTTACCAAAGTAGACAGGCGCATGCTCTCCGATATCACCATCCCCGGAAAGTCTGCCGTAGTGATGAGCGGTCAGCCGGAGGATTCCTATCAGATTATTGAGAAAGACAAGTCCTCCTGCATTCTCAAGATTACCAATAAAGACCGTTTTTGGAACATCAGCAACGTGCTGGTTATAGAAGTGAAGTAAAAAGAGTAAAGGCGTCCACTGTTGGACGCCTTTACTGTATGTGAAAAATTAAAAGCTGAAAAATCACTTCACCTCAATGTCGCGACGCACGTTGTCGCGGATCTTCGTCAAGTAGCGCTTCATAGCCTCGCCGTCCTTGTTGTCGATAATTTCCAAGAGTTCCTTCAGCTCGGTGCGTATCTGCGAAACCTGGTCGTGGGTATAGGGGTTGAAGAGGATTTCCTGCAGCAGGTAGTCGTCCTCGTTGAGCACGCCCTTGGCTATGCGCATGTGGCGCTTGAAGGTGGTACCGGGAGCATCCTGATGCTTCATCACGGCGGCAAAGACGAAGGTCGACACGAAGGGGATACTGAGCGAATAGGCCACCGTGCGGTCGTGCTCGTCGAAGGTGTACTCATAGATGTTGAGCCCCAGGCGCTGGTAGAGGTCCTTGAAGAAGATGCGCCCCATGTAGTCGCCCTCGCTGATGATGATGGCGTTCTCCTCGGAGAGCTGGTTCAGGTTGGCAAACGTAGGTCCGAACATAGGGTGTGTGGACACATAGCGCATGCCCGTCTGCTCATAAAACTCCTTGAGGTCGGTCTTCACCGAGGCAATGTCGCTGATGATACACTCCTTGGGCAGGTAAGGTATCACCTCCTTGAACACGGGAATGGTGTACTTCAGCGTGACGGCGTTGATCAGCAGCTCGGGCCGGAACTCGCGCACCTCGTCCAGCGTGGTAAACCGCTGGCAGTTGTAGGTGAACCGCATGCGCTTGGGGTCGCGCTCGAAGACGGCCACCTCATGGTCGAAACTCAGCAGGTCGATGAAGAAGCTTCCCATCTTGCCTGCGCCCATAATCAGTATTTTCATAGAATTGAAAAGTTTAAGAATTGAAAAATTGAAGTTTTGAGCCGCACAGACTTCAATCCTTCAATTTTTCAATATTTCAATTTTACTGGTTTACAATCTCTATTTGCTGACGTACGCTCTCCTCGTGGATACTCTCAAAGACTTTGGCCACAAACTCGGGAGCCATGCCGGTGAGCGAGCCCTGCACGCCGCGCTTCTCCAGTATCTCGTTGTAGCGCGATGTCTGCAGCACGGTCATGTTGTGCTCCTTCTTATAGCGGCCAATCTCGCGGCACACCTCCATGCGCTTGGCCAGCAGTTCCATGAGCTGGTTGTCGAGCTCGTCAATCTGCTTGCGCAGCTGCTGTATGCTCTCGGTGGTGATATGCTCGTCGCGGATGATGAGCAGCGAGAGGATGTAGTCGAGCACCTCGGGCGTCACCTGCTGCTTGGCGTCACTCCACGCCTTGTCGGGGTCGCAGTGGCTTTCAACAATGAGTCCGTCGAAGCCCAGGTCCATAGCCTGCTGGCAGAGGGGAGCTATCAGCTCGCGACGGCCGCCGATATGGCTGGGGTCGCAGATGATAGGCAACTCGGGTATGCGGCGGTGCAGCTCGATGGGAATCTGCCACATCGGGGCGTTGCGATAGATTTTGTTCTCAAACGACGAGAAGCCGCGGTGAATGGCACCCAGACGCTTGATGCCTGCCTGGTTGAGGCGCTGGAGGGCGCCCACCCACAGCTCAAGGTCGGGGTTGACGGGATTCTTTACAAATACGGGAATGTCAACACCGCGAAGGGCGTCGGCCAGTGCCTGCATGGCAAAGGGGTTGGCCGTGGTGCGAGCCCCAATCCAGAGGATGTCCATACCATACTTCAGTGCCAGCTCCACGTGCTCAGGCGTGGCCACCTCGGTAGAGACGAGCATGTGGGTCTCCTCCTTCACGCGCTGCATCCAGGGCAGGGCTTTCTCGCCGTTACCCTCAAAGCCGCCGGGCTTGGTACGCGGTTTCCATACACCGGCGCGGAAGTTGTGGCAGCCCTTCATGGCCAGCTCGCGGGCGGTATTCATCACTTGCTCCTCGGTCTCGGCGCTGCAGGGGCCTGCAATGACGAAGGGGCGTTCATTGTCACTCGGTAAGTTCAGTGGTAGTAAGTCTAATTCCATACAATTAAAATTGAAGAATTGAAGAATTGAAGAATTGAAGTTCTTCGCATCGTCTATTCTATGGTCGTTTCTTTCGTTTTCTTTATCGTATTAACTAATGTTCCTATTATAATCCGCAAATCCTTTAATATCGACTCGGCTTCTGCCTCATTTATATAATTTGCCTTTGAGAGTAATAATATCCAGTATTTAGTCTCATTTGCCTCTTTTAATGATATATACAACTTTGTTAAGAAATCCGCCGTACTCTGAGCGTGTTCACTTTCTGCAATATTTGCTCCAATACTCGTTCCACTTCTCAACAATTGCTTCGACATTACAAATTCGTTTTTACTACTGGACAAGTATTTGTAGAGGTTCACTATCCTTAATGCAAAATCCAAACTCAGATTAGCAATAACAATCTCTTTCATAGCGCAGCTACTTCAATTTTTCAATTCTTCAATTTTTCAATTCTACGTAGCGCCTCTTGTATCTTTTCCTCCTTGGCACACAAAGATATTCTGATGTAGCGGTTGCCGTTGCTGCCGAAGATGAATCCGGGAGTGATAAACACGCGGGCCTCGTGGAGCACGCGCTCGGTGAGGTCTTCAACGTTCTCAATGCTGTCGGGGATGCGGCCCCAGAGGAACATGCCCACCTGCTGCGGGTCGTAGGTGCAGCCGAGGGCGTCCATAATCTGCTCGGCATACTTGCGGCGGGCGGCGTAGCGCTCAACATTGGCCGTGCGGTGCCATTCGTCGCTGTTTTTGTAGGCCTCGGCGGCGGCCAGCTGTATGCCTCGGAAGGTGCCGCTCTCGATATTCGACTGCACCTTGAGTATCCAGGAGATGAACTCAGCATTGGAGGCGCAGAGGCCTACGCGCCAGCCCGGCATGTTGTGGCTCTTCGACATGGAGTTGAACTCTATGCAGCAGTCCTTGGCTCCCGGCACCTGAAGAATTGACAGGTGCTCCTCGCTGAGGATGAACGAGTAGGGGTTGTCGTTGACCACCACTATCTTGTGGTCGCGGGCAAACTGCACCAGCCGCTCGTAGGTCTTGCGCTGGGCGCGGCCGCCGGTAGGCATGTTGGGATAGTTTGTCCACATAAGCTTCACGCCCGTCAGGTCCATCTGCTCCAGCTGGTCAAAGTCAGGCTGCCAGCCGTTCTTTTCATCCAGGTCGTAATTGACAATCTGTGCACCCAGGATTTTGCTCAGCGACGTGTAGGTGGGGTATCCGGGATTGGGCACCAGCACCTTGTCGCCGGGGTTGACGAAAGCCAGCGTGACGTGGAGGATACCCTCCTTGGAGCCTATGAGCGGCAGCACCTCGCTCTTGGCGTCGAGACTGACGCCGTACCATCGCTTGTAGAAGTCGGCCATGGCCT
Source organism: uncultured Prevotellaceae bacterium (assembly GCA_946185805.1). Lineage (GTDB taxonomy): Bacteria > Bacteroidota > Bacteroidia > Bacteroidales > Bacteroidaceae > Prevotella. The sequence continues at coordinate 10,563 of CAMHKU010000036.1, read as the reverse complement.
GGCGCAGCTCGGGCGTGCCCATGGTGGGCTGATAGCCGTGGGCTGTGGGGTCGTGGGCCACCTCGCAGAGTTTGTCGATGGTCTGCTCTGACGGCGGCATGTCGGGGCTTCCTATGGCCAGGCTGATAATGTCCTTGCCCTCGGCATTGAGTTGTGCCACCTCTTTCAGCTTGCGGCTGAAGTAGTATTCCTGTACCAACGATAATCTGTCGGCGGGAACCCACCCCTTCCCCTCCCCAAAGGAGAGGGATTGATTACTCTTGCTTTTTGTATTTTCCATTTCCTTCTATTTTTTCTATTTATATCTGTCAACTTTAGCGCATAACTATCCAGTTTCCACTCCCTTGGGGAGGGGGTTAGGGGGTGGGTGCATCCTTATACTCACCCAATATGATCAAGTCTTTGGTCAGGGGGATGATAGCGTCTATCGACTGGCGGTAGCGCGTCAGGTCGTCGTACATCACGTCGACATAGAACAGGTACTCCCATTCGCGTCCGATGATAGGCAGCGACTGTATTTTCGTCAGGTTGATGTGGTAGAACGAAAGGATGGCCAGCACATGGGCCAGCGACCCCTGCTCGTGAGGCAGCGAGAAGACAATGCTCGCCTTGTTGGCCTGCGTCAGGGGGCGCAGCATGTCGGCCTTGTTGGGATTGCTCACCACGAGGAATCGGGTGAAGTTGTGCTTGTTGTCCTCAATGTGGTCTTCAAGCACCTTCAGGCCATAGAGCCTGGCAGCCTCGGCGTGGCAGATGGCCGCCCATCCGCGGTGCTGGCCCTCGGCTATCATCTTGGCACTGCCGGCGGTGTCCTCAGCCTCCACATTCTTCAGCCGCGGGTGCTGGGCCAGGAACTGCCGGCACTGCATCAGGGCCACTGGATGGGAGTGTACCTCACTGATGGTGTCCCAGTCATCCTCCGGCAGGCAGCAGATGCAATGGGTGATGTGCAGCTTATGCTCGCCGACGATGGTGGTACCACTGTCGCGCAGCAGCTCATAGTTGTGCAGCAGGCTGCCGGCAATGGTATTCTCGATGGCCAGCATACCGATGCTCGTAGGGTCCTGGCGCATGCTGTCAAACACCTGCTCGAAGGTGGAACAGCAGATGAGCTGTATCTGCTCACCCTCAAAATAGAGGTGGGCAGCAATGTCGTGGAACGACCCTATAAGTCCCTGAATGGCTATTCTCTTCATCTATTTAATTTACTATTTACTATTTACGATTTACTATTTGTTTGCGATTTACGCTTCTTCCTTTTTTAATTTTTCAATTTTTTAATTTTTTAATCTTTTAATTTTTCAATTTTAAAAAGAGGCTCCGCTTTCACCTGTTGGAGTGAAGCGGAGCCTTATTTCAATTCTTTAATTTTTCTTTTCTTCAATTCTTACATACGGCCAACCGCTTCACAACTCGTTGCAAAGTAAAAGTAATAGCCGTAAAAGTAAGCGTTCAGATGGTTCATCTTGTTTCTGTTTTTTGTTTATCGGCTGCAAAAGTATAACTTTTTCCTGGCTCCTGCAAATATTTTGCAAGAAATTTTCAGTTTATCCTTTCATTTTATGCAAAACATTGTATAACTTTGGCTTCGCCGAAGTTTCTTTTCGCTTGGAAATGAAAGAAAAACGTTTTTTTCTTTCATTTCTCTCACTTATTTCGTAACTTTGCAGGCACTTTGGCACGTGGCCATCCTTCCACGGCGCACACTCACATATTATATTATGACAAGCTACAACAATATGAAGACTATCATCACACAGACCCTGCTGCTCATGGCCGTCGCCACCGTCGGCCGCGCAGCTACCCCCGAAGGCATACCGGCAACGGCCGGTGAGCCCTGCACGTTTCACGAGGGCGTGCGCTACTCCGAGCTGGTCATCAACTCGCGCATCAACGACTTCTACGCCAACACCAAGACGGCTGGCTTTGGACGTTACAACGACAAGGGGGCGCTCATTGAGCAGCCCCGCAACGCCACCAGCGTGCTCGACTACGTGCCGGGACTCGTGGCCAAGGCCATACTCGAGGCCATAGACTATTACAAAGACCAGCCGGCCGTCAGCGTGGCGCCTTGGTTCTACGCCATACAGCACTACGGTTGCCAGTTCGACATCGCCTCGGCAGGCAAGAGCGGCAAGAGTTTCGACGACCTCAATGCCGTGAAGCTCTACTTCCTGCTGAGCACGCTGGCCGACAGCCGCCGCTTTGCCGACGGCGACGACTTCAGCAACGACGCTACCACGGCCATCGCCCAGAAGCGGCTGGCCGACGCCCTGACCGGTATTGCCAAGGCCAACACCACCTACGTCATCAAGGCCTCCACACTGCCCGGCGCCGCCGGCGGCTGGTGGCACAAGTCATCTTACGTAGACCAAATGTGGTGCGACGGACAATATATGGGGCCGGCACTGCTGGCACAGATGATTAACGAGTATGCCGGCTACAAGGCCATCACCGCCGACGACTGGCACCTTATCACCCGCCAGTTTACCATTGCCTGGGACTACCTGTGGAACCCCGACACCCAGCTGCTCTACCACGCCTTCACCGCCGACCCCGGCGGCAGCGCTGCCTCGAAATGGGCAGGCGTGTCGGCCACGAAGGGCGCCGAGGTGTACCACTCTGCCGAATACTGGGGTCGCGCCGTGGGGTGGTACTTCCTGGCCATGGTCGACGTGCTGGAGCAGATGGGCAAGGCCGGTCTTACCGCCACCGCCGACTACCAGACGCTGCGCCAGCGCCTGCAACTACTGGCCGACGGTCTGGCTGCCAGGCAGGACGCCGCCTCGGGATGCTGGTATCAGCTGCTCAACCACGACGGCTCCTACGTAGCCCAGACCTATAACAGCAGCTACCGCTACACGTCGCAGCCCGTGGCCAACTACTTGGAGTCGTCGTGTACGGCTCTGTTTATTGCTGCCTATCTCAAGGGCGACCGCCTGAAGCTCTTCGACAAGGACTATAAGCCCCTGGCACGCAAGGCCTACAAAGGCTTCGTCAACCGCTTCATGGTGGGCGACGGCAAGGGCGGCGTACACCTTATCTATTGCTGCAAGTCGGCCGGTCTCGGCGGTAGCAACTTCCGCGACGGCTCGGCCGAGTATTACCTCTTAGGCAAGGACACCAAGCCCACCACCACCTCGGGCTCCGACTTCTACACCGAGGGCAAGGTGTTCGGCGGTTTCATCATGGCGGCCATTGAGTACGAGCGCCTCACCGACAGCGAGACCACGGCCGTCAGTTACACTGTCAAGGAGCAGCCCGCCACGGAGGCTGCCTGCTACTCCCTCGCCGGACTACCGCTGCAGCAGCGCCCTCAGCAGGGACTCTATATCTGCAGCCGCAGGGTAACGGCCAGCAGATAACCGCTAACCACACCTGCGACTGCAAGAGCAACAGTCAGCAGGGAGAAAAAAGTTAACCTCACAGAGATGCGAAAAATCATTGTTGCCGGCATTGGTCCCGGCGCTCCTTCCGACATCACGCCCGCCGTCACCGAAGCCCTCGGCCAGGCCGACGTCGTTGTGGGCTATAAGTATTATTTCCAGTTTGTCAAGCCCTACGTCAGCGACCACTGCCAATGCGTCGACACGGGCATGAAGCGTGAGCGTGAGCGCGCCGAGCAGGCTTTTCTGATGGCAGAGGGTGGCAAGACGGTGGTGGTCATCTCCAGCGGCGATGCCGGCATCTACGGCATGGCGCCGCTACTTTACGAGATGAAGCAACAGCGCCGACAGGACAGCATGACCGACGACAGCCATAGCGATACTGTTACAGCGACAGCCGATGACATAGAGATAGAGGTGCTGCCCGGCATCTCAGCTTTCCAGAAGGCGGCCTCGCTGCTGGGTGCGCCCATCGGCCACGACCTATGCCTTATCTCGCTCAGCGACCTCATGACGCCCTGGAGCATCATTGAGCGCCGCATCCAGGCCGCCGCCATGGGCGACTTTGTCACCGCCGTCTACAATCCCAAGTCCAACGGCCGCTACTGGCAGCTCTACCGGTTGCAGGAGCTCTTCCTTCGGCAGCGCAGTGCCGACACCCCCGTGGGCTTTGTCCGTCAGGCCGGCCGCGACGACCAGGAGCTGACGCTCACCACCCTGGGCGACCTGGATCCTGAGGCCGTCGACATGTTCACCGTTGTGCTCATAGGCAATTCACAGACCTACGTCGCCGACGGCAAGATGATTACCCCGCGCGGCTATTACCGCGACTCCCAGCAGGAGGGCACTATTGGCCAGAACATCATGATAGAGTCGTTTCGCACCATCGCCGGCGAGCTGCGCCACCACGACTATCCCCTCGGCCATAAGTGGGCACTGCTGCACGCTATCCACACCACCGCAGACTTCGACATGGAGAACATCCTCTATACCGACCCGCTGGCCGTAGAGCATATATATAATAAGGTGAAGGACGGCACACTGCGCACCATCGTCACCGACGTCACCATGGCCGCCAGCGGCATACGCAAGGGTGCCCTCCAGCGCCTCGGCATCGAAGTGAAATGCTATCTCAGCGACCCCCGCGTGGCACAGATGACGGCCCAGTCGCTCACCCGCACGCAGGCGGGTATCCGCCTGGCCGCCGAAGAGCATCCCGACGCCCTCTACGTCTTTGGCAACGCCCCCACGGCGCTGATGGAACTCTGCGACCTCATCCGCCGCGGCAAGGCCCATCCCGCTGGCATCATCGCCGCCCCCGTGGGCTTCGTCCACGTCTGCGAGTCTAAGCACATGGTGAAGCCTTTCCGTGATATTCCCAAGATTATTGTCGAGGGTCGTAAGGGCGGCAGTAATCTCGCCGCCACGCTCACCAACGCCATCCTGACGTTTGACGATGCCGAACAACTGAAACCCGGACGTGATCTATAGACAGAAGAACAGAAGTCTTTATACATAAGGACAGAAGAAGAATATATATGCGGTTTGTTGTTATAGGAATCAGCGACAAGGCGAATCCCTGGTTTCCGCCCGAGGTGCTCAATATCATCAGCCACGGACGCGTGTTCTCCGGCGGGCGCCGCCATCACGACATTGTGGCACCACTGCTGCCTCACGGTGCCGCGTGGATAGACATCACCGTACCCTTAGATGCCGTCTTCGAACAATACCGGAGAGGGGCAGGGAGAGAGATTATCGTCTTCGCCTCCGGCGACCCGCTGTTCTTTGGCTTTGCTAACACCATCCGGCGCGAAATGCCGGAAGCAGAGATGGTGCTCTACCCATCGTTCAACTCCCTGCAACTGCTGGCTCACCGTCTGCTCATGCCTTATCACGACATGCGCATCGTCTCGCTCACCGGTCGCCCCTGGCCCGAACTGGACCGCGCCCTCATTGAGCGCGCCCCCAAGATAGGCATACTTACTGACCGCGAGCATACCCCCTCCGCCATCGCCCGCCGCCTGATTGACTACGGCTACACCAGCTACACCATGCACGTTGGCGAACACTTAGGCAATCCTGCCGCCGAGCGCGTGACCACGCAGCCTTTAGGAGCTGCCGCCACCAGCCAATTCCACACCCCCAACTGCGTCATCCTCACTGTCAGCCCCGTCCTCCTTCCCTTGAGTCGGCTGTGCAGCGGCGGTGCCGCTGCCCCCGGCTCACCCGCCGCTACCCTCCCGCTGCGCCCCTTCGGCATCGCCGACAGCAGCTTCGCCCTACTCGACGGCCGCGAGAAGATGATCACCAAGATGCCCATCCGCCTGCTCACCCTCCAGGCCCTCGACCTGCCCCGCCGCACCGTGCTATGGGACATCGGCGCCTGCACGGGCAGCGTCAGCATCGAGGCGCGCCTGCTCTTCCCCCATCTGCACGTCGTCGCTTTCGAAATACGCCCCGAGTGCGAGGCCATCATCACAGCCAACTGCCGCCGCCACGGTGCCCCCGGCATCGACGTCCACATCGGCGACTTCCTCAGCCTGCCGCTACCGGCAGCACATCCCGATGCCGTCTTCATCGGTGGCCACGGTGGCCGCTTGAAGGAAATCATGGCCCGCGTGCTGACGGTGCTGCCGTCCGGCGGCGTCATCGTGATGAACAGCGTCAAGGCGCCCCGCGTCACTACCGACAGCCGTCAGCTCTGGGACGACGCCTGCCGCGAGCTGGGACTCCACCAGGAGCCGCCGCTACATATCCAACTCAACGAGCATCACCCAATAACCATCTTGAAATGCAAAAAATAGCCATCATACAAATCAGCGAAGAAGGCAGAAACATGGCCTTCCTGCTGCTGAGCCAGTTGAAAGGAGAACTCATCAGCCGAACCAACGTCGGCAAGCGCTGGCACGACTTCGATGCCTTTGTCTTCATCGGCGCCATGGGCATCTGCGTCCGCACCATCGCCCCCTATGTCAAGGATAAGCACGAGGACCCCGCCGTGGTGTGTGTTGACAGTCTCGGACTGCATGCCGTCGCCGTGCTCTCAGGCCATGTGGGCGGTGCCAACGAACTGACCGACAGAGTGGCTGCCGTTATCGGCGCCGACGCTGTCATCACTACCCAGAGCGACAATGCCGGACTCTGGGCCCTCGACACCTTGGAGGCGCGCTTCGACTGGCCCGTAGCCAGCGAAGATGGCATGAACGACTGTATCTTTGCATTCGTCAACCGCAAGCCGACAGCCCTGCTCCTGGAGGTTCGCGACAAGGGTACGGACTACATGGAACGCACACTTCCCAAGCATGTCACCATCATCAGCGACATCAGCGAGGCCGACCCACAGAAATACAGTTTGCTCATCATCGTATCGCCCTTCATACGCCATGCTCCTGAGGGCTTGCTCTGCCTGCACTTCGTACCCATGGTGGGCACCATCGGCTTCGGGCTGGCGCACCATCCGGAGGACTACGAGCTGATCTACGACCAGATAGACGAGGCTCTGGCCCAGAAGGGCATCTTGCCCTGCGCCCACCGCTACTGCACCATCGACGTGAAGCAGGACGAGGAGTTCGTGGAGCTGCTGGAGGATGAGTACAACGAGGAGGTGGTGTTCTTTACCGCCGAGGAGCTTTCGACAGTCAGCGTGCCCAATCCCAGCGCCACCGTAGAAAAGCATGTGGGCACGCCCAGCGTCTGCGAGGCGGCCGCCATCCTGGGTTCCAACCATGGCGAACTAATCATCCCGAAGGTGAAAGGGAAGAACTGGACGGCCGCACTGGCCATCAGCCGTGAGCACCTGCGCCAGCCTCAGGGCCACATTGACATCGTCGGCGCCGGTCCGGGCGACCCGGACCTCATCAGCGTCCGCGGCCGACGACTGCTGGAGCAGGCCGACCTCATACTTTATGCCGGCAGCCTCGTGCCACGCGAACTCACCGACTGCCACAAGGCGGGCGCCGTCGTACGCTCATCGGCCGACATGACCCTGGAAGAGCAGTGCCAGCTGATGAAGGAACACTACGACCGAGGGCACCGCATCGTGCGCCTGCATACCGGCGACCCCTGCATCTTTGGCGCCATACAGGAGCAGATGCAATTCTTCGACGCCAACCAGATGGACTACAGCATCACGCCCGGCATCTCATCGTTCCTCGCCGCCGCCGCCGAACTGCGCTCGCAATTTACCATACCCGAGCGCACACAAACCATTATCCTTACCCGCGGCGAAGGGCGCACCCCCATGCCACCGCGCGAAAAGCTCCATCTGCTGGCGCGCTCGCAGTCAACGATGTGCATCTTCCTCTCGGCAGCCATCGTCGATGACGTGCAGCAACAGTTGCTCCAAGAGTATCCTGAGGACACACCCGTGGCGGCCTGCTACCACCTCACATGGCCCGACCAGCGCATCTATCGCGGCGTGCTCCGCGACCTGGCCCGCATCGTCCGCGACAACCACCTGACGCTCACAACGATGATCGTTGTTGGCGAGGCCATCGACAACCGCAGCGGACTATCCGCTCTCTACGACAAGCACTTCACCCACCTCTTCCGCAAGGGCGACGACGACAAGCCGTCATATTTTCAAAAAACGACTATCCATCCACACTAAATCTTGCAGAATCTTCAATCTTTCAATTTTTCAATTCTTCAATTTTTCAATGATACTGGTATTCGGAGGGACGACAGAAGGGCGTAAGGCCGTGGAGGTGCTCGAAGAGGCGGGCAGCCCCTACTACTACAGCACACGCACCGAGGGTCAGCAGGTGGAACTGCTGCATGGCGTGAGGCTGGAGGGCAGTCTGGACGTGCCAAAGATGATTGCACTGTGCCGCGAGCACGACATACGGCTGATTGTCGATGCCGCCCATCCCTTTGCCGAAGAGCTACACCACAACCTGATAGTCGCGGCTCAGAAAGTCGGCATACCTATCATCCGCTACGACCGCATCTACCCGCCACGCGCTGCTGACCTCACGTGGTGTACGGACTACCAGGAGGCCATGAATCAGCTGGAGGCTCAAGACATACGCCGCCTGCTGGCACTGACGGGTGTCAACAATATCGGCACGCTGCGCCCCTATTGGGCAAAGGCCGTCAACGAGTGCTGGGTGCGCATACTCAATCGCCAGTTGTCGCAGCGTATAGCACGGAAGGCGCAGTTCCCGGAAGACCACCTCGTATATTATGAGCACGACGACACCGCCACCCTGCTACGCCAGCTTCACCCGCAGGCCATACTCACCAAGGAAAGCGGACTGAGCGGCGGCTTTCTGGAGAAGGTGGAGGCCGCCCGCCTGGCTGGCGTCAAGGTGCTCGTCATCAAGCGGCCGCCTTACCCGCCGCTTTCATCCCCCTCACTCCCCTCGCCTGCAGTCGGCTGTGCAGCGGCGGTGCACTCATCCTCGCCTGCAGTCGGCTGTGCAGCGGCGGTGCACTCATCCTCACCCGCAGTCGGCTGTGCAGCGGCGGTGCCGCTGCCCCAAAGCGCCCTTCCCCCCATCGTCACCGTCGACGGCCCCCACGGCCTGCGCCGCGCCGTAGAGCGCCTGCTGCCAAGCTTCTTCCCCCTGCACAGCGGCCTCACCACCGGCACTTGCGCCACCGCTGCCGCTGTAGCTGCCGCTACAAGACTGCTGAAGGGTGAAACGTCCTTAGAGGTGCCCGTCCTGCTGCCCGACGGCGAGACCATCCACGTCGCCGTGGGCTACGGCCCCGACTACGCCTACTGCATCAAGCAGGCCGGCGACGACCCCGACGTCACCAACGGCCTGGAGATAAGAGCTATGGCAGAACCTTCTGACGGTTTTGAGATACTTGGCGGTGAGGGCGTTGGACGCTTCACCCTCCCCGGTTTCGACTATCCGCCCGGCGAGGCCGCCATCAACCGAGGCCCGCGACAGATGATCCGCCAAAACCTGGAAAAACTATTCTCCCTCCCCCCTCTCTCCGTCACCATCAGCGTCCCCCACGGCGCCGACATTGCCCGCCGCACCTTCAACCCCCGCCTGGGCATCGAGGGCGGCATCTCCATCATCGGTGTCTCAGGCATCGTCAAGCCCTTCAGCGAGGAGGCCTTCATACTGAGCATCCGCAAGTGTATGGACGTGGCCAAGGCCAGCGGCACCACGCGCGTAGTGCTTAACAGCGGTGCCAAGAGCGAGCGTTTTCTCCGTCAGAACTACCCTACCCTGCCCCCGCAGGCTTTCGTACAGTATGGCAACTATATCGGCGAGACACTCACCATGGCCGCCGACCTCGGCTTTCCTCATGTCACCCTCGGTGTCATGCTTGGCAAGGCCGTCAAGCTGGCCGAAGGCCAGATGGACACCCACAGCCGCCGTGGCACCATGAATCCCAGCTTTATCCGCCAAATGCTCGCCGAAGCCGGCGTCTCACCTGACGTCATCGACGACCTGCTGCCCACCATCACCCTGGCCCGCGAACTGTGGGAGCGACTGCCCGCTGACTGTGTGGAGCGCTTCGCCCGCATCGTCATCGCTCACTGCATGGCTCACTGTCGCCCGCTGTTAGCCGACGCAACCCTCGAACTGCTCCTCATCACCGACGACGGGGATATTTACCGCTAAAAAAACAATAGGTGACACCTCTTACACCCAACACTTAACTTGCTGATTTTCAGGAGTCATTACAAGGAAACAGGTCGCACCTGAGGTCACACCTGAGGTCACACCTGAAGTACCACCTACCGTGCGATTGCATAATTATACACCGGCCTGCATATTTATTCAGAACCGCGTCGTCTTTTGTAAACAATTTGTACTTTCTGGCAAAACGGCGTGCGTTTCTGAAAAAACAGCGGGCGTTTTTTCAAAAACGGCGCGCGTTTCGTTAGAAACGCACGCCGTTTTAAGCGTATATTTATGCAAAATTACTTTTTCACTTTTCACTCTTCACTTTTCACTTTTCACTCTTCACTTTTCACTAGGCCGAAGGCCGCATGGGTGCTACCTCAGGTGTTACCTCAGGTGCTACTTACACCAAAAAAATGGCCACTGATTTTCAGCGAGTTAAGTGCCAGGTGTAAGAGGTGTCACACTATTTACAATTTACTATTTACCTAAAATCCGCAAATAATTTTTCGAGTGTCTGATTTGTCCAAAAGTAAGCCATCAGTGAACCCCGTATTTCCAGACTGAGATTTTGTCCGTACCTTTGC
>CAMHKU010000035.1 GCA_946185805.1 uncultured Prevotellaceae bacterium | reverse complement strand
GTTCGGTGTCTATGATTTCCTTGTCGCGTATGGGGTCGATGGTGCCGTCGACGTGGGTGATGTTATCATCTTCAAAACAGCGCAGCACGTGGATAATGGCGTCGGTCTCGCGGATGTTGCCTAAGAACTTGTTGCCTAAGCCTTCACCTTTCGACGCACCTTTGACGAGTCCGGCGATGTCGACAATCTCGCACGTGGCGGGCACGATACGTCCGGGATGCACCAGTTCGGCCAGCTTTGTCAGGCGCTCGTCGGGCACGGTGATGACGCCCACATTAGGTTCTATCGTACAAAACGGAAAATTGGCTGCCTGTGCCTTAGCGCTCGACAGGCAGTTAAACAATGTAGACTTGCCGACGTTGGGCAAGCCCACGATACCACATTTTAATGCCATTTCTCTTTTAAACGTTTAAATTTGGCTGCAAAGGTACGGCATTTTGCCGACATAGCCAAACTTTCTTGCGCTAAATGTCAACATCTGGCGTCTGCTTCACATCTTCATTACTTATTGTTCCCCCTTACAGCAGGTAGCCGTGCTTCTTGAGTTGGGTTTCAAACTTCTTCAGGTCGTCGTTCTTCACCATGATGCGGTAGCCCTCGGCACGGACGACAATCTGTCGCAGCACGGGGTCGGTGGTCACGAGTTGTATCAGGTCGCGGTTGTCGGCCGACAGTATGTAGCGCTTGTAGCCCATGCGGTCTTCCTTTAGCGGATGGCAGTGCTGTAGCAGCTGCTGAAAGAACTGCTCCCAGAGTGGCGGCAGTTCGTTGGCAATGAATCGGCGGAAGATGCTGATTTTCTGCTCTACGTCCTCACGCTTATGGCAGTTGGCCAGAAACGACAGCGCACTGGTTTCGAAGCGGTTGCGCGAGATGGGCGTGCTGGAGTCTTTCAGCAGCTGGGCATAGGGGTTAGGGTCTACGAGCGAGCGTATGATAAGGCGGTCGGGGTCTAACTCGAAATAAGCTACGTGCTCCAGTTCCGGCGCCTCGTAGTCGTTGGTGACGCCGAGGGCGTAACGGCCCAAGGGCGTCAGGCGCACGTATTCCAAGGCGCTGCAGGGCGAGAGGTTGGCCAGTGGCTGTTCGTTGAGGGCTACCTCTGCGAGGCCTATGCTGGCCAGTTGGAAGGCGAACATCTGCAGGCCCGTGTAGCCAAACTGCATGGCGTAGCTGTTGGCAGCAATGATTCTATTGCTGTACTGGTTGATCATCTCCGTGGTGTACTGCTCGTCGTTGGGATAGAATACGAGTGCCACATAGCGTGAGGTGTTCTCCTGGCTGTCAAGGTAGCAGATTTTCATGTAGATGTCGCGGATGGAGAGCCATCGCTCCGGTTCCTCGCGCAGGCACGATAGCATGTTCAGGCAAAGTTTCGTTTCGCGGCCGTATTCGGTCATCTGCTTCGTCAGACCCTTGATGTGGGGGTAGAGGATGCCGGCCACGAAGTAGTCGAGCTTGGCAAAGTTGTCTATCAGCGTGCGTACTACCTGTTCGTAGGGTATGATTTTGTTGTCCTTTTTTTTAACGAAATAGTAGTCGTTGAGAGCCAGTAGCTGCATATATCCGAAGGCCCGCAGGTTCTGGCGGTATTCGTTCTCGTCGCCGGGGAAAAATTCTGCAAGGGCTATCTTCTTCTGTACCCGCTTCATGTCTGTAATGCCGATGCCCTTCTTCTTCACAGGCAGCGCATCCTGGGCCAAAAGTCCTTCTAAGAGCTGGTAGTGGGTCATGCTTTCGGCCTCAAAGTTCACCGTTCGCCACTCCCCGGCTGGCAGCTCGTTGAGGCCGCTGTCGCTGTCGCTGGCCTCAGAGAAGAACAGTGGCATAAACATATCACGGATACCTTTGTTCAGGGCTATGAATGATTCGTACTCCCGATAGCCGTATTTGGTCTTCTCGGGCGAGCGGAAGTTGGCTGTCGTGAAGAAGCCGTATTCGCGCTTGTTCCATGCTGTATCGTTGCCGTAGTAGTAAGACCGTTGCTCCTTAAAGAGGTTATCGCTGGTCTTGAGTATGAGTTTAGCCTCGGTATGGGTGAGGAAGATGTTAAACAGCAGTGTGCGCCACAGTTCGCGCAGCTCGGTGCTCATGGCATCGATGTATAGTTGCAGGTTTTGCCTGCTGCCTAAGATGAGGCTCAGACCCTGTGCGATGGTGCTTTTAGAGGCGTTGCTCTTCAGCATGGCGTCCACTTCGGTGGCGGCTAACACTCGGCCGTTGCGGGTGGCGCGTTTGATGGCCGGATACTGGCTGAGCCAGGGTATCAGGGCTTCGGCGTATTTCTGCAGCTCCTGCTTCGTGCAGCGGCTCTCTAATTGCTGCTTGGCGGTGTGCCATTGCTCTTGGGTAGGCTCTTCGAGCACGAGGGCATTCTGGGTGTCGGTGGCGTTAGCGAATAGGGTGGGGTGCTTCATTTCTTTTTGGTGTTTTCCATCGGGCAAAACCCGATGGCACTCTATTTATTTCTATAGGTGGAGAACCCGATGGCACTGTGTTTATTCTCCAAAAATATATTTGATGTCTTCCTCGGTGAGGCGCTTGGTCATGGCCTGGTCGCCGGTGATGAGGCTGTCGGCGAGGTCTTGCTTCTGCTGTTGCAGCAGGCGTATCTTCTCTTCGATGGTGTCGCGGGTAATGAGTGCATAGCTCATCACCTTGGCCTTCTGGCCTATGCGGTGCAGACGGTTGATGGCCTGCTCCTCAGCGGCCTTGTTCCACCAGGGCTCTACGATGTAGACCGTGTCGGCAACGGTGAGGTTCAGGCCTACGCCGCCGGTCTTCAGCGTCATCAGCAGGGCTTTGCATCCTGCGTCCTGCTGGAAACGCTCAATGACGGCGCGGCGGTCGCGAGTGGAGCCCGTCATCGTGGCGTAGTCGATGCCCATTTCCGTCAGTCGATCGCCCAACAGTTCAATGCCGGCAATGAAGTTGAAGAAGATAACCACCTTGTGGCCTCCAGCCACCACCTCTTCTATCTGTTCGCAGAGCAGCGGCAGCTTGGGCGAGGTGATAGCGCCGTCGCTGAGGCTCTCTGGTACGGAGGCTATGCGGCGAAGTTCTGAGAGGGCTTGAAACATCATCATCTGTGACTTCTCCAGGCCCTGCGTTTTGATGCTGCTCTGGATGGCTTGCTGGTAGTACTGGCGGCGCTCCTCGTAGAACCGCTGGTGGTCGGCCTCCATCTCTACGTAGAGTGTCTGCTCCATGCGGTCGGGCAGTTCCTTGAGCACGTCTTTCTTCAGGCGCCGCAGCATGAAGGGGAAGATTTTGCGGCGCAGGGCTTCGGTGGCCTCTTTGTCGGCATTATGCTGTATGGGTGTGGCGTACTGGCGGTTGAAGTCGTCGAGCGAGCCAAGCATGGCGGGGTTGAGGAATCGGTAGAGCGAGTAGAGCTCGGTGAGGTTGTTCTCGATGGGTGTACCGCTGAGGGCCAGGCGGTGCTCGCCGTTAAGGAGCATGACGGCCTGGGTGGTCTGTGACGTAAGGTTCTTGATGTTCTGGCTTTCGTCGAGGATGATGTAGTGGAACTGCTGTTCGCGGAATTGCTCTATATCATTGCGCACCAGGGCGTAGGTGGTGAGTATGAGCTGCTGCTTGAGGGCTTCCTCCAGGTCGCGCTGCTGACCGTAATAGGTGTAGTAGGTCAGTTGGGGTGCAAACTTTTTCAGTTCGTCCTGCCAGTTGAACAGCAGCGAGCGGGGCATGATGATGAGAGAAGAGTTGGGTGAGGGGCTATTGGCTTTATATACCCGTGTGAGCATGGTGATGGTCTGTAGTGTCTTACCCAATCCCATGTCGTCGGCCAAGCAGCCGCCGAAGTTGTTGTCGTAGAGGTAGTTAATCCACTTGACGCCCTCTTTCTGATAGTTGCGCAGGGTGGCGTTGACGCCTGTGGTGCGCAGCTTCTGCGACGACAGCTTGTTGAATCCCTCATAGAACTCACGATAGTGCTTGAAGGTTTTGCCTTCAAGCTTCTCCTGCAGCAGGCTCTCAATCTCGGGCAGGTCGAAGAACGACACCTTCACCTTGTCGCCTCGTTCCACCTTCTTGAAGATACGCTCCAGCCGCTTCACATACTGCTCGTCGACGAGGCCGCGCTGACCGTCGCTCAGGGTGACATATTTCTGCTTGCCATACTGCTGGAGGAACTTCTTGAGCGACATCTCTTCGCCGTCGAGGCTGATGGTAGCAGTACCCTCTAAGAAGTCGATGCCCGACGACAGCTTTAGCTGCATCTTGGGCTGTACGGGCTTTACCTTATACTCCTTCAGGCGCTCGGCACCTAACAGCTGATAGCGGCGCACCAGCTGGGGCAAGGATTGTAACAGAAAGGGTCCGGCCACATCCTGAGGCACTATAAACTCGCCATCGGTATTCCACACCTCCTTTGCCGCTGTGCGGTTGGGGGCGAAGCTTGTGATAATCTTGTGCAGCTCGGCCTCGTTGTCGCCGTCGTCGTTTTGTACGATACGGCGGATGAGTACCTGGTGCTCCATTGTCAGCGTGGCCAGGCAGGTAAGGTCAAAGCGGTTGGCAAAGTCGGCATTGGTGCCGGGTAGGCTGTTGGTAAGCCGCAGGTAGAGGGCCATGTCGGCATCTACCTTCTCAATGATTATCGTGGGAATGGTCTCTATGGTCTGGTCGCTGTATACCAGCTGATAGTCCTCGTAGTCGAGGTCTACGTTGTCGATATAGCTGTAGAACACCGACAAGTATTGCTCTAGTAGGGTAGGGGGGAAGGTCTCGCGGAAGAAGTCGAGGCGCAGGTAGTTCTCACCCAGCGATGGGGTGGGGTAGATGGTGTCGCCGGCAAGCAGGAACACGTCGCTGAGCATGTGAAACTCCTGTGGCGGCATACCCTCGCAACGGGCGTAGAACGTGGGGGTGAGGGAAGACCCTTCCATATTCAGCTTCAGCACCACCGTGGCTGGCTCTTCGGTTACCTTCAGCGGATGCAGGTCTTTGTCAACGAGGTTATTGCAGCGCAGCAGGGCGAACAGCAAGTAGGGGTAGTCGTGCAGACGGATGCTGCTGTCGTCGTCGGTGCCCCAGCTGATGCGCATCGACTGCTCCTGTTGGATATTGCTGATGATACGCAGCACGTTGAAGGTCTCACCCTGATAGTGCTTGAAGTCGGGCATGACTGGCTGTCCCTTGTCGTCGACCACGGTGACGGTGGCTCCATGGTCGAAGGTCAGCTGAAACAGCACTTTCTGCTTACTCCCAGTTTTCGTAGGGGTGGCGTGAAGAAAGTTGTTTTTATGAAATTGGCTTAGGAAATCGTTCATTGGGCTACAAAGGTAGTCATTATTAACGATTTCACCAAACTTATGGCTGGAATTAATAAAAATAGTTTTGCTTTTCCTCCTTTTTAAAGTTTAAAGGGAGCTAAAAGTAATGACTTCTAACTCCCTCTAACTTCTTCTAACTTCTTCTAACTCCCTCTAACTCCTTCTAACTCCTTACTACTTCGTATACTTGTCCCAGTCCTTGAAACCCGACACCTTATAGTTGAATCTGTAGCGGCGGTCACCGTCATTGGTGAGCCACCAGCCTGTAAAGTAGTCACCAGCCATATCCATGTCGTTGGTGATGGCGTTGACGCGGCCCCATCCGCTCTCTTTATAAATGATGTAGAGGCGTCCGTCGGAGATGTACCATTCGAAGGCGCTCTTCTCCTGCAGGTTGTTAAAGTTTGAATTGTCAAACTGCAGTTGCCAGCCAGTGCCCTTGATGTCGGTATTGTTGCTGCGGTCGAAACGCATCACCACGAAGTCGTTGTCGCGGTCAACCCAACCGCCCATCTCCTTCACCTGATACTGGTTGTAGCCCTGCCAGCCAGTAGCGCAGATACTCTTGGCAACGTCCTCAGCCGAACGGCCATTGTCGTCTTTCTTGCAGCTGGTTGTCATGGTCATAACGGCCAGCATCATCGTCATGTAAACGAATAATCTTTTCATTGCTTTCTCGTGTTTATTTTTGGTTGTAGAATGTTTGTTCTCTCTTATTCGGCTGCAAAATTACTAATTTTTTTTGATTGTCAAGTCGTTAACTGAAATTATTTGCTGATTTCCGCTGCTATGCTGTTGAGCAGCAGGCATCGTTGTCTCATATCGCTGAGCTTTTCATTTTGCCAAGCAAACGGTGAAATCATAAGGAGCAGCCCTGTTGCGCAGGCTTCAATGTATTTTGGCTGTGGTTTGAAGTAAGGTGGAAAGCCCTTCACCAGCAGTACGATGAGTGGTATTCCGGCTGTCATTGCTGCTGTTGTGATGGCCTGTTCGCCAGGGCTGATACATGGCGATACCAGCACGCTTTTCTCCTTTTGTGCTTGATCAAGGATAGCCGTCTTGCGGCTTTCTATTTCTGCGGGAGTGAGGCTACGTGAGCACTGTATCTGGATTTTTGCTGGGTTGTCGAGCAAGAACCTGTTTCCCATTGCCTGCATGGCATAATTGGCCACGGTCAGTGTTGCCATCCTTGTAAAATACTCCGGATGCTGTTGCTTTATCCATCGCCGATAGGGGTTCTCGTCCATGTAGGTAATCATCCGCTGCAGTTGGCTACGGCCTCGCAGTAGGCGGTCGTGGTAGTTAGGCTCCCAAAGGGTGCCGTGAGCGCGCCCGGCGGCCGTGTGTCGCGAGGGGGTGGTGGCTGACTGCGCTATTAGCGCAGGGAGAATCCCCAGCTCCCGCGCCGCTTTCCTCGTCCCTGTTTTAAAGCCGGCAATGACCTTCCCTAAATGGCTGTTCATCTTCTCGTGCACAAACAGCAGCCCGTGTATGTGGTCGGGCATGATACACAGCTTCATGGGCTCCACTTGCGGATAATAGTCAGCGATGTTTTCCCAACATTCCTTCACCCTCTCGCCCATTGCAGAGAGTTTCACGCTGACCGCCTCTTTCTCGCAGTTGCTGTTACCTTCTATCTGTCCAAAGAGCTGCCGACGCCCTTCCGTAGCCATCGTTATCATGTAGATGCTACGGTCGTAGTAGTCGTGCTCCGTGCAGCGACGCTTCATCGTCGGCTTCTTTTCTCCGCCGTATTTTTCCCATTTCGGCTTATCGCTCATTGCTTGCTGGCTTCATAGGTTTTCTTCGACTTGTTTATCCTTATTATAGGTATTTAGTGTGCCTCCAGCCAGTTGCTGCCGAAGCCGGAGTCAGCCACGAGGGGCACTTTCAGGGCGATGGCATTCTGCATCTCTTCCAGCACGATGCGCTCTACCTGCTCCTTTTCCTCGGGGTAGACACTGAAGTTGAGTTCGTCATGTACCTGGAGAATCATCTTGGAACGTATGCCTTCCTGCTTGAAGCGGTTATGGATGCGAATCATGGCCACCTTGATGATGTCGGCGGCAGTGCCCTGAATAGGAGCGTTGATGGCGTTACGCTCTGCAAAACCGCGCACGGTGGCATTGGCGCTGTTGATGTCGGGCAGATAGCGGCGGCGGCCGAAGAGGGTAGTGACGTAACCCTGTTGGCGAGCCTTCTGCTTGGCCTGCTCCATGTAGTCGTGTACCTCGGGGAAGGTTTCAAAATAACCGTCGATGAGCTGTTTGGCCTCGTCGCGACTGATGTCAAGGCGCTCGGCAAGACCGAAGACGGTGATGCCATAGATAATGCCGAAATTCGCACGCTTTGACTTCGTGCGCTCGTCGCGGCTTACCTGGTCGATGGGTTTTTTGTAGATGGTAGCGGCGGTGGCGGCGTGTAAATCCTTTCCCTCGTTAAATACGTTTATCATCTGTTGATCGTTACTAAGGTGGGCCATCACCCGCAACTCTATCTGGCTGTAGTCAGCTGAAAAAAACAGACAGCCAGGCTCAGGGATAAAGGCCTTACGGATTTCTTTTCCGTCTTCACCTCGGATGGGAATATTCTGCAGGTTGGGGTCTGATGACGACAAGCGACCGGTGGCTGTAATGGTCTGGTTAAACGAAGTGTGGATATGCTTGGTACGTGGGTTAATCAGTTTAGGCAATGCTTCTATATAGGTGCCTATGAGCTTCTTTAACCCTCTGTGTTCCAATATGTCGGCAACGATTTCATGCTTTCCTTTCAGTTGTTGAAGCACCTCCTCGCTGGTGACGTATTGTCCGGTCTTGGTCTTCTTGGCTTTCTCTACGATTTTGAGCTTGTCGAAGAGCACTTCGCCTACCTGCTTGGGCGATGCGATGTTAAACGGCTGTCCGGCTAACTCGTAGATACGTTGCTCTATCTCGTTCATTCTCTTTGTCATAATTATTGACGTTTCTTGCAGCGAATCGGTATCAAGGCACACACCGTTCATCTCCATCTCTGCCAGTACAGGCATCAAGGGCATCTCTATGTTATAGAATAGGTCTTCGCACTCAAAGCGCTTCAGTTCCGCTTCTAGTTTGTTCTTCAGGCGAAGGGTGACGTCGGCATCTTCGGCGGCATACTCATATACCTCCTCAGGCTTGAGGTCTCGCATCGACCGTTGGTTCTTGCCTTTGGGTCCTATGAGTTCGTCGATGTGTATGGTTTGGTAGTTTAGATACACTTCGGCCATGAAGTCCATGTTGTGGCGCAACTCGGGTTGTATCAAATAGTGGGCTATCATCGTGTCCCACATGGGGGCTTGTAATTGAACGTTATAATTTCTTAAAACTTCTAAATCGTACTTTAGGTTCTGACCTACCTTCAGGATTTTGGGACTTTCGTAGAGCGGTTTGAAAATATTGACAATTTTTAAGGCTTCTTCACGATTGGCGGGAATGGGCACGTAAAAGGCCTCAAATTCCTTGACGGCGAACGACAAACCAACCAATTCGGCATCGATAGCCGAGGTTGATGTGGTCTCAGTATCTACACTGAGAATTTCATTTGTCAATAAATAATCATAAAGCTTTTTTATTTCTTCCTCATTATCAACGAGTTTATAGTTGTGTGTTACCGTTTTTAAGGTTTCAAAACTTGGATTTTCGTCACAAGCTGTCCCGTCGGCGGGAAATTCTGCAAATAAATCGAGTTGTTGATTTGCAGCTGTTACGGTTTTTTGTGATTTTTTAAGAACCTTGTCTGCCAGCTGCTTAAACTCCAGCTCGGTGAAGATTTTGCCTAACTCTTCTTCGTCGGGTTCCACCAGTTTGAGCTCGTCCATGTTGAGGTCGATGGGTACGTCGGTCTTGATGGTGGCCAGGAAGTAACTCATCTTGATGTCGTCGACATGTTCGGTCACTTTTTTCTGTAAGGCGCCCTTCAGTTCGCTGGTTCGTGCCAGCAGTTGTTCCACGCTGCCAAATTCGGCAATGAGTTTGGCGGCGGTCTTCTCGCCCACGCCCGGACAGCCGGGGAAGTTGTCGGCGCTGTCGCCCATCAGTGCCAACAGGTCGATGACCTGGGTGGGTGAGGCGATGCCGTATTTCGCACATACCTCCTGAGGACCCATGACCTCGTAGCCGCCGCCATGACGGGGGCGGTAGATGTTGGCCAGGTCGGTCACCAGCTGACCGTAGTCCTTGTCGGGTGTGAGCATATAACACTTTATGCCGATGGAATCAGCCTTTTTTGCCAGCGTGCCGATCACGTCGTCAGCTTCGTAGCCATCTACCTGAAGGATGGGAATACGGTAGGCGCGTAAGATGTCTTTGATGATAGGCACGGCGGCGTGGATGTCTTCGGGTGTGGCGTCGCGCTGAGCCTTATAGGCTGGGAATGTCTCGCTGCGGAACGTCGGTCCGTGAGGGTCGAAGGCCACGCCGATATGTGTAGGCTTCTCTTTCTGCAGCACCTCGTTCAGGGTGTTGCAAAAACCGATGATGGCACTGGTGTTCTGACCTTTTGAATTGATGCGCGGGTTCTTGATGAACGCATAATAAGAGCGGTAAATGAGCGCGTAGGCGTCTAAAAGAAACAGTTTATCCATAATAATAGAGAATTTTCGCGTAAAATTACTAAAAAAACTTTTATTATCGAAAGATTTTCACTAATTTTGTATCAAAATTCTTTCGTGATGGACTATTTATCGCTTATCCGGCAGCCTATTGCTGCAGATTTAGACTATTTCGTCGACTTGTTTAATGAGTCGCTTAATCATGACGATGGCCTCTTGGGGTCGGCGCTCGATCATATCCGCCAGCGCGGCGGCAAGCGTATGCGGCCGATGCTGATACTGCTGACGGCTAAAAATTTTGGCGAGGTATCGGCGGTGACTCAGAATGCGGCAGTAGGTTTAGAGCTGCTGCACACGGCATCGCTGGTTCACGACGATGTGGTAGACGAGAGCAGCGAGCGACGCGGACAGGCATCGGTGAATGCCACTTACGATAATAAGGTGGCGGTGCTTGTGGGCGACTACATCCTGTCGACGGCGTTGCTGAGGGTGTCGCTTACCGACCATCAAAGAATCGTACAGTTATTGGCTGAGCTCGGACGCACCTTGGCGGCTGGAGAGATATTGCAGTTATCGAATATACAGAATCAGACTTTCTCGGAAGACGTTTATTATCAGATTATTAATAATAAGACCGCCGCTCTTTTCGAGGCCTGCGCTAAGATTGGTGCTCTCTCAGCTGGTGCGACTGACGAGCAGATTGTCGCTGCTGCAAAATTCGGACAAAATATCGGTGTGATTTTCCAGATTCGCGACGATATCTTCGACTATTATGACTCTAAGGATATCGGTAAACCTACGGGCAACGACATGCTCGAGGGTAAGCTGACGCTGCCCGTTATCTATGCCCTTAACCATACTAACATGGAGTCGATGCTCAACCTGGCTCGCAAGGTGAAGGCCGGAACTGTTAATGCCGATGAAATCGCCGTTCTCGTGGAGTTTACCAAGCAGCAGGGGGGCATAGAGTATGCCGAGCAGAAAATGGTGGAGATTGCCCGTGAGTCGCAGCTGTTTATCGACCGCTATGTCAAAGAGAAAGCCTTGAAGGACTCCTTCAAGGCTTATCTCGACTATGTCATCCAGAGGAATTACTAGAAGTTATAAGGAGTTAATGGAAGTTATAAGGAGTTAGATGGAGTTAGAAGTCATTAGTCTGCTTTCTACAATCTTTAGTATGATTATCCTCATGATCCCGTATAAGACGCTTTCAGCGTCCTTTCTCGGATAATTACGGATAATCATAATCTTCAGAGGTTATTGTCGTTGATAGTCATTTGACTTCTAACTCCTTCTAACTCCTTCTAACTCCTTCTAACTCCTTCTAACTCCTTCCAACTTCTTCTAACTCCTTCTAACTCCTTCTAACTCCTTCCAACTTCTTCTAACTCCTTCCAACTTCTTCTAACTCCTTCTAACTCCTTCTAACTCCTTCTAATTTAGAAGAACTTCACCTCCTCGCCGACGACCTCTGAGAGCAGCATGTTCGCCAGGCGGCTGGTGCCCATGCGGAACCACTGGTTGGTGAGCCATTTTTCGCCTAGGACCTCTTTCACGATGGTATAGTATATCAGTGCGTCCATCACAGAGTTAAGGCCTCCAGCGGGCTTAAAACCAATCTGTATGCCCGTCTCGTTGTAGTATTCCTTAATGGCCTGACACATGACGTAGGCGGCCTCTGGTGTGGCGGCTGGCTCTAGCTTGCCTGTAGAGGTCTTGATGTAGTCGGCGCCGCTATACATGGCCAGCAGTGAGGCCGTCTTGATATTCTTCGCCGTCTTCAGGCAGCCGGTCTCTAAGATGACCTTCATCTTCTTGTCGCCGCAGGCCTCCTTCATCTGCTGTATCTCGTCGCTGACGGTCTCGTAGTCGCCGCTGAGGAAGGCACCCACCGAGAGCACCATATCTATCTCTGTAGCGCCGTCTTTCACGGCCAGCGAGGTTTCTACCGTCTTCACCTCAATCAGCGCCTGTGACGAAGGGAAACTGCCTGAAACGCATGCTATCTCTACGCCGTCGACCTCCAGCGTCTCGCTCACAATCTTGGCGAAGCGCGGATAGACGCAGATGGTGGCCACGTGGGGTAGGGTGGGGTACTGCTCATCAAACTGGTTGACGCGCTCGGTGAAGGCCATCACCGACTCGTCGCTGTCGGTGGTCTTCAGTGTGGTCAGTTCTACGCTACCCATGAGGAATTTCTTCACCTCCGGCGTGTCGTTCTCGTGCACCTTGGTGGCTATGATTTCCTTGACGGCCTCCTTCACTTCCTGGTCGTTGACGTCGAGGTTGTACTTCGACAGAGCCTCTTCAATTCTTGTCTTTTCTGCCATAGTTATTTTTGTTTTAAGTTTCGGGTCACTTTTGTTATGCTTTCAGTTTCGGATTCTCGATGTGTCGCAGGGCGTCGCGGTGGGTCTTCTTGTCGATGCTTTTCAGCAGCTCTTCGGTCAGGTCTACGCCCGTCTGGTTAGCCAGGCAGAGCAGCACCCACAGCACGTCGGCCATCTCCTCGCCTAATGCCTCTCGCCCGTTGTCGCTGCGGCGAGGGTCGGTGGCTTTCCACGACTGGTCGCCATAGCGGCGGGCCATGATGCGTGCCAGCTCGCCCACCTCTTCAGTGAGCACCGTCATGTTGGTGAGCTCAGAGAAATAGCGCACGCCGTACTCCTTTATCCACTGGTCTACTGCCTCTTGTGCTTCGCGTATACTCATTGTCTTGTTTTTGTGATTCAGATGTTATTGTCGTTGGTGGTCATTTGACTTTTAACTCCCTTTAACTCCCCTTTACTCCTTCTTACTCCTTAACTTGAAAAAGTTGAATAACTTACATTCTCGTTATCAGTATCTGTATGTATATCACCAGAATGCACAAGACGATGATCCAGATGTTGCGGCGGTTCTCGGCTTCGTAGGTCTTCCAGTGGAAAGCCTTGTAGATGTAGGGAACGAGCAGCACCAGCATGCCGCAGCCGCAGGGCCACGCGCCGTAGTTGTAGCCTGCGGTGTGGGCAATGACGATACCTACGCCTATAAGTACCATGCCCGCTATCTCAAGTTCTTTCAGGTGACTCTTCATTTTTTCTGTTTTTCTTTCTGTCTTTGTTCTTGGTCTGGAGCCGTGGTCGGTCTCTTATTCCTTGTTTTTCGTGTCCATACAGATGGTCACAGGGCCGTCGTTCGTGAGACTTACCTGCATGTCGGCACCGAATTCGCCCGTGCCCACGGGTTTGCCCATTTCAGCCTCTAATCCGCGACAGAAAGCCTCGTAGAGCGGTATCGAGTGCTCGTGACTGCCGGCACGGAACCAGCTGGGGCGGTTGCCTTTCTTGTAGCTGGCATAGAGTGTGAACTGGCTCACCACCAGGCACTGGCCGCCGACATCGAGGATGCTGCGGTTCATCACGCCCTCAGCGTCGTCGAACACCCTGAGGTTGACAACTTTCTTCACCAGCCATTCTACGTCGTCCTGCGTGTCCTCGTTGCAGACGCCTACTAAGATGACGAATCCCGGACCGATGGCTGCTTTCTCAGTATATACCTTCGGCGTCTTGATGCTGTTTCCGTTATCGTTAGCGGCGGTTTCTTCATTCAGTATGCTGACGCTGGCTTGCTTCACTCGCTGTATGACTATTCTCATTTTATCTTTCTTTCAATCTGTTTTTTGGGTTTGTTGTACCCTCCTTATTCACAGCTGCAAAGTTACACTAATTTTCTTAAAGCGCAAAACTTATTAGTGTTAAGTAATTATTAAAAATGTCTTGGCCTATTTTTTGGGCTCATTATCTTGGTTTGTACCCAGTCAAATTGTCTATAGTGTGACACCTCTTACACCTGGCACTTAACTGTCTGAAAATCAGATGGCATCAGAAACAATGTGGTAGCACCTGAGGTGACACCTGAAGTAGCACCTGCGGTCTCACCTATGGTTACACCTGCGTTCACACCTATGGTTGCACCTGCGTTCACACCTATGATTGCATCTATGGTCCCACCTCAAACCAAACCTGAGACAATTGTATATATATGCATCTACCTGTATTTTTATGCATTTATACCCTCCCTTTTGTCAAATAAACGGCGATTTTTACGAAACGGCGCGCGTTTTGGAAAAAACAACGGCCGTTTTTTCAAAAACGGCGCGTGTTTTGAAAAATTCAGCGGCCGTTTTGAGTGTATATTTATACAATCTCAAGGTGCTACCTCAGGTGTTACTTTAGGTGCTACCTCAGGTGTCACCTCAGGTGCTATCACCTGGTTTCTGATGCCCTCTGATTTTCAGACAGTTAAGTGCCAGGTGTAAGAGGTGTCACACTATTTACTTTTTAGCTATTTACTATTTATTGCCCAGTGGTGAACTGTTTACTACGGCTTTACGGTGAAATCATTATGCACTGAGATGAATGGCTTGCCAAGTAACATTCAACTTTCTCAAGTTGAAGGAGTTAGAAGGAGTCGGAGGAAGTTAGAAGGAGTTAGAAGTCAAATGACTATCAACGACAATAACCTCTGAAGCTTGTAGAGAGCAGACTAATGACTTCTGACTACATGAGGCCAAAGGCCGATAACTCCTTCTAACTCCTTCTAACTCCGAAAGTTGAGCGAATGCGAAACTTGAATCATTTAGTGCGCCGCCCGCACTTAGGATTCCACTGAGTGGTGCCTTTTGCTTGCACGGTTGGAATGAAAGTCGTAATTTTGCAGCCGTCAAACAGGGACGTGAGCTGACGCAACGCTGACAGTCAGTGTCAGGATGAATTGTGCGCTGTGTCCCGTTTGTAGGTCGCGAGCATGCTCCCACCGAATGTTGCTTATAAAACTGTTACTCGACTGCCTCGTACCTTCATCTTGGCGCAGGACAGATGGCGACATCTTTGGCCCTATTCCTGGGTCGTGCGCTCTTTGACTTCTGGTTCTTTGCTGAAGTAATCTTTCACTATCTTTGCCTTCGCGGGGCCTATCAGATGGCTGAGGGTTCCTAGGTCAGCATCCTTGATTTTCTTGACGGATTTCAGACCGTTGAGCAGGGTGTCGCGCGTCTTCGGACCTATGCCTGTGATGTTGTCAAGCTCGGAATGTAAAGCGCGTTTTGAGCGCTTTTCGCGGTGGAAGGTGATGGCGAAGCGGTGTACCTCGTCCTGTAGTTGGGTCAGTACGTGGAAGAGTTCGCTGGTAGTCTTCAGCGCCACGCTGATAGGGGGAAAACCGTAGAGCAGTTCGTTGGTGCGGTGGCGGTCGTCTTTGGCCAGTCCTGCGATGGGAATGTCTAAGTGTAGCTCGTCTTGTATCACCTCGCGGATGACTTCCATCTGCCCTTTGCCGCCGTCGGCCACGATGAGGTCGGGTAGGGGCTGCTCCTCGGCTACCAGACGGCTGTAGCGGCGGTGTACCACCTCCTTCATCGAGGCATAGTCGTCGGGGCCTACCACGGTCTTGATGTTAAAGCGCTTGTAGTCTTTCTTTGAGGGCTTCATGGCCTTGAAAACGACGCACGATGCCACGGCGTCGGTGCCCGAGATATTGGAGTTGTCGAAGCACTCTATATGGTAGGGCAGCTTGGGCAGGTGGAGCTTGTCTTGCAGCTCCTTCATCAGGCGTGTCTGCTTCTGCTCGGGGTTGAGCTTTTCTGCCTGTTTCAGGCGGTCGAACTTATACTGTTTGCCGTTCATGATCGACAGTTCCAAGAGCGTCTTTTTGTCGCCGCGCTGGGGTATGGTGAATGTCACGCCCTCCAGTTCTACGTCTACCTCCTGGGGCACGATAATCTCCTTGGCGTCGCTCTTGAAGCGTTCGCGCAGTTCAACGATACCTAACTGCAGCAGCTCGTCGTCGCTCTCGTTGAGTTTTTTCTTATATTCTATGGTAAATGACTGGTTGATATTGCCGTTGGTAACGTGGATATAGTTGATAAAGGCTATATTCTCGTCGCTGGTAATCGAGAATACGTCCACGTTGTTGATGGTGTGGCTTACCACCTCGCTCTTGCTGACGAAGCCGTCGAGGGCTATATATTTGCGCTTGATTTCCTCGGCTTCCTCGAAACGTAGCTCCTCCGACAGGCGCAGCATCTCTTCCTTCATATCGCGCAGCAGCTGGCGGGTGTTGCCTTTGAGTATCTCTCGCGCCTGCTGAATGTTCTTCTGGTAGGCCTCATAGCTTTGTTTTCCCACGCAGGGTCCTAAGCATTTCTTGATGTGGTAGTCGAGGCAGACCTTGTATTTGCCGCCTTCAACGCCCTCTTTCGTCAGCGGCTGGTTGCAGGTGCGGGGAATATAGAGCTGCTTAATCAGGTCGAGCACGGCATACATTGACCCTATGTGCGAATAAGGGCCGTAGTAAGTGCCCCACCGCTTGTTGATGGTGCGGGTCTTGAAGATGCGCGGCAGGTATTCGTTAGTGATGCAGATACTGGGGTAGGTCTTGCCGTCTTTCAACAGTACGTTGTAGCGCGGGTTGTATTTCTTGATGAGATTGTTCTCAAGTAGCAGTGCATCCTCCTCGGTGTTCACCACGGTATAGCTGATGTCGTGAATCTTGCTTACCAGCACCTTGGTCTTGTAGCGGTCTACCTCTGTGTGGAAGTACGAAGACACCCTGGCCTTGAGGTTTTTTGCCTTGCCTACATAGATGATGGTGTGGTTCTCGTCATAGTACTGATAGCTGCCTGGCTTCTCTGGCAGGCGGCTGACGATACCCTTCAGATATGCTAAGCGCTTCTCGTTCTCTTCTTTCGTCATTTCCTTTGTAGATAGGGGTTTCGGAGTGTTTCACGTGAAACTTATGCTCTCTTTTCATGCAAAGCCCCCACCTGTTGGGGTGGGGGCATGATGTTCATTAAATGGTAATCAGAGTGGTCAGTTCGATGCCCTTAAACTCATCCCGACCGTGCAGCCCCTCGTCGGTGATTTCTATGATGAAGTTCATGTAGATATTCTTCGGGTGGAAGTGCTCTGCGAGTTTGTAAGCGGCCTTTGCTGTTCCGCCTGTAGCCAACAGGTCGTCGTGAATCAGCACGACATCGTTTTCATTGATGGAGTCAAGGTGCATCTCTATGGTGTCAACACCATATTCCTTGGAATACGATTCTTTGATGACGGTTGATGGCAGTTTGCCGGGCTTTCTGGCTAACACCACGCCGCAGCCCAAACGAGCAGCTAAGGCGCCGGCCATCACGAAGCCGCGACTCTCTATGCCGACAATCTTGGTGATGCCTTTGTCCTTATACAGTTCATACATTTCGTCGAGCATGATCTTCATGCACTCCGCACTCTTGTAGAGTGTGGTCACGTCGCGGAAGTTGATTCCCTTCTTTGGAAAGTCAGGTATGCACCTGAGATTGTCAATCAATACTTTGTTGTTCATTTTCAGTCAGTTATGTGTTAAAGTTTTACTTAATTGTTTCACGTGGAACAGTGGTGTTTACTATTTACCATTTACTGTTTAGTTTTCCCTTGGTACGCAGGTGTCTTACTTGCGCTAACCCGCAGGTGAGACACCTGCGTACCAACCACTTTTCACTCTTCACTAGGGCGCAGCCCGCCTACCTCCCCATCAGCACGAGCATGGCGTTGATGTCGCTCGGCGACACGCCGGGGATGCGGCTTGCCTGTCCGAGGGTTTCCGGCTGAATCTTCATCAGTTTCTGTCGGGCTTCGGTAGAAATGGCGTTCAGGTGTTCGTAGTCGAAGTGTCCGCGTATGCGTATGTTTTCCAGGCGGTGCATCTTCTCGGCCACTTGCCGTTCGCGCTCTATGTACCCTTTATATTTAATGCGTATCTCAGCGGCTTCGCTGATTTCTTCGCGACGGTTGGCCGGTGAATTCAGCTTTTCTTTCAGTTCGGGAATCACCTCTTGGAGCTTGTCGAACGACAGTTCCGGGCGGCTCACTAGGTCGGTCAGTTTACAACCGTACTGCAGTGGGGTTGAGCCCAGTGCCTCTAAAGCACCGTTGACGAGACGTGGCTTAATGGCAAACGAATTGCAGAAATTGATGATTTCTTCGATAGATTCTTTCTTTTGCAGCCACCAGTCGTAGCGGTCGCGCTTGACGATGCCCAGCTTATAGCCACGTTCCGTCAGGCGGGCGTCGGCATCGTCCTGGCGCAGGAGGATGCGGAACTCGGCCCTGGAGGTAAACATGCGGTAGGGCTCGTCAACGCCTTTTGTCACGAGGTCGTCTATTAACACGCCGATGTAGGCCTCGTCGCGGCCGAGGGTCATTGCGGTTCCGTAAGTTGCGCTATTAGCGCAACCCACCGAACCACCGCAACCCACCGAACCACCGCAACCCACCGAACCACCGCTGCCTAACGAGCCAGCCTTCAGGGCGGCGTTGATGCCGGCGAGGGTGCCCTGGCCGCCAGCCTCCTCATAGCCGGTGGTACCGTTCACCTGACCAGCCATGAAGAGACCGCTGATAATCTTCGATTCCAACGAGTGATAAAGCTGCGTAGGGTCGAAGAAATCATATTCTATGGCGTAGCCGGGACGGTACACCTTCACATCGCGGAGTGCCGGGATATGCTTCAGCGCCGCTATCTGCACATCCATCGGCAGCGACGACGAGAAGCCGTTGAGGTACATCTCGTTGGTATCGGTGCCTTCGGGTTCGAGAAACAGCAGGTGCTGCTCGCGGTCGGGGAAGGTGACGAGCTTCGTCTCTATCGACGGACAGTAGCGCGGGCCTATCGACTGTATCTGGCCGTTGTAGAGCGGCGAGTCGGCAAGGCCTGAGCGCAGCGTCTCGTGTACGGCGGGGTTGGTGTAACATTCCCAGCAGGGGAGTTGGCGGGGGGCTGGGGATGATGGGGCTACTGGGGCCTCTGGGTTTTTTGGGGCTACTGGGGCCTCTGGGGCTACTGGGGCTGCTGGGTTTTTTGGGGCTATTGGGGCCTCTGGGGCTACTGGGGCTTCTGGGTAATAATAGGAAAAGCTGTGGAAGTCGTTTTCGCCGTCTTGGCGGGTCATGTCTTCGAAGTGTACGCTGCGGCGGTCTATGCGCACGGGGGTGCCGGTTTTCATGCGGGCGCTGCGTATGCCGTGGCGGGTGATGCTCTCTGTCAGGTGTTCGGCGGCGGGCTCTGCTATGCGGCCACCCTTCACCATGCGGCGTCCGATGTGCATCAGGCCGTTGAGGAAAGTGCCGGCGGTGAGTACCACACAGGGCGCATGGAACTCAGCGCCCCAGATGGTGCGCACGCCGGTGACGGTGGCGGCGGGAGGTATAGGGGCAGCTGTGGCGGCGTGGGCGGCGGCGTTTTCGTGGGCGGCGGTGTTTTCGGCGCCTGTGGCGGTTGTTTGGTATACTGCGCTATTAGCGCAGTTTACGGGACTGGTGGTGAGGAGCTCCTCCACCTGGTCTTGCCAGATGTCGAGATTGGCGGTTTCATCGAGCACTTTGCGCCATTGCCAGATGAATTTCCCGCGGTCGCACTGCGCACGGGGGCTCCACATGGCGGGGCCTTTGCTGCGGTTGAGCATGCGGAACTGTATGGCCGTGGCGTCGGTGACGAGGCCCATCTGTCCGCCCAGGGCGTCAATCTCGCGCACTATCTGCCCCTTGGCGATACCGCCCACGGCGGGGTTACACGACATCTGGGCAATCTTGTTCATGTCCATCGTGATGAGCAGCGTCCGCGCGCCCATGTTGGCGCTGGCTGTGGCTGCCTCGCAGCCGGCATGTCCGCCGCCAATGACTATCACATCGTAATTCTGAATCATTTTTATACTTGTTTTCAATGGCTGCAAAGGTACGAATAAGTGAGCGAAAAGCCAAATTTATTTAAGCTTTTCCGAGCGAGAGTACCTTCGCTCGATGGGTCAAAGATACTAAGAATAACTGAAATCAGCAAATTTTCAGTGTTTTTTGTATGCTCGTTGTTATTGCAAACAATCTTGCAAACGTATTGCAAACAAATTGCAAAGCAGAAAGTTTGCTGTTTATAGGCAGAAGTCTTACCTTTGCAGCACCTAAAACGATGTGGACGACGAAACGACACTTCAAGACGGTAACTAAACAACTAACGACTCATGATGCTAACCAAGAAGATAATACCCTTAGCGCTGATGCTCGCGACGAGCCTGCTGCTGACAGCCTGCGGAGAGGAGCCGGCTGCCGACAAAGACACCTATCTGCTGGAAGGTGCTTGGACGCTGCGCCATGTGTCTCACCCCTATGGCACGGAGCGTAGCTATACCGTTACAGGCAGTGGAACAGCCTGTATGGTCTATGCCGGCGACAGCGCGTATTATGAATGTATGCTCGCCGCCACACCCTCGGGACTGGTTATCATGCCTACTAATCAGGGCTCTGTGACGCTGATAGATAACGGTGGCGGCGAAAGGCTCTATTTGGAAAACGGCGACCCGCACCCGCTCACCGTCAGCGGCGACACGCTGATGACCATACAGCGCGATGGAGCGCAGTACACGTATGCGCGTGCTGACAATATCTATAAGGAGTGGGGACAAGACATCTGCGACATCGTTGCCCGCGAGCAGAGCGCCGACGGCGAGCGCACGCATAACAGATATGTGCTTTCCGCTAAAGAGCGCCGTCAGCAGCAACAGATACGTTGGTTTGGCTCCTTCTCTGCCGTCGTTGCCTTGGTGGCACTGTTAGCGGCTCATCTGGCTGTCACCAACCGGCGGGCAAGGCGGCGGCTGCAGCTCCAGCTGCAACAGATTGAGGAGGTGCAGCAGAACCGTCCGCAGCAGGTACGACAGGCAGTGGCATCGGTAGAGCACCAGTTCTTCGCTTCCGACGACTATGCCGCTCTTCAGCGGCGTATGGGCAGCGGCGAGCGGCTCAGGGACGACGACTGGCGGCAGGTAGAGCAATATCTGCGCGGGGTCTATCCTGGTTTCGGCAGTCAGTTGCGAAGCCTCCATCCGCTGTCAGAGTTGGAGTATCATGTGTGTCTGCTCATTAAATTGCGCATAGCGCCCAAGGATATTGCCCAGGTGCTGGCGCGCGATGTGAGCACCATCAGTACCGTGCGCAGCCGACTCTATCAGAAGGTGTTCGGCCACAAGGGCGGTGCCAAGGAGTGGGACGACTTCGTGCTCAGCATAGGATGACTCGTCGCTCGTTCCTCGTTTCTCGAAGATAGTAATTGTTTAACCCCTAAAAAGTAATGAATTTATGAAACAAGCATTGTTGGTGGTGGCAGTGGCGCTCATGAGCGTCCTCCACGTGAATGGTCAGACATCTAAGGTGTCGGAGAAAGAGATTGTCGGCGTATGGGTGATGGAGTCCATGCAGTATGAAGGCGAGAAGAAGATAGTTTGCGGCAAGGCCAATAACTACACGCAGTTTAAGTACTATGGTGCCGACGGCGAGTATGCCTGTGCGCAGATTGTCTTGTCGAATGAAGGTAAGGTGGTGGTGATGCCCCACGAGTATGGCACCTACAGTCTGAAAGACGGCTGGTATAGCGAGATGGGTCGCAAGGCGATTAAGGATGCTATTGTGTTTGTTGATAAAGACACCTACAAGGGCACGTGGATGAACCGCCACGACATCTGGAAGAAGCGGTCGCTGCCGGCCAAGATGGTGCAGCATATCCTGGCCTGCTGCAAGTCGAAGGAGACACCCGCCGACGTGCAGCAGATGATCAAGCAGCAGCTGTTCAAATAGGCTTGCTTGAGGGCAAGTCTGTTGTTCAGACAGGGTTCCTTGTCAGCCAATCGGCAATTCAATTTAGGTTTTATATAGAAAAGTAGTTATCCGGGAAATGGACATGAGCCGCAGCGATACGTCTCGTGTCCATATTTTTGTGGCGAAAAAGTTGGGCGTTAGCAGAAAATTGCTTATCTTTGCCGCTGACATGAATATACCTATAGCTATATTGCTGCTTTGTACAACTGCCTTCAACGTATCGCTGCCGTGGGGCGACCAGGGCAACGGCACGTATGTGAACCCTGTGCTGAACGCCGACTTCTCCGACCCCGACGTCATCCGCGTCGGCACGAAGTACTACATGGTGGCCTCCGACTTCCACTTCATGGGTATGCAGGTGCTTGAGAGCACCGACATGGTGAACTGGCGCTATGTGAGCCAGATTTACCGCCGCATTGACGAGCCGGGGTGGGACACCAATAGCCACTATGCCGGCGGCTCGTGGGCACCCGCCATACGTTACCACGACGGCCTGTTCTATGTGTATTTCTGTACTCCCGACGAGGGACTCTATATGTCAACGGCCACGGATGCCCACGGTCCGTGGAGCCCGCTGCATCTTGTCAGGCGGGTGGAGAAATGGGAAGACCCCTGTCCGCTGTGGGACGACGACGGTCAGGCCTACTTAGGGCGCAGCCGTCATCGTGCTGGTCCTATCATCGTCCACCGTATGAGTGCCGACGGGCGCCAACTGTTAGACGACGGCGTGACCGTCTACACCGGCCCCGTGGCCGAGGGTACGAAGTTTCTCAAGCGCAACGGCTATTACTACCTGATTATCCCTGAGGGTGGGGTAGGGCAGGGCTGGCAGACGGTGCTCCGCTCGCGCAGCATCTACGGCCCCTACGAGAAGCGCGTGGTGTTAGAGCAAGGTTCCACGACCGTCAACGGACCCCATCAGGGCGCCCTCGTCGATACCCCTCAGGGCGAGTGGTGGTTCTATCATTTCCAGGAGACGCCTGTCCTGGGGCGCGTGGTACATCTGCAGCCCGCCCGCTGGCACGATGACTGGCCCCTCATCGGTGTCGACATCGACGGCAACGGCATCGGCGAGCCCGTCTATGTGTGGCAGAAGCCGCAGGTGGATGACGCCTCTCCGTCATCGCCCCCCGTCCCGTCCCTACAGCAGAGCGACGACTTTAACGCGCCGCTGGGCCTGCAGTGGCAGTGGAACCACAACCCAGCAGACACCCACTGGAGCCTCACCGACCGCCACGGGTGGCTCACGCTCAAAGCCCTGCCTGCCGACAGCCTGAAATCATGCCGAAATATGCTGACACAAAAGGTGGTGGGCTACACGGCCGAGGCCACCACCGTGCTGCAGGCTACGGGCCATTGTCAGGCCGGTCTCTTTTGCATAGGCAAGCAGTTCCGGGCGGTGGGCATCTGCCCTGAAGGTATCTATACCGAGGAAGGCGGGCGTCGGACGGTGGTCAAGAGCGGACGCTTTAGGCGGCTCTTCCTTCGTGTCACTAACGACTGTCAACGCAACAGCCATCGGTTCTACTATAGCACCGACGGGCGTCGCTACGTGCCCGCCGGCGAACCCTTTGCCATGCGCGCCGGTTACTGGAAAGGCATACGCGTCGGCCTCTATTGCTATGGGCAAGACGGCCAGGCACAGTTTGACTATTTTCATATTACAGCCCCCAGCCCTAACCCCTTCCCTTGAGGGATGGGCTTGAGACTTTTATCGACACTCCATTATATTTCGCTACATAAAAATCATGACAATGGAAACAATCACCAGCCTACAAAATGCCAAGATAAAACAGCTGCTACAGCTGCAGCAGAAATCACAGGAGCGGCGCAAGGCCGACCTCTTCGTGGTGGAGGGTCGCCGCGAGCTGATGCACTGCTTAGAGGCAGGTTTCACGGTTGACACCGTCTTCTGGTGCCCGCAGGTGGAGACGGCCACCGAACCGATGCCGCCAGTGCCAGACGGCGTGCGTATGATTGAGGTGTCGAAGGCCGTCTACGAGAAGATAGCTTATCGTGGCAGTACCGAGGGCGTCGTGGCCGAGGTGCGCACCCGACAGCTGACACTCGA
This sequence comes from uncultured Prevotellaceae bacterium, assembly GCA_946185805.1. Taxonomy (GTDB): domain Bacteria; phylum Bacteroidota; class Bacteroidia; order Bacteroidales; family Bacteroidaceae; genus Prevotella. Next base: position 3,605 of record CAMHKU010000035.1, on the reverse strand, counting down.
CGACCTGCCCCTGACAGCCGGAGCGCGGGCGGCCTCGCCCGCAACTGTGGGAGCGCGGACGGCCTCGCCCGCAACCACCGCCCCTTTGCTCGTCGTCCTGGAGCGCGTAGAAAAGCCCGGCAACCTTGGCGCCATCCTGCGCTCTGCCGATGCCGCCGGCGTGACGGCGGTCATCGTCTGCGACCCCCTCACCGACCTCTATAACCCCAATCTGATACGCTCCTCGGTGGGCGCCATCTTCAGCGTGCCCACGGTGGCCTGCAGCTCCGAGGCATGTATCGCCTACCTGAAAGCCCACGGCATACAGATACTCACGGCACAGCTGCAAGACTCCAGCCTTTATTACGACACCGACATGCGGCGCCCAACGGCTATCGTCATGGGTACCGAAGCCACGGGGCTTACCCCGCAGTGGCGCGAGGCGGCCGATGCCCATATCCGTATACCCATGCTCGGGCGTATCGACTCGCTCAATGTCTCGGTGTCAGCCGCCATCCTCATGTACGAGGCCGTCAGACAGAGGGGATGTGAGAGTTTAGAATTAAGAGTTAAGAGTTAAGAGTTGAGAATTAAGAATTAAGAGTTGAGAGTTAAGAGTCTGTAACTCCTTAGACACCGTATAATTAACGGCTTTTTCTGACGTAAACGTTTGCGCATTTCACAACTTTTTAGTAACTTTGTCCCCTCAACGTGTGCGCACGTACTTATAATCGGGTATTAATAATCCTTAAATATTTTAAATTCAACAACTTATGTGGTTAATCAATTCATCAATTGGTAGAAAAGTTGTAATGTCTGTGACGGGCATTGCGCTGATCTTGTTCCTGACGTTTCACTGCTGCATGAACCTGGTCGCGCTCTTCTCGGAGGAGGGTTACAACATGATTTGCGAATTCCTGGGTGCCAACTGGTATGCCATCGTGGCAACACTTGGCTTGGCAGCCCTGGCAGTGATTCACATCGTCTTCGCCTTCATCCTGACGGCGCAGAACCGTACCGCCCGCGGCAACAGCCGCTACGAGGTGGCTACGACGGTCAACGCAGGCAAGGTGGAGTGGTACTCTAAGAACATGCTGGTGCTGGGACTCATTATCCTCATCGGCCTGCTGATGCACCTGAAGGATTTCTGGTACAACATGATGTTCGCCGAGATCTTCGGCGTCATCGGCACTCACCATCCTGCCGACGGCTTTGCCTACATCGTCGACACCTTCTCAAATCCTGTCATCTCCATCCTTTACCTCATCTGGTTCTGCGCTATCTGGTTCCACCTGGCCCACGGCTTCTGGAGCGCCATGCAGACACTGGGCGTCAGCGGTAAGGTGTGGCTCAAGCGCTGGCAGTGCATCGGTCTGATTTATGTCACCCTGCTGATGCTCGGCTTCGCCGTCGTCGTGCTGGCCTTCTGGTTTGGTTGTGCTCCCAGCCTCTGCACCGGCAGCTGCGCTTAAATTGTCAAATTGTAAATTGTCAAATTGTAAATTAAGATTATGGCTAAAGTATTAGATTCAAAGATTCCCGCAGGTCCCGTGCCTGAGAAATGGAAGGAATATAAGGCTCATCAGCGCCTGGTCAACCCCAAGAACAAGCTGAAGCTCGACGTCATCGTCGTCGGTACCGGTCTGGCAGGTGCGTCGGCAGCTGCCTCGCTGGCAGAGATGGGCTTCAACGTGTATAATTTCTGCATCCAGGACTCTCCCCGTCGCGCTCACTCTATTGCCGCCCAGGGTGGTATCAATGCCGCCAAGTGCTATCAGAACGATGGCGACTCCATCTACCGTCTGTTCTATGACACCGTGAAGGGTGGCGACTACCGTGCCCGCGAGGCCAACGTCTATCGTCTGGCTGAGGTGTCAAACAATATCATCGACCAGTGTGTGGCTCAGGGTGTTCCCTTCGCCCGTGAGTATGGCGGCATGCTGGCCAACCGCTCGTTCGGTGGTGCCCAGGTGAGCCGTACGTTCTACGCCAAGGGCCAGACGGGCCAGCAGCTGCTGCTCGGTGCTTACTCTTCGCTGAGCGCTCAGGTGCAGGCCGGCAAGGTGAAGCTCTTCACCCGCTACGAGATGGAGGACGTGGTAATTATCGACGGCCGTGCCCGCGGTATCATCGCCAAGAACCTTGTCACTGGTAAGCTCGAGCGCTTCTCGGCCAACGCCGTGGTCATCGCCACCGGTGGTTATGGCAACACTTATTTCCTCTCTACCAACGCCATGGGCTGCAACTGCACCGCTGCCGTACAGTGCTACCGCAAGGGTGCCATGTTTGCCAACCCCAGCTACGTGCAGATTCACCCCACCTGTATCCCCGTCCACGGCGACAAGCAGTCGAAGCTCACACTGATGTCGGAGTCGCTGCGTAACGACGGCCGTATCTGGGTGCCCAAGAAGATTGAGGACGCCAAGGCACTGCAGGCAGGAACGAAGCAGGGCTGGGAGATTCCTGAGGAGGACCGCGACTACTATCTGGAGCGCCGCTACCCGGCATTCGGTAACCTCGTGCCCCGCGACGTGGCTTCGCGTGCCGCCAAGGAGCGCTGCGACAAGGGCTACGGCGTGAACAACACCGGCCTGGCCGTGTTCCTCGATTTCTCGGAGTCTATCAACCGCCTTGGCCTCGACGTCATCATGCAGCGCTACGGCAACCTCTTTGAAATGTACGAGGAGATTACCGACGTGTTCCCCGGCGACGTGGCCAACGAGATCAACGGTGTGAAGTACTACAAGCCCATGATGATCTATCCCGCCATCCACTATACCATGGGCGGTATCTGGGTAGACTACGAGCTGCAGACCACCATCCCCGGCCTGTTCGCCATCGGCGAGTGCAACTTCTCCGACCACGGCGCTAACCGCCTCGGTGCCTCGGCACTGATGCAGGGTCTGGCCGACGGTTACTTCGTGCTGCCCTACACCATCCAGAACTACCTGGCCGACCAGAGCATCTGGGGCAAGATTGGCACCGACCGTCCTGAGTTCGACGAGGCTGAGAAGGCCGTCAATGCTGAGCTCGACCGTCTGCTCAATATTAAGGGTAAGCGCTCCGTTGACTCTATCCACAAGGAGCTGGGTCACATCATGTGGGAGTATGTAGGCATGGGCCGCACCGCTGAGGGTCTGAAGACCGGTCTGAAGAAGATGCAGGAGCTGCAGAAGGAGTTTGATACCAACCTCTTCGTGCCTGGCACCAAGGAGGGTCTCAATGTGGAGCTTGACAAGGCCGTCCACCTGCGCGACTTCTTCACCATGGGTCAGCTCGTGGCCTTCGACGCCCTCTCGCGCAACGAGTCGTGTGGCGGACACTTCCGCGAGGAGTATCAGACCGAGGAAGGCGAGGCCAAGCGCGACGACGAAAACTACTTCTACGTAGGCTGCTGGGAGTACAAAGGCAAGGGCAACGAGCCCGAGCTCTCGAAGGAACCGCTGGAGTATGAAGCAATCAAAGTACAAACCCGTAATTATAAGAATTAAAGACTATGGCTAAGAATATAAGTTTCACTATTAAATTTTGGCGTCAGAATGGTCCGAAAGATGCGGGTCACTTCGATACGCACGAAATGCACGACATCCCCGATGACACCTCGTTCCTCGAGATGCTCGACATCC
>CAMHKU010000034.1 GCA_946185805.1 uncultured Prevotellaceae bacterium | reverse complement strand
AGAATGCCGACATCACCGTCATCATCAGCGACAACCTCACCACGGGCATGACCGGTGGCCAAGACTCCGCCGGCACCAATAAGTTTGAGGCTATCTGCCGCGGCCTGGGACTCAGCGACGAGCACTTGAAGGTGGTGGTGCCCCTGCCCAAGAACATGCCTGAGATTACGCAGGCCATCCGCGACGAGATCAACTACCACGGCACGTCAGTCATCATTCCCCGCCGCGAGTGCATGCAGACCCTCCAGCGCCACTTGAAACAAAAAAAAGCGCAAGCCAAATAATTAATTTAAAAAAACAGATAAAAACAAGAAAAACAGATAAAAACAATTATTATTTCAAGTATGGCTTATAAGTTCAACATGACTGCAGCAGAACCGGCATTGAAAGATAAACTTAAAAAGTTTGTCTATGACGTGGTAGGCTGCTGCCAAGTCGTACATCAAGAACAAGGGCCACAGCTAACGGAATATATCTATCAGGACTCTCTGAAAATAGCTTTTGAGCAGGCTGGCATCAAATATGAGAAAGAATACATGTTCAGTCCTACCTTTCGCGGTATTATATTGCCACACAAGCTTATCGTTGATTTTCTTTGCAAAGACAAGATTCTACTTGAATGTAAGGCCATTGATCAAATAGGAATACATGAGAGACTGCAACTATGGAACTATATGCGTGTAAGCGGTATTAGAATTGGGATTTTATATAATTTTGCCCCTCTCATAGACGAATGTGAGAAATACTACTACGACCCTATGACGCGTAGCATATGCTATTTCTGAAGCTATAAAAAAGTTTTTAACTGTTTTTCTTGTTTTTCTCTGTTTTTCAAAAAAATAAACATATGAAAACCGACATCATACTTTGCGGCGTGGGCGGACAGGGCATCCTGTCAATCGCCACCATCATTGGTGAGGCCGCCATGAACGAGAACCTATACATCAAGCAGGCCGAGGTGCACGGCATGAGCCAGCGCGGCGGCGACGTGCAGTCGAACCTGCGCATATCGAGCGAGCCCATCCACAGCGACCTCATTGCCCGCGGCGGCGCCGACGTCATCATCTCCATGGAGCCCATGGAGGCCCTGCGCTATCTGCCCTACCTCAAGGAGGAGGGCTGGATCATCACCTCGGCAACGCCTTTTGTCAACATTCCCAACTACCCCGACATGGAGGTTATCCGAGGCGAGCTGGAGAAGCTGCCCCACGTCATCAGCATCGACATCGAGCAGATGGCCAAGAATGGCGGCGTGCCCCGCTCGGCCAATGTCATCCTGCTCGGAGCAGCCCAGAAGGCCTTAGGCATTGAGTACGACAAGCTGGAGCAGGCCATCCGCCGCGTCTTCGCCCGCAAGGGCGAGGCCATTGTCGAGGCCAACATCAAGGCGCTGGCCATCGGCCGTGAGGCTCAGAAGTAAAAAAGGAACTGACGGCGTATTAGCTGACGGCAAATTTCAACTGACAGCGTATTAGCTGACGACGACGTCCATCGTCACGTCATGAGCCTCGGCAGGCACAGTGGCCACACGCTGGAAGGGGAAGCAGACGCCAATCTTACGAATATGAGGATGCAGGGCGAGGAAGCGGTCATAATAGCCGCGTCCTCGCCCTAATCGATGGCCGGCGGCATCGAAGGCCACACCGGGAACGAGAGCCACCGCGATTTGGTCGTAGGCGGTGAAGAGTTCGCCGGTGGGTTCCATGATATGGAAAGTGCCCTCGCGGAGGTCGGCGGGCGAGGTGTAGCGGCGCAGCTCCATCGTGGCAGCGCCGGTAACGCGGGGCAGAAGGATAGTGGCGCCCTCGGCCACAAGGCAGTCGAACAGGGGACGGATGTCTACCTCATCGGGCAAGGGCCAGTAGGCTAGGATGGGTGAGGGGTGATGGGTGATAGGTGATGGGTGATAGGTGGCATTAATCTGGGCATGGAGCTTGTCGACGATTTGGCGCGACCATTGTGGCAGGAGCATGGCATGTTGGCGCTTGGCTTCACGCATCTGCTCACGGAGCAGGGGCTTGGTAAGCGCCTGCGCACTGCGGGCCGAGAACTCGCAGCCGCAGTACTGCTGGTTGTAGAACTGATATTGCCTGAGCAGCTCGTTGCGGCGCTCCTGAAGGCCTCCTTTGCGCCAGTTCTGCGCCCAGAAGGTCACGCCGGGGAAGGCCTCCTGAGCAGCGAGCCCCGCACGGTTGACCTGTTCCAGGTTCTTCCAGCGGCTGGAGGCCAGCGTCGTGGCAAAACAGCTGAAGCTCCTCTCCGAGGCCGTCTTTGCCGCCGCCATCAGCCGCAGGCGGAAGCACTGCTCGCAGCGGCGGCCTCGCTCCGGCTCCTGCTCCAGTCCGCAGACGCCCTGGAGCCACTGTTGGTGGTCGTAGTCGCCGTCAATCCACTGCAGCCCCAGACTTTCGGCATGGCGCTTGCTCTCCTGCTTGCGAATCTCATACTCCTCGCGAGGCCAGATGTTAGGGTTAAAATAATAGATAGTGGGCTGTATGTCGCGCTGCATCAGCCACTCTACAATAGCCGACGAGCAGGGGGCACAGCAGGCATGGAGAAGAATCTTAGAGTCCACGGGCTTTCCACACACGCTCCTTGGCGGCATTAATTTCCTGGAACTTCTTCTCGGCGGCACGGCGCACATCCTCGCCCAAGGCAGCCACCTTGTCGGGATGATGCTCGAGGGCCAACTTGCGGTAGGCCTTCTTCACCTCGTCGTCGCTGGCATCAGGGCTGACGCCCAGCACCTTATAGGCCGACTCTAGGTCGTCGTGGCCCAGATTGAGCATGGAGTCTACCTCGGCTGCCGACATGCCGAGCCACTGCGCACACTCCTTGAGAGCACCTATCTCGCTCTGCGGCACCGAGCCGTCGGCCTGAGCCACCATCACCAGGAAGTTCAACAGTTGCAGGCGCTGCGAGTAGTCCATGTGGCGGTTAATCTGCTGACAGCAGTCGCGCACGGTCTGCTTAAAGGCATCCCATCCCTGTCGCTTCTGCTCTTCAAAGAGCTTGGCTAAGATGTCGTTACCTTCGCTGACGGCACCATTGCCAAAGTTCTGGCGCAACATCTGGCGTACCATCTCCATCTCTGAGTGCATGGCACGGCCGTCGGCCTTGATGATATACGATGCGAGCACCAGCAGGGCGAACAGAAAACTGTTGCGGTTGCCCTGTGCCTGCTGTTGCTGGTAAGCCTGCTCATAAGCCTGCTCATAGTCGCGGAAACCACTGCCGCCACGGCCTGAGCCATAGCCGAAGGTGCCGGCATTGTCGGCATTGTTAACGGAGTCGAGACCCGACTCAAAGAGTGAGCCTAACAGATAGCCGGCCAGCGCGCCTAATGGGCCGCCAGCCATCCAGCCAATAATTCCTCCTATCCACTTTCCTGCTGCCATAATTGATTGAGATTTGAGATTTGAGGTTTGAGATTTGAGGTTTGAGATTTGAGATTTGTGATTTGAGATTTGAGGTTTAGGAATTCTTTTCCTCGCGTTCGAGGTCGTCGATAAGCACGTTGGTGAGCCTCAGCACCACCGGCTCGGGCACCGACAGCCGCGGGTCGTCACTGTGGGCGTCGATGGCGTCGAGGAAGTGGTGTAGCTCCTCTTTGTAGACCTGTTTCATGCGGGTATTGCCGTTGTCCATATTCGAACAGCTGAAGGTGATGTTTGCCAGACGGTCGCAGAGCTTGACAAACGGCGCGTAGGGCGTCTGACGGATGCCTTGGTAGTAGCGCTCACCGGCGCGCTCAGCACGGGTGCGCCCCTTGTCGTTGGTCAGGGCATAGACAATCTCGGTGGCCATCAGGGCCTGCTCCTCGGTCATCAGCTGCCGCGCCTCGTTCATCACGTCATTGTAGGTCATCCGCGCATCTTCGATACTGTCATGGAAGTATGCTCCGAAAATCAGGGGCAACACGTCGGCGGGTGACACACATACCAGATGCCCGAACTCGCTGACGATATCGAACACCATATCAAGATGATAGCTATACGGCAAGTCGTCGCCGTAGGTCTGGTTAACACTACTGTGCAGGTCGTGTGCCTTCTGCCGTATCCGGAATATCGTGCTTGCTTCATTGTGCAGGCTCATTTCAAAATCTTCGCGCTTCATAGCTTATCATCTTTGATTGAGAGCGCAAAAATACAAAAATATCTGCAAACGGCCAAACCTAATCCACAAAAACAATTGCAAATGACAGGACTCTTTCCCTTACACTGGAAGTCTACATTGTTTTTTCCTGTTTTTCTTGTTTTTCACTGTTATCCAAAAACGCATGTACGACCCATACAATATCTCGCAGAAGCGTAAAACGGGAATATGCTTTTAGTTTTGAAACAAATCACCAGAGCGAAACGAAGATCAAGTTTTCTTTTGGACAAAAATATCAAAAAATCTTTCAAAGCATGCTGACGGATGACGGATAGCAAATGTTACCTTGTAAGGGGAGTTTAGACATCAGCTAACAAGAATGATTACATTCGCTAATGGCAGTGGCCGCGGTGTAGGCGGTGGTCCAGGCAGCCTGGAAGTTGAAGCCTCCGGTGACGCCGTCGATGTCGAGCACTTCGCCGGCGAAATAGAGACGTGGCTGATGGCGGCTCTCAAGGTTGGCGGGGTTGACGCTGCTCAGCGCCACACCGCCACAGGTGACGAACTCATCTTTGAAGGCCGCCCGTCCAGCGGTCTGGTAGGTGTCGTTGGTCAGGGTGTTCACCAGCCGGTTCAGCTCCTTCTGATTGAGGTTCGCCCATCGGTTCTGAGAACGCTCGCCGAGGGTCTTCGCCAGCAGATAATCCCACAGCCGCGAGGGCAGGCCGCAGGGGCGGATGGTGGTGAGCTGCTTCTGCGGATATTGCGCCATGATGCCGTACAGCTCGTCGAGCACGGCAGGCTCGCGCCTCGCCGTCCAGTTGACGGCCAGCGGCATCTGGTAGTTGTGGTCGCTCAACAGTCGTGCGCCATAGCTCGACAACCTCAGCGTGGCGGGACCGCTGAGGCCCCAGTGGGTGATGAGCAGCGGGCCGTCGGCCTTCACCTTAGTGCCGGGCAGCAATACCTGAACATGCTCGACGACGGTACCCATGAGTGCCGTGAGGGCAGGGTCGGCAATGCTCAGCGTAAACAGCGAAGGCACGGGGTCGACTATCTCGTGGCCCACGTCGGCCAGCCATTGCAGGCCCTCACGACGTGGCGAACCGCCGGTGCAGATGCAGACATAGTCGTAGTCGGCCAGCAGCTGAGCTACTGACGTCGCGTCCGCGCCCGTACATATATTAATATGGTGGCGGCGGGCTTCAGCCAGAAAGAGATTGATAATAGTGTGGGCATCCTGCGAGGCGGGAAACACGCAGCCGTCGGTCTGCGTCGTAAGGCGCACGCCGTGGCGCTCAAACCACTGGTAGGCGTCGCGGGGACCGAACTGCCTGAAGAGCCGTTTCAGCAGGCGGTGGCCACGGGGGTAGACTTGCTGCAGGTCGCTGACGTGGTCGAACGTGTTAGTGCAGTTGCAGCGCCCGCCGCCGGAAACCTCAACCTTACGCAGCACCCGCTGGCCGCGCTCAACGATGGTGACGTCCATCGCCGGGCACATCTCCTTTAGGTTAATGGCCAAAAAGAAACCGGCCGCTCCGCCGCCCACAACAACTGTACGCATAACCATCGCCGTTAAAGTAATAACTTCTAACTCCCTCTAACTCCCTCTAACTCCCTCTAACTCCTTCTAACTCCTTCTAACTCCTTATTTACTTCCTGATAATCTCCACTTCCCCACCCTGTCCTAAGCGGATGATGCTCGACGGCTGGTGAGGCTGGTGCTCCTGTCGGCGGCTCCAGCAGACGTAGTCGACGGCCTCCAGTATGCGCGGGTCGATGTCGCGGTAGTTCTGCGCCGCGGGCTCGCCGCTGATGTTGGCCGATGTAGAGACTATAGCCTTCTGGAACCTATAGCAGAGCTCCTTGGAGAACGGCTCGCTGGTGATACGTATGCCGATGCTGCCGTCGGCGGCAATGAGGTTGGGCGCCAGGTTGACGGCGCCGTCGAGGATGAGCGTGGTGGGTCGTCCGCCCTCCTTGAGGCTGTCGATGAGCTGCCACGCCACGTCGGGCACCTGGCGGACATACCGCTGCAGGCGGGCGTCGCTGTCGACCAGGCAGATGAGCGCCTTCGAATCGTCGCGCTGCTTGATCTGATACACCTTACTAACGGCAGCGGCATTGGTTGCGTCGCAACCAATGCCCCAAACCGTGTCAGTAGGATAGAGGATAGTGCCGCCACGGCGCATCACCTCTACCGCGTTCTTGATATCTTCCTCGCGTGTCATTTACAGAGCAAACTTATAGCCGACGGTAATCTGGAACACCTGGTTCTTGCTGTTCCTATCGCCATTCTTGTTGACATTGGTCAGGCCGATGTTGTAACGGGCATCGATGACAATGGGCACCTTGAACTGATAGCTCAGACCTACGGGAATAGAGATGTCGGTCTTGTTGCAGCCCGACTTGATATCCTCGTCAAGTTCAAGCGTGTGGTGGAAGCCATTCTCTTCGCCCTCGGCCGAGGCCTTCACCTTGGCACTGGTGAGGAAACCTAACTGCACACCAGCCTTGAGGGCAAAGCCCTTGAACAGATAGACGTTGGCCACAACGGGCACGTTAACATAGCCTAACTCAACCTTGGCGTCCTTCAGGTCAGCAGTAGCACCGTTGTAAGCAATTTTCGTGTCCTTCCAGCCACTACCCTGCTGAGCATAGTTCACGCCAGCAGCAAGGCTCAGCATCGGGGTGAGCTGATATTCAGCCTCAGCGCCAATAATAAAACCGCCCGTAGGCTCCTTGTCAATATTCAATTGCGAGCCGTCAGGGAAGTTAAGAGGCAACTTGGGCATGTCGCTCATCATGGCTCCCGTGCCGCCCAACTTAGGCTGCAGCGAGAATGTACCGGGCTCAAACTGTGCGCTGGCCGTCAGCGTGGTCACCATCATGGCGGCCATCATCATTAATTTTCTCATAATCTTCTCGATTTAAAATGTTATTGATTGAAATGTTAGTTTAAAACTCTGAAGTAAAGTGGAACTGTATGTGCTCAAAGTCCTGCTGGGCCATCTGCAACACGTAGCCGGAGTCAGCCAGGAAGACGTCGCGCCCTTCCTTGTCCTTGGCCATATACTGATACTTGCGCTTCTTAAACTGCTCCAGCTGCTGCTCGTCGTCGCTAGAAATCCAGCAGGCCTTATAAAGGTGGACGGGTTCCCAGCGGCAGCGGGCGTTGTACTCGTTCTCCAGGCGATACTGTATGACCTCAAACTGCAGCTGACCCACGGTGCCGATAATCTTGCGCCCGTTGAACTGGTTGACAAAGAGCTGGGCCACGCCCTCGTCCATCAGCTGGTCGATACCTTTCTGCAGCTGCTTCGACTTCATGGGGTCGTCGTTCTCGATATACTTAAACAGCTCCGGCGAGAAGCTCGGCAGGCCGCGGAAGTGCAGCTGCTCGCCCTCGGTCAGTGTGTCGCCAATCTTGAAGATACCGCCGGTGTCGGGCAGCCCCACGATGTCGCCGGGCCATGCCTCGTCGATGGTCGACTTACGCTGCGCCATAAACTGCGTGGGCGAGGTAAAGCGCATGGTCTTGCCCTGACGCACGTGCAGATAGGGCACGTTGCGCTGGAACCGCCCTGAACACACCTTGCAGAAAGCGATACACGAGCGGTGGTTGGGGTCGATGTTGGCCGTAATCTTGAAGATAAAGCCCGTGAACTTCGCCTCCCCGGGCTCCACCAGCCGTTCCTCGGCCTTCGTGGGTCGCGGGCTGGGGGCTATCTCCACGAAGCAGTTCAACAGCTCCTGCACGCCGAAATTGTTCAGTGCCGAGCCGAAGAACACCGGTGCCACCTCGGCCGAGCGGTAGGTCTCCACGTCGAACTCCGGGTAGACACCGTCTACCAGCTCCAGGTCCTCGCGCAGCTTTGCGGCGTCCTGCTCGCCTACGCGGGCGTCGAGGTCGGCAGAACCGACCTCCACACTGACTTTCTCGGTGACGCGCTGCTTGTCGGGGGTGAAGAGGTCGAGCTTATGCTCATAGATATTGTAGACGCCCTTGAACTTGGCGCCCTGGTTGATAGGCCATGACAAGGGCCTGACCTTGATTTCCAGCTCCTGCTCCAGCTCGTCCAGCAGGTCGAAGGGGTCGCGGCCCTCACGGTCCATTTTGTTGATAAAGATGATGACGGGCGTCTTCCTCATGCGGCACACGGTCATCAGCTTCCTGGTCTGCGTCTCCACGCCCTTGGCACCGTCGACTACGATGATGGCCGAGTCGACGGCCGTCAGCGTGCGGAAAGTGTCCTCGGCAAAGTCTTGGTGGCCGGGGGTGTCGAGTATGTTCACCTTATACTCCACGCCGGAGCCCTCGGGCGTATAGTCAAACTCCATGACCGACGTCGACACCGAGATGCCGCGCTGCTTCTCTATGTCCATCCAGTCGCTGGTGGCGGTCTTCTTGATTTTGTTGTTCTTCACCGCTCCGGCCACCTGTATCTGTCCGCCGAAGAGCAGGAATTTCTCTGTCAGCGTGGTCTTACCGGCATCGGGGTGAGAGATAATGGCGAATGTCCGCCTGCGTTCAATCTCTTGATTCATTATTTGTTATTTATAAGTTTGCTAAGTAGCAAATAAAAGAGTGGATTGGTTATACACAGCTTGGTCACCAGCCAACTTCTTTATATCCGGCGGCTTTATACCACTCGTATTGCTGAATGTCTAAGTTATATTTGGCATAGTCGCCGCTTAATGGCGACTGAGGCACAAACATCGACACGCCATGCTCCTTCTCCGGGCTTATGGTGAAATTATTGCCATAGAAGGTGTCCCACTTCTTGTCGGTGTTCCACTTTGTCGAGTATTTCTTATAGACCACGACCTTGTCCAAAGCCTGTTTCCACGACTGGTAGTCAGCCTCGGTAAGATGCGTACGGAAGAAATCGCCAGCATCATAGAAAACGTTGTATTCAGGATGATAAAAGAACTTGGGATTACGGTAATAGTAATACATAATGCCCGTCATATCGGGGAAGCCGCCCGACAGCTCATTATTGACAGCTTTCAGCGCCACGCGCGTAGCCTGAGCCAGCTGCTCCATCTCGCTCGTCTTGGCGACGGCCAACGGCAGCTCAAGGCCCTTCACCTTTCTCTCAAAACACATGTCGGCCGACTGCACAGCAAAATTATCACTACTGCTAAGCAGAGCGGGAACAACGGTATTATAAGGTGCCCCTATTTCCGGAATCTCTGCCGGCGAGCCTATGATATAGTCGGCCACCTGGCGCAGCTCATATATAGACTCCAGACACATAAAGTTGCAGCAGTCGGCAAAGATGAACTTCAGGTGCGGCAGTTTTTTCAGCACCCTGGCCATCGTTGTCACATTGAGCCACTTGCCCTGCGCGCTATTCACATCGTTGCGCCCGTTGTCAACGCCGAAGCCGCGGGTGTAAGGTATGTCGTCTTCCAGAATCCATCCGGTAGAGTGTCCCCACAGCAACAGACCATAGTCTTTTGTTGCCGGATAGCGCTGGAAGGCATACCTGATGACATCTTCAAACACATGGGGGTCGCTCGTCAGCTCGTCCTTGTCGCTGATACCCATGTCCTTCAGGCTCACCGAGTCGGTAATCTGTCCGCGTGAGACACGAGCCATCCAGGGCAGTTCCTTACTGGAGCTGCGGTCGACATATATCACCACATTATTATTGTCTGACAACTGCCGCGTGCCTTCCTTCAGCTCCTGCAGGTTTCTCATCACGTCTGAAGTCAGGTTGTTCTCGGCTGCCATATAAATTAATATGGTGTGTTCACCCTGACGAGCAGAAAACGTGTCATCGTCGCTGGAGCAGCCCTGCTGGGTCAAGGCCAAGACTGCCATCGTCATGTAAAGCAAAATGTTTCTAAGCATTATTCTTCGTTTTATGGGCTGCAAAGGTACGAAAAAGTGAGCGAAAAGCCAAATTCATTAGAAAGAAAAAGCTAAAAGTAAATTGTTTGTAGTAATTTCTGCCTGAAAATAGCAAATATATTTGCGGTTTCAACAACTTATTATTATATTTGCAGCCTGAATGACGAGACTTAGCCGATTTGTAGCAAAAACACTGTCGCTCCGCATCAGTCTGATGGTTGTCTGTGCGATAGCAGTGCTGTTAACTGCAGCACTGGTGGTGATGTTACAATTTTCGTGGATGGCCGTCAAAGGTAAAGCTACTCAGAAGGCTCAGCAAACCTTAGATGCCACCGTACAACATGTTGACAACATCCTGCTGAACGTTGAGCAGACAGCCGGCAACATCTACTGGGACCTGCTCTCACACCTGAACGACCCGCAGAGGATGTCGGCCTACAGCCGCCATCTGGTAGAGACCAATCGCTACATCACGGGGGCAGCCATTGCCTTTGAGCCCAATTATTACAAAGACCGCGGCAAGCTATTTATGACCTACTGCCATCGCGACACCTCCAAGGGTAACGCCGATGCCGATGCCCCTATCATAGAAGCCCACACCTTTGGCACCAGCCCCTATACCGAGCAGTCGTGGTACAGGGTGCCGGTAGATTCGGGACGCCCCTGCTGGACTAACCCCCTGAAGAACGGCGATACCGAGCACGAGGCTATCATCACCTTCAGCCTGCCCATCTACGACCATAGCAGAAAGGTGATTGGCGTGATGGCCGTCGACCTGTCGCTACTGCTGTTTTCCGAGATTGTCCAGGCCGCCAAGCCCTCGCCTCACTCCTATGCCGTATTGTTAGGCAGCGACGGCTCATATATCGTTCACCCTGACAGCGACAAGCTGTCGCACCACAGCGTATTCTCACTGAGCCGGCAGCATACCAACCACACCATCTATGAAGCGGCAGAGGCCATGATTGACGGCAAGAGCGGCTACAAGAAAATACGTATCAACGACACCGAGAGCTACATTTTCTACAAGCCTTTTCAACGCGCCTCTGCCCCTATCCGTATTCAGCAGAAATTGGGGTGGAGTGTCGGCTTGATCTATCCCAAGAGCGACATCTTCAGCAGCTTCTTCCACATGGTCTATGCTGTAGTGGCTATTGCCGTTGTCAGCCTGCTGCTGTTGCTGCTACTCTGCAAGTTTATCACCCACCGGCAACTGCTGCCGCTGCGAGTATTGACCCTGCAGATGCAGCGCATAGCCGAAGGGCACTACAACGACACCATACCCGCCAGCAACCTTGGCGACGAGATGGGCAGCCTGCAGCAACATTTCAAGCAGATGCAGAAAGCCCTGGCAAAGCACATGGGCGATTTGCAGCATCTGACCACCAGTTTACGAGAGCGCGGCGAGGTGCTTGACGAGGCTAACCGCCAGGCCAAGGATGCCGACCGCATGAAGACGGCATTCCTCCACAATATGACCAACCAGATGATTACGCCTGTGAGCAATATCGGCAAGAGCATCGACAAGATGAGCCTCGCCGCCACACAGGAAGACTTTAACCGCGAGGTAGACACTATCGGCAATGAGAGCAAAACCATTACCGAGGCGCTCAACAACCTGCTAAACCTGTCGATGAAATGACAAGCATCACCCGCATCTTCCGCCGGTCGTTATCACTGAAGCTCAGCTTCAGCATCGTGCTGCTGGCCATGCCCATCTTTGTGATAACCATGGGACTGATTTTCATACAGTCGCGACATCAGATTAAGGAAGAGTCAAAGGCTCATGCCGCCAGCATGCTCAATGCCACGCTGCAACGTGTGAATACGGCTTTGGAAACGGTGGCCACGGCTGCCGACAACTACGAATGGCTGATTATGGAGCGCTTCCAGCCCGACTCGCTGCTGGGCTTCACGGCACGCATCGTGATGCTCAATCCCAACGTCAGCGGATGCTCCATCACCACGGAACCCAACGTCTTTCCGCAGTATGGCCGCTACTTCTCGGCTTATACTATCCGCCATGGCGACAGTATTACCACCGTGCGCGAGGCGCCTTATGATTATTTCAGCAAGGTATGGTATGCCTTGCCCCGCCGTCAGGAGAAGGCCTGCTGGACCGACCCTTTCAACGATTACAACGAGGGCACACTCTCGGCAACAGAACTGATAGCCTCCTACTGTAAGCCGCTATACGACAAGAGCCACCACTTTGTTGGCGTGATGACTACCGACCTGTCACTGAGCAGTCTTTCCAATATCATCAACAGCGAGAAGCCCTACCCTAACGCCTACTTCGTGATGATTGGTCAGGACGGCCACTATTTTGTGCATCCTGACACGACACTGCTGGTCAACCACACCATCTTCGGCAGTGAGCACAAACGGCGTAACCCGGAGCTCATAGCCCTTGGCCATGAGATGACCACGGGGCACGAGGGAGTGGCAGAGATAGAGATTGACGGCCAGCCCTGCTTCGTATGCTACAAACCCGTGTCCGACACCCCCTGGAGCCTGGCACTTGTTTGTCCTGAGGGCGATGTACTGAAAAGCTTCAACAGGCTGACACAAGTCATCATTCCGCTGACTATTGCCGGTTTGCTGCTCATCTTGCTGTTCAGCGGTCGCATCGTTTCACATGCCATTAGACCTATCAACAAGCTACTACAACAGTCACAGGTCATTACCTCCGGATGCTACGATGAGCGCATACCCCACACCAAGCGTGCCGATGCCGTAGGACGGCTGCAGAACAGCTTTGCCACGATGCAGGAGTCTATCGACCGCCACATTTCCGACATTGAGCAAATAAACGCTGAAATGGAGCGCCGCAACAGAGAACTGGCCCTTGCCAACGAGAAAGCCGAAGAGGCCAACAAGCAGAAAGCAGCCTTCATTCAGAACATGACCCACCAGATACGCACGCCGCTGAACATCATCATGGGATTTTCGCAGGTGCTGCGCGACAATGCCCGCGACATGACGGCCGACGATGTAAGAAACGTGATGGAGATGATGAAGCACAACGCCATGACGCTCAACCGCATGATCCTCATGCTCTACGACAGCTCAGACTCCGGACTCTCTGAGGAGCTGAGCAGCAAGAGCCACGACGTGGTGGCGTGCAACGAGGTGGCCCGTCAGAGCATCAGCTTTACCTACGAGCACTTTCCCAACCTTCACATAGACTTCAAGACGTCGCTACCCGACACCTTTACCATCCACAGCAATGAACTGTACCTGATGCGAAGCCTGCGAGAGATTCTTTACAACGCCGCCAAATACTCTGACGGCCAGCATATCACCCTGCTACTGGAGGAAACGCCATCGACGGTACGCTACACTATTACCGATACGGGCAAAGGGATTACCGACGAGTTTCGGGAGCAGGTGTTCGTACCGTTCCTCAAGGTTGACGACCTCACCGAGGGTCTCGGCTTAGGACTGCCCTTAGCCATGAGACATATCAAGAACCTTGGCGGCAGACTGGCACTCGACCCCGACTATCACGACGGTTGCCGCTTTGTTGTTGAACTGCCTAAGGAGGGTTGAGAATCTTGCCGAACCTTTTGTTATCTTACAATCTTCTTGCCACGATGTAGATACACACCCTTACGGACGGGCTTGGCGTCAAGACGACGGCCGTCGAGGGTGAACCAGGCAGAGGACAGCCCGCCTTGCGGGTCATCGGCACACAGCGTGTCAATGCCGGAGGGGTTGCTGCCACTGATGCCCACCGCTGTCCAGGCATTGGCCACGGCTTGCGCCTCGGCGCCATTCTCGCCATAGAGTTCCTGTGCGGCTTTCAGCCAGCTTTCGCGGATGTTGGAGTAGT
This sequence comes from uncultured Prevotellaceae bacterium, assembly GCA_946185805.1. Taxonomy (GTDB): domain Bacteria; phylum Bacteroidota; class Bacteroidia; order Bacteroidales; family Bacteroidaceae; genus Prevotella. The sequence goes on along the minus strand of CAMHKU010000034.1, from coordinate 13,453 downwards.
CCGACTGCGGCGAGCAGTATTTTGTCAGCGTCAGATAGGCAATCTTTGTGCCCTTCTCCATGCCGATGCCGGTTACGTCGTAGCCGGTGCCGTTATCGTTGGTACCCTTGCCGCCGTCGCAGAGCAGGTAGTAGAAATAGCTCTGTACAGCACTCATGGTGTACTTGTCCCTATTGTTCCAGTACTGGCCCTTATACGTGTCGGGAGCCGGGCTGTCGCCGTCTCTGCTGTGCTTGGGGTCAGCCATATTACGCATGTTGCTCTTCCCTACTATCAGGCCATTGCCGCCGATCACCCACGGGGTCTCTGGGCCGTTGCCGTAGTCGGCGTTCTTCATCAGGCTGATAGCCATGATGTCGGAGAACGACTCGTTGAGTGCGCCGCCTTCGTTGTTGCCGCTGGACAGTTGCGCCGTGCTCTTGGTGATAAGGTGCGTAAACTCATGACACAACACCGAAAGTTCTCCTGCCGGACAAACGGCGAAACGCTCCATATTGCTGATGCCGCCCGTGCCGTAGGCCATCAGCTTAACGGCATACGAGGACATAGCTTCAGCACCAAACTGTCCGCTCTGCGGTCTGATGATACCCACAGCTTCTCCGAACGGGGCTCTGAATGCGCCGTGCGACTGGAGAAAACCGTCCTGCGCCATCTCTGCCGCCGGTAAGTCCATACCCACGCCGCTCGGAAAGGCTACATTGTAGATGGGCGCGCCGGCAGCGTCGTAGCTTTTGCGGCCCAGCACGTTCTTGTAGAAGTCGTAAGTGCGGGCCATGCCCCAGTGAATGTCTGCCATATAGCTGCCGGCAGTCTCGTAGGTGACCTCACCCTTGATGCCGCCCTGGTCGAAGGCGAAGGTACCGCTGCCGTCGGGCGTCAACTCCAGCATGAATACTTGCTGGTCGCTGCCGTCGGCCTGACGGCCTGCAGCAATCGTCAGCAGCACGCCGTCGCTGGGAATCATGCGCTTCTGGGCCTCCAGGTTGTCTAAGGCTATGGGCGAGCCTGTCACGCCCGCAGTCACGTAGTCCCACAGGTGGACGGTCTGCGTGCCTTTATACATCATGACCACTCCCAGTGAGGCCAGCGGCGCATCGGCTGTCGGCATCAGGCTCTGCCCGGTTGTCGGGCTTGTCATCTCGTCAATGCGTATGCTCTTCAGGATATAGCCCGTAAGCTGTCCGCCGCGTGCGTAGGTGCTGACGGCGCCCTGGAGCGCGGCTGTGAGTTTCTGTGGGTCGTTGACAATAGCGTTAGCCTCAGCATCATTTGCCACCTCGGGTATCTTGGCTGCGTTGACGGTATAGATGTTGCGCTTTGAGTCGTAGAGCTTGATGCTGCCGTCGGCGGTCTTCGTCACATCGAGTGTCAGGTCGCTTTCGGCGTACAGGCCCTTGGCACTGACGGTGGCCATGTCGCCATCGGCGCTGCTGCCGCCATTGATAATCTTGCTGATGGCGGCCACGTCGTAGAATCCTGTGTAGCCTTGGCTTTTGGTGTCGATGACGTGAGTAGGCTCCACGCCTCCGTCGATGTTCTGCCACTTGTTGTTAGTCAGGCGGGCACGCGACGATGACAGCTGATACTGCAGGCCCTCGCCCGTGATGAAGTTCTGCACGGCGCAAGCACCGCCGCCACTCTTTTCGCCGATGATGGGGTAGCCCATGTCCTTCATCAGCGAGGGGAAGAGGTTGCCGCAAGAGAAGGCGATGTCGGAGGTGAGCACGGCAAAGTTGAGGTCGTACTTCACCGCCTTGTCCTTCTCGTCGAACTTGCCGTCGAAGTTACAGTCCACGTCATAATAGATTATCTGCCGCTGGCCGGTCAGCACGTTCTCGCTGTAGAAGTGGCTCTGGCCGCCCATGAGTGCCGTCATGGCCATGACCACGTCGAGCGAGCCGCCGCCGTTGGTCGACAGGTCGACGACAAAGTTTTTCACCTCCGGGTCGTCACTGGCCCGCTTCAGGGCGTCGAGCACGACGCTCAGGTCGCCCAGGAAATTCTTATTGACGGCCGGTGTGGTGCCCTTGCAGCCGCCGTCGTAGTAGGCTTTCCATGCAGCATCGTTGGTCATGCCGAAACTGTTGAGCAGCAGATAGGCCGTGTCGCCTTGCTTCCAATACGTGTCTTTGGTGGGACGAAGTAATTCGATGATTTCTTTATTCGGACTTCCCATCGACTGGGCATATTGTAACAACTTTCCGGCCAGTTCGGGATAGCTGTTCCTCATTTTGTTGACAGCGCCAAGCCACGCCAAGCCACCCTGCCCCTCCTCTTCTTCGAGCTTGGTGTATATTAATAAATCGGGCATCAGCACGGTATGTCCTCCGTCGTCGAGCAGCATCTGCAGGCAATTCATGCCGAAGACATATTCCTTCATGTCGGTGCTCTTCAGCAGCTTCTTGATGGTGGCACCATTCTCGGCGCTGTCGAGGGCCTTGTCCAGTCCGTCTTTGCGGATGGCCTGCTCCAGAGGCGAGCGTCCCGGCATGCCATAGAAATGGTCGACGACGAAGCACAGCTGGCCATAACTGAAGGCGGCCATGTCGGCACTGCGGCTCTCTGCCGTGAGCACGCGTAACGTTTGCTTCGGCTCCAACTTGGCAAGGTCGGACTGCTGGTTGTCGGTGACAACGATGACTTTCTCGCCATTATAACCGGCAATGTGGTAATAGAGGTCGCTGTAGAGGTCGTTGATGGTGGCCAGAGGGAAGTAGACGGCGGAGTCGTCGCCGCGCAGGTCGATGCCATACTTCTGGAAGCTAAATACCACCGGCACCGAGGCGGGGGTCAGTTCCTGACTACGATAGCGCACGAAGGGTGCTCCGTCGTAATAGACATTGTCCATACCCGCCTGCAACTGTCCCATGAGATTGGTAAACCCCATGTAATCGTCAGAGCTGAACACTTCGGTAACCGTGTTCACCGTGGCCTCGGCATACGGGCCTTTGAGCACGTACTCGCCCTCGCCCTTCTTGCTGACGCCTATGGTGGTGCCAGGGAGCATGAGTTGCTGGAAATCGGCCGCCGAGATGTAAGGCACCGCCGGCTTGTCGTCGTAGAAGCGTAATGCAACAGTACCGCCGTCATGCCCGCCGCGGTTTACGGGAACATTCTTTGTGACAAATGTCGGGTCGGCCAACGCACGGAGCGTCAACAAAAGAACCAATTGAGAAACCAAATATTTTCTCATAACTGATAAACGATGTTTGACGATTAAAGAATACCTTTGTTCAAAGCAACTGGCGGATACATTCGGCAAGACTTTCCTCCCAGTAGGGAATCTCTATGCCGTAGGCCTGCTTGATCTTGGTTTTGTCGAGCACGGAGTAATGGGGACGGGCGGCCGGCGTGGGATACTCGCTGGTGTGCAGCGGACGCACGTGGCACTGGGTGATGCCCGCCAGACGGTGGATGGCCTTGGTGAAGTCGTACCACGAGATGACGCCCTCGTTGCTGTAGTGATAGATGCCGGGCATGATGCCGCCGTTGATGGCAGTCATGATGCAGAGAGCCAGGTCGCGGGCGTAGGTGGGTGTGCCTATCTGGTCGAAGATGACGCCCAGCTCTGCCTTCTCACGGCCTAAGCGCAGCATCGTCTTGACGAAGTTGTTGCCAAAGGTGCTGTAGAGCCACGCCGTGCGGATAATCATCGTGCGCCGACAGGCCTGCATGGCCTGCACCTCGCCAGCCAGCTTGGTGCGCCCGTAGACACTGTTGGGACAGGTGGGGTCGTTGGGCGTATAGGGGGTGTGGTTTGTACCGTCGAAGACGTAGTCGGTACTAATCTGTATGAGCCATCCGCCACGCCTGTCGACAGCCTCAGCCAGATAGCCCGGCGCCACGGTGTTGAGCAGCCGCGCTGTCTCCTCGTTGGCCTCGGCCTTGTCTACGGCGGTATAGGCGGCGCAGTTGACGATGCCGTCAATCTGGTGCTCATCTACAAAGCGGGCCACTGCCTCGCGGTCGGTAATGTCGAGTGACTGCTGGGGCCGACCGTCGGCCGTATCCATCGCGCGCACGTCTGTATTATAATAGGTATGCTGGCAATTATCCTTCTCCAGCAATTGCATTTCACTGCCTAATTGGCCATTGCAGCCGGTAATCAATATATTCACCTTGTATATTTACTATTTACGACATTTACTATTTACTATTTTTGCGGGGGCTACTCAATCAAACTTCAGCCCTTCCTCCTTGTCTTTCTTGTAATAGTCGGCCAGCATGCCTATAAAGTTGGAAATCTCCTTCACGGCATGCAGAGTGTCGGGCGAGATGTCTTTATGCTGCAACCGCAGCAACATGACGCCGTAGAGCGAGTTGAAGCAGGTTTCAATCTCGTTCTCTTGCTTCACCGTGTCGGCCAGCCGGCTGTCGGCAGAGCGTGCACCACGGTTGCGCAGCTCGACGATGAACGGCAGCACCTTGTAGTAGGCCGCATTATAAAACGGGAACTTGGGAGACTCCAGCAGTTGCGTGTGCAGCTCAACGAGCATCTGCATGGTCACCTTGTTGATTTGCAGATGCCCGTGCTCGCGACAGCCCTCCTGATTCATCATGCGTATAAGGTTGCCAAACCAGTCGACCTCTTCATCTTTCTGCTCGTCGCTGTAGTCGAAGCGGTCGACATATTCGCGGCGGATGCGCCCCAGCGAACAGCCGAAGGCACGGATGGTGTCTTCCACCTGCCACATGTAGAGCAGGTATTCGGCGATATTCTTCTTACGTAATTCCTGAGCTATAAACACCCTTGTTTGATTTACTATTTACAGATTTACTATTTACTATTTATTTTCGATTTACTATTTATTTTCGATTTACGATTTATTTTCGATTTACGATTTATTTTCGATTTACGATTTATGACCCCACGGAATGGCGGCAGCAAATTCTTCACTCTTCACTTTTCACTCTTCACTTTTCACTCTTCACTTTTCACTCTTCACTTTTCACTCATCACCCATCCCCCATCACCCATCACCATCTGATGAGGTTAGTCGTAGTGCCCAGGAGCATGATGATGGAGCCGATGATGACGAGCACGCCGATGACCTGGTTGATGATACGGATGCCGTTCTCGTCAAACTTCACCCGGATTTTGTCTACCAGCCACGTCAGCCCCCACCACCAGAGCAGGGCGCCGCCGACGATGCTCATGAAGCCCACCACCATCTCAAACGGATGGTTGGGCAGCACGAAGGCGAATTGCGCATACATGGCCAGGAAGAGGAAGATAATGAGCGGATTGGAAAAAGTGACGAGGAATGCCGTCCACGTGTTATACCAGAGGGTACCTTTCTGCTGCCCCGACTGGTGCATCTTCGTCGTAGGGTCGCTGCGGTAGGTATAGAAGCCGAAGCCTAAGAGCATCAGGCTGCCGACAATCTGCAGGTAGAAGCGGTTCTGATCGTTGTTAATCAGGTCCATGACAAACGACATGCCGAAGCCCGCAAAGCCCGCGTAGAGGATGTCGCTGATGGCGGCGCCGATACCCGTGGCGAAGCCATACCAGCGCCCCTTGTTCAGTGTGCGCTGCACACAGAGAATGCCCACCGGCCCCATCGGCGCCGATGCAATCATCCCTATGAGCATGCCCTTGAAGATGAAATCCAATATGTTTATTGGCACATGAAACGGCATTTCGCCTGCAAAGTTACAAATAAAAAACCAAACAAAAGGCCTTTTGCCTTAGTTTTTTTATTTTTCCACAGGCAGCGCCATGACAAACCGCGCTCCGGCGGTGTACGATGTGTCGAGCCACACGTCGCCGCCGAGGCGCCGTGCCAGGCTGCGGGCCACCGTCAAGCCGATGCCCGTGCCGTCGTAGTATTCGTCTAACTGCACAAACTCGTCGAAGATATGCTCTGCCTCCTCTGGCGGCACCCCTTTGCCCGTATCCTCTACGGCAAATAGCAAGCGGCGGCCGTCGTCTGTCAGGTGCAAGACTACACTTGCCTGTGTATCAGCATCGGCTCCCTGTCCATGGAAGGCCTCCGCCGGCCGCGTAAACTTACAGGCATTGTCAAGCAGCAGTGCCAGCACCCGCGTGGCCACCCGCTGATTAGTATGCACTGGGCACGCTGCCACATCGTCGGCAGCCACCATCGTGAAGCTGACGTGTCGCTGATGCTCTACGCCACTGTCGTCGACGGCCTGCAGGGCTATCAGCTGCGCTGTCACCAAGTCGCTGCGGTCTATCACCGCGCTGCTGCTGGCGTCGCTCAACTCCAGCATCTTGTTGACAAGGCCAGTTATGCGGTCGGTATTCTCCTTCACCTGCCGGTTGATGTCGCTGCGCATAGCCTCGTCGAGGGTCATGCCGGGCGTGGTGAGCACCTGCGTAAAGCCCGAAAGTATGTTCAGCGGCGTACGTATCTCGTGAGAAATCTGCTTGATAAAATTGGTCTTCATCTTCGACGACTCCTCGGCACGGGCGTTGGCTACGGTCAGTTCCTCGTTCTTACGCTCCAGCTGGGCGTTACTGCGCTCCACCTCGGCGTATGCCTCCAGCAACTTGGCATGCTCGGCAGCCAGCTGGCGGGCGGCACGCTGGCGGAAATAGATAAACAGGGCCAAGGCCAGCACCACCAGCACCGACACTGCGGTAATGGCTATCAGCCGCTGCTGGCCGAGCGACGCCTCCTGAGCGGCAATGGTGCGTTCTTTTTCCTGCGTGTCATAGATGGTGGCCAACTCGGCGGCATCGCTGCGCTTCTGCCACCGGATGGCGGAGTCGAGCACCTGACAGATCTGAGCACCCACGGCCAGCGCCGAGTCCTGACGGCCGGCACCTAAATTGGCCCTGAACTTTGGCAGCAGATAGCCCTGGATATTCTCCAGCGAATAGTCCATGCCCCACTCGCCCATCAGGCGGTCCAGGTGCTGCAACTTGTCGGCAGCCTCCCGGTAGCGGCGGGCCTCTACCAGATAGTCGGTGGCGTCGAGGCGTCCTAAGTCCGACTGTGCATAGTCAGTACTTTCAAACTCGCGATAAGCGGCGGCGGCATCGTCCGTGCGCCCCAGCCCCTGATAGACGGTGGCGCGGTAAAGGTCCAGACAGGCACCAATCTCGCCGGCAAACACTTCGTCGTGCCGGCTTTTCTGGTTATAAGCCGCCAGCATCTGCTCTATACGGTCGAGCCAGGGCAGCGACTCGGCATAGTATTTGGCGTTGATATAATAAATAGCTGTATTACACATTCCGACAATAGCCGACCGCAGTGCCGACGATGTCGTATCGGCGGCCACGTCCTGCTGGTAATAGGCATAAGCCTTGGCGTAATTAGCCGCTGCCTCGGCCTGCTGCTCCAGGTTCAGGTGGCAGTTGCCGACGGAGTTGTACAGCCCTGCATAGATGTGAGGCGACGTCACATGGCTGTCTTCCATCTTCTTCAGCGCCGAGAGCGTGGTGCGCAAAGCGCCCTCATAGTCGCCTTTCGACAGCAGACGCGCCGTCAGGTTGGTTACCGAATTGTAGTAAAACCGCTGGTCGCTCTCGGTCTTGATGTCAGCAGCAACGACCGTTCTGTAGTAAGCCTCCTCCTGACGGAACTGCTCCTGATCGTAGCAGACGACCGCCCGCCGATAGGCCGCCTCCACCGGCGACACGTCGCCCACCTTCTCCAGGCTGTCAATGAGCGCGAGCATGCGCTGCGGATCATGAGCACCCTCGGCAACTGCTATCAGGCTGTCGCTCTCCACTTGCACACGGGGCGACAACCGCTTTTTACCGCAACTTACAATGACCAATACTACGGCCACCAGCACAAGCCATTTGATATTTCGCATAAACTATTGTCCAGGTTTGATGGTTAATGTCAGCGGCGCGCGGGCGCCCGCATTGAGGGCGGTAACCTGCGTTGGCAGCGGGAGTCCGCGCTCCACTTTGACGGTGCAAAGTTACTAACAAAAAATCAAACAACAAAGCAAAACTTTTAAAAACGCTTTGTCATGTCACCGATTCTTCGTATCTTTGCGCCATCAAAAGCATTTTAACAATACTAATCAATAAACTAAAGCAACATGGAAATCATTATCGGACTTCTAATCATTGCCGTCGGCGCTTTCTGTCAGTCGTCGTGCTACGTGCCCATCAACAAAATCAAAGACTGGTCGTGGGAGAGTTACTGGATTGTCCAGGGTGTCTTCGCCTGGCTGGTGCTGCCGTTCCTCGGTGCCCTGCTGGCCGTGCCCGAGGGGCAGTCGCTCTTCGGACTCTTTGCCCAGGCCCCGTCGTTCAACGTGTGGATGACCATCCTCTTCGGCGTGCTCTGGGGCGTCGGAGGCCTCACCTTCGGACTCTCCATGCGCTATCTCGGCGTCGCTCTGGGACAGTCGATAGCCCTGGGCACCTGCGCCGGACTGGGCACCATCATGGGCCCCGTGCTGCTCAACATCTTCTTCCCTGAGCTCAACGCCCTGGAGTCGCTCACCTTTGCCGTCATCCTCGGCGTGGTGGTCACGCTCCTGGGCATCGCCATCATCGGCGTGGCCGGCAGCATGAAAGCCGCCTCGCTGTCGGAGGAGGAGAAGAAGGCCGCCGTCAAAGACTTCAACTTCCCCAAGGGCCTGGCCATCGCCCTGCTGGCAGGCTTCATGAGCGGATGCTTCAACGTGGGACTGGAGTTTGGCAAGGACATCAACTTCGGCGAGCTCACCGACCCCATGTTCCGCACGCTGCCCGCCACACTCCTCGTCACCTTCGGCGGATTCCTCACCAACATGGTCTACTGCTTCTATCAGAATCAGGTCAACGGCACATGGGGCGACTATAAGAAGACCGCCGTCTGGGGCAACAACCTGCTGTTCTGCCTGCTGGCCGGCGCACTGTGGTACTCGCAGTTCTTCGGACTGGCTCTGGGCAAGGGATTCCTCACCTCGTCGCCTACGCTGATGACGCTCTCGTTCTGCATTCTCATGGCCCTGAACGTGGTGTTCTCCAATGTCTGGGGCATCATCCTCAAGGAGTGGAAGGGATGCTCGTCGAAGACCATCGGCGTGCTCATCTGCGGCATCGTGGTGCTGGTCATCAGCTGCTTCCTGCCACAGCTTATAGGATAAAATCATGAAGATGAACATCTGGCAGTTGCTCAAGAACATCCTGCCCTTCGTATTGCCCTATCGGTGGCTGATTGTCGTAACGCTCGTGCTGACGCTCATCGGTTCGCTGATGGCACAGGTCAACGCTGTCGTGCTCGACCGGGCCGTCGATGCCATCAATGCTCTGCTGCAGCAGCCCGGCGGATTTCAGTGGGGCCAGGCCGCCAGGATTCTCACGGCCATCACCGCGGTTCTGCTGGGCAAGGAGGTGGTGGGCGCCCTCGTCACCTTCTTCCAGCGCTACTACGGCGAGCGGATGCGTATCCTCGTGAGCCGGGACATGTCGCTGCGTGTGGTTGACCGCATCCTCTCCTTCCGCATGGCCTTCTTCGCCAGCGAAGGCAACGAGACGGGCAAGTTGCAGTCGCGCATAGACCGGGGCATCATGAGCATGAGCAACACGGTGAACAACTTCTTCATCGAAATACTACCCCTCTTCACAAGCGCCATCCTCGCCCTTGGCCTGATGTTCGCCGCCAATGTCTATGTGGGGCTCGTGGCCCTGTGCATCGTGCCCCTCTACTTCTGGGTGACCTACATTCAGGCCTCGCGGATGAAGGGTGGCCGTCGGGGTATCTTCGGTGGCCACCAGGCCGTCAGCCAGGGCATCCTCAACATTCTGGAGAGCATCACCGTCATCAAGTCGTTCAACCGAGAGCAGATAGAGGCGGGGCGGCAGGCAGCCATCCAGCACTCAATGACCGACCTGCAGTTGAACACTCGTAAGCAGGCCTATCTCTTCAACGGTCTGAAGAGTTTTCTCGAACAGATAGGCACGGTGCTCATCATCATTCTCACGGCCTATCTCGTGCTCATCGACTATCCCGGCATGACCATAGGAAAGATTATGTACCACGTGATGCTCTTTGCCAATGTCAGCGCGCCCATCCGGCAGTTGCACCGCATCTATGACGACATGAACGATGCCCTCATCTATGCCGAGGGCTTCTTCGGTATCCTGAAAGCCGACGACGAGGTGGAGGCCACGGGCAAGTATCACCCGCAGACGGTAAAGGGCGACTTTGACCTGCAGCATGTCAATTTCGCCTATCCCAACGGCACGCAAGCACTCACCGACGTGTCGATGCATATCCGAAGCGGACAGATAACGGCCCTTGTCGGTCTCAGCGGTGCAGGCAAGAGCACCATCGTCAATCTGCTCGACAAGTTCTACCAGCCCGAGCAGGGCGGCATCCGCCTCGACGGCCATGACCTCGCGGAGTGGGACACCCGGTGGCTGCGCGACAATGTGGGACTGGTGCTGCAGAAAAACCACATCTTCGACGGCTCCATCGAGGAGAACATCCGCTACGGCTGTCCAGAGGCCACCCATGAGGATGTGGTACGTGCTGCCCGGCAGGCCTACATCTACGACCAAGTGATGCAGTTGCCCCACGGCTTTGAGACCTCCGCCCTCGAACTCAGCGGTGGCCAGCAGCAGCGCGTCGCTATCGCACGCATGTTCATCAAAAATCCACCTGTTATATTCCTTGACGAGCCCACCGCCAGTCTCGATGCCATCGCCACGGAGCAGATCAAGGCCTCTATCGACGCCATCAAGCGCGGCCGCACGGTAATCATCATCTCACACAACATCGGACAGATTATCGATGCCGACTACATCTACGTACTGCAGCAAGGGCGTGTGGTGCAGCAGGGCACTCCCGACGATGTCTATCGCCAGGGAGGCCTCTACAAGGAAATCTTCGATGCCAGTGCCCGCAGCATGAATGCCGACAAGATAGCCGCCACCACTGATTTCTGACAGTGCCGACAATTTTTCTTTGCCATAATAAAACGAAGCAAAATTTCGTATCTGGAATATGCCATTGCCGACATGGACAACCAACTATTCATCTCCACCTACATGCTACTGCTGCCCGACAAGGCGACACTCAAGATTTACTGCCGAGTGAAGTTTTTCTCCGTCATATAGCGCCAGTAGCGGCGGGGCATGTCGTTGAGCTGTTTTCTGGGATTGATGCGCTCACGGATACAGATGGCCTTGAAGTAGGTGCGCCAGAGGTCTTGAAACAGTTGGTCGTCGGTGCTGAGCACAGAGGCATCGAGCTTGCCGTTGGTGAGATTGAAGGGTAGGGAGGCTTCGTCCTCGAAAGTGATGCGGACGACATCGCCCATGCCTTTGTTAGCAGAAGGGAGCGATGCGTCGGGCTGGGCGGGCGAGGGACTGCCATAGTAGTAGCCATAGTGTCTGCGGGCGTCGTAGATGAGCCACGCCTGGTCGTTGAAGCGATCCTGGAAGTGGTCGATGATGAGCGGCAGCACGTTGTGGTCGGGTGAGACGACGGCGAGGTAGGTGCCGTCTTTTGCTTTCTGAAAGCGTATGAACTGCTTCATGCGCTGCTCTTCGTGCAACACGCGGCGGCAGGTGTTGCGCACGGCTAGCACGTCAGGGTCGGAGGCGTTGTGGGAGATGTCCTTTCCTGTGTGGAACACCTTACAGATATAGTTGAACAGCGGTTGGTTGAGTGCCCGTTCCTCCGACATCCAGCTGATGCTGATGATGCGCAGGGCTTCACGCGACAGGTGTTTCTCAAGACCTTTCCAGACGCGGGCGGCCTTCACTTCGTCGGCCGCCACGCGGTGAGGCTCGTCGGCAAAGAGCGGCAGCTGCTCGCCCTCTGCCAACAGTTGCGGCTGCTGGCGCAAGGCGAAACTGTCGAACACTGCCGTCAGCAGTCCGTCAAGGGTATTGTCGAAGATATAGGTCGTCATCGTGCGGTAGCAAATTCTTCATTCTTCACTCTTCATTCTTCACTCTTCACTAAACTCCAGCGTCAACTGCTGTTCTGCTGCCGCCCGCTTCTGCTGTGCCTTGGAGAGCAACAGGGGGCGCAGACGCTCGGGGTGCAGCTCGTTGATGCCCACGATGGGCTGTGAGAAGTTGCTGGTCAGTTCGCCGCAGGTGATGAAATATTTTGCTTTCTTCATCACCACGCCCATCTTCTTCAGGTGGTACGACGTAATGCGGTTGAAGCGGCGCGAGTTGACGATGAGCACGGCAGAGCGCACACCGATGCCTGGCACGCGTAGGATGCGCTCGTAGTCGTCGCTGTTGATGTCGACGGGGAAGTATTCCGGATGGCGCAGCGCCCATCCGAGTTTCGGGTCTACCTCCAGGTCGAGGTGAGAGTGGGCGTCGTCTACAATCTCGTCCACGTCGAAATGATAGAAGCGCAAGAGCCAGTCAGCCTGGTAGAGGCGGTTTTCGCGCACCAGTGGCGGCTGCTTCAGAATGGGCAGTCGCTGGTCGTAGGTGTTCACGCTGATGTAGCCGCTGTAATAGACGCGCCGCATGGTGGGCTGCTGATACATGGCCGACGACATGCGCAGGATGTCGAGGTCGGTTTCCTGCGTGGCGCCGACAATCATCTGCGTCGACTGTCCGGCAGGCACGAAGCGCGGGGCGTGGCGATATTTCTTCCGGTCTTCCTTGTTCTCCAGCACCCCCTGCTGAATCTGCTTCATGGGCAGGAATACGCTCTGGTGGTCTTTCTCGGGTGCTAAGAGTTTGAGCGACTCTTCCTTCGGTATTTCGATGTTGATGCTCATGCGGTCGGCATAGCGTCCGGCCTCTGTCAGCATCTCCTGCGAGGCTCCGGGTATGGTCTTCAAGTGGATGTAGCCGTTGAAGCGGTGCACCGTCCTGAGGTCGCGCACGATGGCCACCAGTCGCTCCATCGTGTAGTCGGGCGTGCGCACCACGCCGCTCGACAGGAACAGTCCTTCGATGTAGTTGCGCCGATAGAACTCCATCACGATTTCCTCCAGTTCCGAAACGCTGAGCGTGGCCCTCGGAATATCGTTGGAGCGGCGGTTCACGCAGTAGGCGCAGTCGTAGCGGCAGTGGTTAGTGAGCATCACCTTCAGCAGCGATATGCAGCGCCCGTCGTCGGCAAACGAGTGGCAGATGCCCACGCCGCCCACGGTGTTGCCCACCATGCCCTGCTTGCCTTTGCGCACGGTGCCGCTGGAGGAGCACGACACGTCGTACTTCGCCGACTCTGCGAGAATGCGCAGCCTTTCCATTGTCTTTTCTGTCAACATCGGGTGCTACTATTGTTTTTTCTTTGCCATCATAAAACGGAGCAAAGGTACAACAATCTGCCAACTTCCCGTGCTTTTAAGCCTAACATTTAGGAATGTTTATCAATTTCCCGATTCTGGAGGGTGTTGTTTGAATAGTAGGCCAATAGCACTGCGGAGAGTGACATGACAACAAAAAAGTAGCGAGAAATGTTACATATTACATTTAACATTAAGCGTCGTTGAGGGTTAGGGGTGATGAAGAATAAGTTATAATAAAATTATATATTATATATATTAATTATAA
>CAMHKU010000033.1 GCA_946185805.1 uncultured Prevotellaceae bacterium | reverse complement strand
AGAAACCGCAGGAAGTTACAAGCATCCGCGTTGTCACTGCTACATCTGGCGGTCCAGGCGGTTGCGCCAGAGGTATTTGCGCGTTTCGTGGACGATAATGCCACTGAGCAGCAGCAGCGAGAGCAGGTTGGGAATAGCCATCAGCGCGTTCATGATGTCGGCAAGGTTCCAAACCACACTCAGCTCGACGATGCTGCCCAGGAAGATGGCAATGACGAAGGCTATGCGGTAAGCCATCACCCACCGGCGGCCGCGCAGGTACTCTACTGCGCGCTCACCATAGTAACACCAGCCGAGAATGGTGCTGAAGGCAAAGGTGAGCAGTCCGAAGGTAAGCAGCGGCGTGCCCACGAGGGGAATCTTCGAGAAAGCCACCTTCGTCAGCGTGGCGCCGTTGTCGAAGGTGATGTCAGGATAGGCCAGCACACTGCTGACAATGACGAGACCGGTGAGGGCACAGATAACGACGGTGTCCCAAAAGGTGCCGCTGCTGGAGACGAGGGCCTGGCGCACGGGGTTGCGCGTCTGCGCGGCGGCAGCCACGATGGGTGCCGAGCCCATGCCCGACTCGTTGGAGAACAGTCCGCGGGCAATGCCGTAGCGGGCGGCCATCATGACGGTGGTGCCCACGAAGCCGCCGCCGGCAGCCTGCGGCGAGAAGGCGGAGAAGACGATGAGCTTCAGGGCCGGCCAAAGGAAGGAGGCGTTGACGCAGAGGATATACAGGCAGCCCACGACATAGAACAGCGCCATGAAGGGCACCAGCAGGCTGCACACCCGGGCTATGATCTTGACGCCGCCAAGGATGACGGCACCGGCCAGCACACACACCAGCCCACCCGTGAGGGCAGGGTTGATGCCGTAAGACTCGTAGGCGACGGTGGCAATGGCGTTGGCCTGAACGGTGTTGCCCAGGCCGAAGGCGGCGCAGGCCGTGAAGAAGGCGAAGAGCACGCCCATCCAGCGCCACCCTAAGCCGCGCTCCAGGGCATACATGGGTCCGCCGAGCATGCGCCCGTCGGCGGTCTTCACGCGGTACTTGATAGCCAGCAGGCCCTCAGCATACTTCGTGGCGATGCCGAAGACGCCAGTGAGCCAGCACCAGAGCACGGCACCGGGGCCGCCGAGAGCGATGGCCGTGGCCACGCCGATGATGTTGCCCGTGCCGATGGTGGCAGCCAGGGCAGTGGCCAAGGATGCAAACTGCGACACGTCGCCAGTGGCGCCAGCATCGGGTTTCACCGAGAGCCGGATGGCCTTAAAGATGTGGCGCTGGGGAAAGCGCAAACAAAAAGTAAGGTACACGTGCGTACCTAATAATAATATCATCATGGGCCAGCCCCAGAGCAGGCCGCTAATCTCTGTCAGTATGTCGTTCATGTACTGCGCTAAATGATAAATGAAAAATAATAAATAATAAACTCAGCAGTCATTCTCAATCTCCAATTCTCAAACCTCAATTCTCAATCTCCAATTTTGGTTCTGCAAGATTTCGTGTGGATGAATAGTTTTTTGTAAAACAGATAGAATGTACGACCCATACAATATCTCGTAGAACCTCAATTTTCAAACCTTATGACGATGTTGCTGTAGCCCATGGAGCGGAAGAGCTGGCGGAACTGCAGGTCGGCGTTGTCTTGTGCGCTCTGTAGGTTCTGCGGCGTCAGCGCGTGGCGGAGCATCTGGCGGCGCGCCTTCTGATAGAGCAGCTCACGGTCGCGGGGCGTCCAGGAGCCCGACTCGTAGAATGCCTTGGTGCGTGCCTCGTCGATGAAGTTCTCGTCGAGCAGCTTCACCTTTGGCAGCATGGCCACGAGGGAGTCGCCGCGGGTCTGTATCCAGTCGCCGCGGATGTCGCTGAGGTCTACGCCTAAGCGCAGCGTGCCGTAGTAGATGCGCACCAGCTGGTCGTCGCGCAGCAGTCGGCGGCGGGTGGTGTCGACAAGCTCCTCGGTGCTGACGCTGAGAAACTCCCACTGGCCGATGCTCCTGATGCTCTCTATCTGTTCGGGCGTGATGTTGATGCCGTCGTCAACGTTCACGGCCACGTGATTGTCTTTCTCGGCAAACAGCAGCCACCACACCACAATGATAGCCAGCACGAGCGCCAGCACGCGCACGACCGTCTTTAGTCTGTCTGTATGTTTCTGTTCCATCTTCAATTCTCAATCTTCAATCCTCAATCTTCCATATTTACATCTCCAGATAGCGCCGGATGTCGTAGGGCTTAAACTCGCGGCGGAAGGCGATGGTGATGTTCTCCTCGCGGAAGCCCATCTGCGTGAGCATAGGCACGAGGGCACGGGCGGCGCTCTCGCGGGCCCTGTCGGCGATGCCCAGGCGCGGGATGGCGTTGATAATGGCCTCGCGCCCCTGCTGCTCATAGCGTGACAGCTCAGCATCACTGAAACCGGCACGCACCAAGCCTACGTAGGAACGGATTTCCTCTTGGTTGATCTTCGTACTCGTCAGCTCCACCTTCGGGTCGGGCAGGATGATGGTAATCTTTTCGCCCTGGCGCTCCACATTCTTCTCAGAGAAGGTGCTGAAGTCGATATAGCCCTTCAGCGTAGCGTCCATGGGTATAGCTACCTTGCGGTCGCCCAAGGGCAGCTTCACGTCGATGTTCTGCTTGAGGAAACTGCCCTGCAGCTTCACCACGTCGTCATGGGTGATAATCTTATGCAGGTGATACTCCGTGGTATAGAGCCGCGAACATTTCTGTATCTGCATGATGAGCAGCGGCACGCTGTCAATGGCTTGGTAGTTAGCCTCTGCTGGCTGTTCCTGATGGTGACAGCCTGAGCAGCCTAGTGCTGACGCACAACAAAGGACGCCCAGCAGACAACCGCCAACGGTAGACATTGGACGCAAGAGGACAGATATCACCAACCATCTTTTGTCAATATTTCTCATACTATGAATTAAAAAAACTTAAAGTGCCGCCAAAGGTACGAAAAAAACATGATTTGGCCGAATAATACTAAAAAAAACTTTCAGTAATTAAACTTTTTCCGTACTTTTGCGTCAGATTAATAGTTTTAGCCAGCAAGGCAACCCGGGGCTGAGCGGCTACTGACAGAGAAAAACGACTGAAAGTATAACTATTAAAATCTGAAAGAAAAATGAAAAAAATGGTATTGGCTCTTGTAGCCATGATGACAATGACAGCCGCAATGGCTCAGGGTGACAATCAAAAAGGCGAAGCCAATCGTCGGAAGATGAATAAGACTGAGATGATCAAGAATCGCACCAATGAAACAGTCAAGAAATATGGACTCAACGAACAGCAGGCAGCCAAGCTCTTAGAACTCAACACCAAGTTTGCCGATGTGATGGGGCCCGGCATGCGTGGCCCAGGCGGCCGCGGGCCTCGCGGCAACGGCGGAGCACGTCCTCGTCCTGACGACAACACCACTGCCCAGCAGCCTCAGACCGATGGCAAGCAAAAGGGCAACCGTCCTGAGATGACCGAAGAGATGAGGGAGCAGATGAAAGCTCAGCGCCAGAAGCGTCAGGAGGCCATGAAAAAATACGACACCGAATTGCAGGCCATCATGACCGCCGACCAGTTTAAAGCCTACAAGGCCGACCAAGAGAAACGTATGAAGGAAGGCGGGCGCCGTGGCGGCAGGAGAAATTGAACATTGAAGATTGAACATTGAAGATTGAAGATTGAAGATTGAACATTGAAGATTAGCATACATTAATAATATTCGTATCATAGTGATTTAGGTTAACATAGTGTTTTTGAAAAAGGCAAGCGTGCCTACTTTGATAAGTATTATTCACGGTAAAAGATATGGGTAACAGAAGTCCGCCGCGCTTGTGGCGGACTTTTTTGTGAATAAAATTTTGGAGGTTCACATATTTATTAGTAATTTTGCCGCCGCAATGGAAAAGCAGAAAGTCATCATATCAACTAAACTGGAATCAACCCTGGCTACGGCCGTGGGCGAATGTGAGCACGACCGCAGTTTTATACTTTGCGACGAAACCACCCGTGAGGTGTGTTTGCCGCTGATAGAAGGTTTCGACAGCGTGCGCGGAGCCGAAGTAATAACCATTGGCGCTACCGATGAGAACAAAACTCTGGAGTCGCTCACTCACGTGTGGAGCTGTCTGCAACAGGGCGGCGCCACGCGCCACTCGCTGATGATCAATCTCGGCGGAGGCATGGTGACCGACTTGGGAGGGTTTGCCGCATCTACCTTTAAGCGGGGCATCAACTACATCAACATACCTACCACGCTGCTGGCAATGGTCGACGCCTCCGTAGGCGGCAAGACGGGAATTAACTTCGGAGGGCTGAAAAACGAGATTGGCGTGTTCAACACGGCCAAGAGCGTAATCCTGGACACCACGTTTCTCAAGACCATGGACCACGAGAACCTGCTGTCGGGCTATGCCGAGATGCTCAAGCACGGACTGATAGCCACCACCGACATGTGGGCGGAGCTGCTGAACTTCGACCTCGGCGTTATCGACTATCATCAACTGAGCCGCATGCTCGAGGACTCGGTGAAGGTGAAGGAGCGCATCGTGGAGGAAGACCCTACGGAGAAAGGCATCCGCAAAGCCCTGAACCTGGGCCACACTGTAGGCCACGCCTTTGAGTCGCTGGCACTGAAGCGCGCTATCGCCCCAAAGGCTTCCGGCAACCGCACCGCTCCCCAACCCGTGCTCCACGGCTATGCCGTGGCATGGGGCTTAGTTTGCGAACTATACCTGAGTTGTCTCAAAACGGGATTCCCTGTAGACAAGATGCGACAGACGGTGCGCTTCGTCTTTGAAAACTACGGACGCATGGACATCACCTGCGATGACTACCCCACCCTGCTGGAACTGATGACCCACGACAAGAAGAACGTGGCGGGCATCATCAACTTTACACTTTTAGGCAACGTGGGCGACATCCGTATCAACCAGACGGCAACAAAGAAAGAAATAGAAGAAGCCCTCGACTTCTATCGCGAGGGCAACTAAGCTGTAGCCTCGCGGAAGCGCGCAATAAGCCATTCATCCTGCTCGGCAATGGTCATGTGGCTGTTGTCGAGCAGCAGGGCGTCAGGAGCCTGTCGCAGGGGCGACACCTCGCGATGGGAGTCGATATAGTCACGCTCCTCAACGTTCTTAAGAATAGCCTCATAGTCGGCGGGCATGCCTTTCTGCTGCAACTCGTCGTAGCGGCGCTGGGCACGCACTTGGGCCGAAGCAGTGACAAAAATTTTCAGCTCGGCATGGGGGAAAACCACGGTGCCTATGTCGCGACCGTCCATGACGATGCCGCCATCTTGGCCCATGCGCTGCTGCTGGGCTACGAGGGCGGTGCGCACAAAGTCGAGCGCTGCAATGGGGCTGACATGGTTGGAAACCTCTAAAGAGCGGATCTCACGCTCCACGTTCTCGCCATTGAGGAAGGTGGTGGTAGTGCCGTCAATGAGACGCTGGTCGATGACGATGTCAGCCATAGCGGCACGCAGGGCTTCGGTATTGATACTACCGTCAGCGGCGAAGAGACCGTGGCGCAGGGCGTAGAGGGTGACACTGCGATACATGGCGCCGGTGTCTACGTAGACATAGCCCACACGGCGGGCCAGGGCTTTGGCCATCGTGCTCTTGCCGCACGAGGAGTGGCCGTCAATAGCTATTGTTATCTGTTTCATATTTGAGTCATTATTCACTATTCTCTTTTTCACTTTTCACTAGCGAAGCGCTTCATAGGGTGTAACTCAGATTAAATAGCAGTGAAGAGGCGCTGACGTGATACTTGGCATAGGCCACATGCAACTTGAAGCGCTCCAACTGCAGGCCGCCGCCGATGCTCAGGCCGGCACCGTGGGCACTGCTGCCGTCGCCGTCGCTGACCTTCATCTCGGCCGCGCGCAGGGCGTTGTAACCGGCAGCGATGTAAAACTGTGGCGAGAGTATCAGGTCTACCCCCACGGCGAAGTGCTTGCCAAGGCCGTACTCCCAGTCGTTGAGTCTGACGAGCGCAGCAGAAAGGCGCAGCGGCGAGCCGACGAGGCGCTTGGTGAAGCCCAACTGTATGTCTAAGGGCAGCCCCTCAAAATCGTCTTCATAAGCCGACAGCTGACCGCCGAGGTTGCGGGCCACGAGCGAGGCCGACAGCTCGTGCTCCTGGTCGTAATAGTTGAGCCCCAGGTCTACGCCGGCGGCAATGGAGTTGTAACGGCCTATATAGCTGGCAATGAACTTGGCACTGATGCCGCCGGCAAAGCGGTCGCTCAGGGCATAGGCAAAGGTGCCGCCGAGGGCGATGTCGCGGGCAGAGAAGTCGCCCGTCTGCAGGCCCGTGGCGGTGGTCTCCTTCATCGAGCCGTAGCTCATGAACTGGCCGCTGACGCCCCACGTGCCCCGCTCGCCGGCGGCACGCACGTAGGTGGCGCTGGCGCTGACAGAACCCTGCATATAGGTCAGCACATTGAGATTCAGCGTGCCGTCGGTAACGCCCATGATGAGCGCCGGATTATGGAAAATGAGGGTGGCGTCGTCGTCGCAGATGGTGCTGTTGTCACCGCCGAGAGCCGCCACGTGGGCACTCACCGGCAGACGCAGGAAGTTAAAGGCCGTCTGGCTCTCCTGAGCTTCAGCATAAAGTCCGGCGAGCAACATAACGATGGCGGAAACAACTCTCTTCATCCTACAATTCTCTTTTTCGGGCGCAAAGTTACGAAATAAGTGAGAGAAATGAAAGAAAAGAAACACTTTTCTTTTATTTCCGAGCGAAAAGTAACTTCGACAAAGTCAAAGTTACGAAATAATGAGAGAAATGAAAGAAAAAAAATAGTTTAAAAGACATTTGGGAAAGTGTGTTTAGAATAGTTTCTGTACCTTTGCAGCCAACTTTTCGAAACAACGACAAAATAGATAAGCATGAAACAACGATTGAGACTAACACTCTTATTCGCGTTGCTGATATCAGCAGGCAACATGGTGGCCTCGAACCACTGGGTAGGAACATGGGGTACGGCACCACAACTGGTGGAGCCTAACAACAACCCGCCATCGCCGGGGCTAGCCAACAACTCGCTGCGCCAGATTGTGCAGGTGTCCATTGGCGGCGATACGGTTCGCCTGAAGCTGACCAATGAGTTCAGCACCGGAGCCACGGAGATTAAAGCCGTGGAGCTGGCTCTGGCAAAGACTGCCGGCAGCAGCAGTGACATCGACGAGGCTAGCACCGTGAGCCTCACCTTCGACGGCAAGCCCTCGGTGACGATGGCTGCCGGCGGCAAAGCCATTAGCGATGCCGTGAAGTTTCCTGTCGGCGAGCGCCAGAATGTAGCCATCACCATTCACTATGGTCAGGCGTCGTCGACGAGTGTCAGCGGTCATCCCGGCTCACGCACCACCTCCTACCTGAAAGCCGGCAACACCACAAACTTTAGCAGTGCCGTCCGCACTGACCACTGGTATAACATCCTGGCCTTAGAGGTAGAGGCCCCTGAAGAGGCCGGCGCCGTAGCCATCCTTGGCAACAGCATCACCGACGGCCGCGGCTCTACCACAAACGAGCAGAACCGCTGGGCCGACGTGCTCTCACGCCGCCTGTTAGCCAACGAAGCTACGCGCCAGGT
This sequence comes from uncultured Prevotellaceae bacterium, assembly GCA_946185805.1. GTDB lineage: Bacteria > Bacteroidota > Bacteroidia > Bacteroidales > Bacteroidaceae > Prevotella. The sequence continues at coordinate 19,667 of CAMHKU010000033.1, read as the reverse complement.
GGGTGTCCTCAACATGGGCATCGGCGGCAACTGCGTGCTCGGCGGCGGCCTGGGACCGGCGGCCGTCAATCGCTATCAGCGCGACCTGCTGGGACAGGAGGGCGTCAAGTGGATCATTCTGTTTGAAGCCGTTAACGACCTGGGATACACCGGCAATGGCGTGCAGACGGCCAAGCGCATCATCGATGTCTATAAGCAGATCATCCGTGAGGCCCACCAGCGGGGCATCTACGTCTTTGGCGGCACCGTCACACCGTTTAAGGGCAGCAGCTATTACAGTGCTGACCACGAAAAGGGGCGCTCAACCATTAACCAATGGATACGCACGACGAAAATGCTCGACGGCATTATCGACTTCGATGAGGCCGTGCGCAATCCTCAGGACCCTGAGGCTATGCGCCGTGAGTTCCTTTTTGAGAACGACTGGCTACACCTCAATGCCAAGGGCTATGAGACCATGGGCGGATGCATAGACCTGAACCTTTTTACCATGGCTGGTCCCGTGGCTGCTGACGACGAGGCTGACGACTATGGCGCGGCCATCTGGATAGAGGCCGAGAGCCTGCGCAGCGGCGACATGGGCGCCGCCTTCGCCCTGAAGGACGACGCGGCCGCCTCGGGTGGCAAATATCTGCTCACGGCAAATAACATTACCGCTGCTGCTCCTACTGACAAGCGTAACACGCTGACGGCTACGTTTAAGGCCGATACCGACGACACTTACTACGTTTATGGACGCGTGCTATGCCCCACCTGGGACGATGACAGCTACTGGATAGGCATGGACGGACCCATGAACGGGTTTGCCAATGGCCTGCAGACCGCCAGCTGGGACTGGAAGCAGCTTTACAGCGGCTATCTGAAAGCCGGTGACCATCAGTTGTCCATCGGTGGACGCGAGGACGGCGCCTGTTTAGACAAACTCTGCTTTACCACCAACCCCGAGCCGCCCATGGGCATGGGCGGCTCGTCGGTTGTCAGTGCCGTCACCCGACTTACGTCAGCAGCAGCCACCACCCTATTTTCGCTCAGCGGTCAGCGGCTCAGCGCCGTGCCTCATTGTATGCCATACATCGCCGTCAGCCACGCCGCCGATGGCACCGTCACAGCGCGCAAGATCTATGCGAAATAGATGACTAAATAATAAAGCTCTTGACGTTGCTCACCATACGGACACGGACGGGGTAGTCGCGGATAATGGCGTCGTCGACAGTTTCTACGACGCGAATTTCCCCGACAGCCTTCAGTGCCTCACGTGTCTTAGGCGGCAGATCTCTGAATCGCAGGGTGTTGTCCCAGTCATGAAAGAGGATGGCAGTGTCGCCGCCGTCGTAGATAAACATGGCTCCGTCGGGGTCGGAGAACTGGTACTCAATGACAAGCATCAGTTGATGCTTGTCATTTTGAAAAAAAGAAAAGTGCATAATGTAGAAGATTTGAAAAAATCCTGAAAAAAGAGTTACGCACTGAAGCCTATCTGGCGGCGAGGCCTCAGCTCTATGGTTTTAGGGTTAAACTGCTCATAGGCGGCACGCACGTCGGTCACCTCAACACGCTGATAGAGGGCGGCCGTGCACTTCACGGTGGCAGCCGCTACACGGTTGGCCATAGCGGGAATGATGCCACTCATGACAAACTGCTCCACCCAGCGGGCGTTGCCGAAGTTCTTGGTGCGCAGCTCCAGGGTATGGCGGATGTCGGCCTCCATTTCGCTGCGGGCATCCTCGCTGAGCACATAGTCATTGCGCTGCAATAGCCGGCAGGCAATCTCCATGAGTTCATCGGCCGAGTAGTTAGGAAAGTGAAACTTATAAGGAAACCGTCCCGTCAGTCCGGGATTGGTCTGCAGCATGACAGCCATCTCCTTCTCATAGCCGGCAAAGATGATGAGCATGTCGGGGTTGGGCAGCGTGAGCTGCGTCAGCAGACAGTCGATGGCGCGACACCCGAAGTCCTTGCGGTCGCCGCTGCCGTCGTAAAGCGTGTAGGCCTCATCAATGAAGAGCACATTGCCGCGGGCCTCTTCAAAGAGGGCTTTCATGTTCTCCTCGGTCTCGCCAAGATAGCGCCCCACGATGCGCGTGCGGTCCACGGCCACCACCTCGCCACGCGAAAGCAGCCCCAGGGCGTGGTAAATCTTTCCCAGCTGGCGGGCGACGGTGGTTTTGCCTGTTCCGGGGTTGCCGGTGAAGATGGCGTGGAAAGGGACCTTGTTGTCGGTCTTCAGCCCTAAGCGACGGCGTTCCATGAAGAATCGCGTCTGGTTGGCCATTGTCCTGATGGCCTCCTTGATGCTGCCGAGCCCCGTCATCTGGTTGAGCTCGCAGAGACTGTCGTCGAGTGTGGAGTGACCGTCGGAGAGCTGCTCCAGCGGCATGTCGCAGAGTTCCAGCAGTGTGATGCCGCCGAAGTCAAACAAGTCAACGGCCCGCTGCGTGAACCGTGGCAGCACATCGTTGCTGACAAAGCGCCTGATGTCTGCTGCCGACCAATGTGTCAGATTGCCGTTGTCGTAGCCTTGCTGCACGGCACGGGCCAGAGCATCCTTGGCGGCGTCCGACGGCTCCATGCAGGCCCCGACAATAGCTCTGTAGAAAGCCTGCACCATCTCGAAGGCACTGTAGGGCTTCAGCCTCACCCACGACCTTGGCGGGAAAAACGCCTTCAGTGACGGATAACAGTCTGTCACACCTTCTATCTCGCCCTGCGTTCCCATCAGCCATAGTGCGTTGCCGTGGGGCTGCATCATCTTTTCTACGATGCGGCGGACAATGACTTTTCCGCCGGTGCCGAGCAGGGCACTGAGATTAGTGAGGCAACAGACGCTGCATGTACCCAGCTCTGAAAGTTCCTCAAGCAGATGCTCATAGGGATTGTTGCACGACGCGTCGAAAAGCGTGCCACAGTCAATCATCCTCAACTGTCCGTCAATATTAAGCAGGAATCTGTAGCTGTCGAGCACTTCGGTTGTAAGGTCGCGATGGGGCGTGCATAACACCTGGTGCTTCCACTCTTCCAGGGGCTGTCCGTCGCAGCTCTTGCGCAACTCATTATAGATGTGCAGGCGCGTATGCTCCACAACGCGGTGACGCAGAGGAGCCGCGCCAGGCTGCTGCGCCAGCCTTTGCCAATGGCTGCCGTCGCCGTCGAGACAAGCCGTAAGGATGTCCTCCACACCCATGGACGTACACAAATCCATCTTGCCTAACCGCACCCTCAGACCCTCGTCGAGGGTCATGACCAGGCGCCTCAGCGAGTCGTCTTTCTGGCGGATGTAGAGAGTGTACTTGCCCGGCAACCAAAGGCTGCTGCTCCGCATCGTCAGTCGGCAGGTGGGCCACTGGTATTTCACTGTGGCATCCTGTTGGCTGTTACACATTGGGTAATAATCCTCGGCAACGATGTAACATTTCAAACCATCGGAATAGTCGGTGCCGAAGGAGGCTGAGTCGAACGTAATCTTAACGGTTATGCGGCCGTTAGCATAATGATACTTGTGATTGAAAGAAGGAAAAGAAACAGAAATCTTAGAGATCATTCCCATAGATAAGTTGAATAATTTTTTTGAAATGATTGTGATGATATCGCCCCACTGACAGGGGCACAAGAGTCATCGGCGCATAACCATGCAGGCTCTGCATGGCCAGCACCGATAGTACCATAGAGAGTCATCACTATTGTGATTCTCTATCACAGCACCGGACACAAATGTAGCATGAAGTCAAAGAACACCAGACAAGCGCTTTGTCTTTCCGAGCATGTCAATACCTGTCAGTACTGACACGCGATACACAGGCAGGCCACACCGGCAGGTGGGCTACATCCTTCGGATAGCCGTCAAGCGGCTGACAAAGTGTTTGCGGTTTTCTTTCTTCATGTATCCGTTTAAGTGTGTAATAGAAAATCCCCTATTCTGTCATTTATAGGGTTTTCGGCAGCAAAGGTAGGCAAAAATTATGTCTTGCCTTGCGGAGAGAACAGGATTCGAACCTGCGAACCGGTTTTGCCGGTTACACGCTTTCCAGGCGTGCCTCTTCAACCACTCGAGCACCTCTCCTTCGCGTTAAGCGGGTGCAAAGGTAGCATTTTTAATGAAGAATGAAGAATTAAGAGAGAAGAATTTGCTTCCGCCAAAGGGATTTTAACATTTTTTTTCTTAACTCGTATCTACGCGTAACTGCTCAGCCATGTGACATGACTGAGCAATTACTAAAGAACACACGATTGACATTGCTATTTGTCTGCTCAGTGATTTGCTCTTCGCTGACACCGTAGGCTACGGCCAGACGGGTGATGACGTGACGGACGAAGGCTGGCTCATTGCGCTGCCCACGCATAGGCACTGGAGCCATATAGGGGGCGTCGGTCTCTAAGACGATGCGGCTAAGGGGTACTACCTGGGGGAGCACCTCTGGCAAGTGTGACTTTTTAAAAGTCAGCACGCCGCCGATGCCGAGCACGAAGCGGTCGAACTGTAGCAGCTCTTCGGCCTCGTGGGTATTGCCGGTGAAGCAGTGGAACACGCCGCCAGGCAGCTCTCGCGCGTACCTTTTCAATAACATGACCATTTCGTTCTGTGCCTTGCGGCAGTGAATCATCAGTGGCAACCGTGTTTCCACCGACCAGCGCACCTGCTCTTCGAAGGCCTCCAGCTGCTCTTGCTCAAACTCGCGGCTCCAATAGTAGTCGAGGCCTACCTCGCCGATGGCGATAGGACATTGAACATTGAACATTGAACATTGAACATTGGACATTGAACATTGAACATTGAACATTGACTGTCGGGCATTGGGCTTAATAAGTTGGCGGATGGCGTCAAGTTGTTCTCGCCAGTCGGTGCGCACCTCTTCGGGGTGTAGCCCCACCATAGGGTAGAGATAATCAGGATATTGCCGGCAAAGATTGAGTATGCGCTCTGACGAGGGGAGGTCGATGGCCGGTACAAAGACTTTGGTAACACCAGCCTGACGGGCACGCTCTATAACGTCCTGGCGGTCGGTGTCAAACTCTTCGCCGTCTATATGACAGTGGGTATCTATATATTTACTATTTAACAATTTACTATTTACGATTTACTGTTCATCAGGTTATTTGTTGCGGTGGAGCAGTTCGTCCATATACTGGCGAAGGTTCTGTTTGGCAGCATTAGAGACGCTGACCTTGTCAAGGTACTTACGGGACTGGCCGAAGTAGTAGCCGATTTTCTCTTCACACAACTGCCTGATACCTATTTGGTCGTAGAGTTCAGTGACGGCTTTGACCTTTTCTTCACGGTCGAATACTTTGGCTGTTATCCATCGCAACAGTTCCTGACGCTGCTGGGCGTTGGCACGGTTGACGGCGTTGATGAGCATATAGGTTTTCTTATTGCTCGTGATATCGCCGCCGATGGCTTTGCCGAATACTTTCGGGTCGCCATAGACGTCAAGCAGGTCGTCCTGTAGCTGGAAAGCCAGCCCCAGCTGCTCGCCGAACTTATAGAGGTTATCAATATCGTTTTCTGGCGCGTCGGCCAGTATGGCGCCAATCTTCACAGCACAGGCCAGCAGCACCGACGTCTTCAGGCGTATCATTTCGATATACTCGGCCTCGGTGACGTCGTTACGGGTTTCAAAGGTCATGTCGTATTCCTGCCCTTCGCCAATCTCCAGCGCTGTCTCCGTAAACACGTCGAGCACGGCCTGAAGGTGGCGACTGTCACACTGCTGCATGCGCTGATAGGCCAGCACAAGCATGGAGTCGCCGCTGAGGATGGCCTTGTTGGCATCCCATTTCTTGTGTACGGTATCATGGCCGCGACGCATGTCGGCATTGTCCATCAGGTCGTCGTGCAGCAGGGTATAGTTATGATAAGTCTCCAGTCCTATGGCCGGCATGAGGATGCTCGCCGGATCGTCCTTATAGAGATTGTAGGCCAGTAGCATGAGCACGGGTCTGATACGCTTGCCACCGAGCGAGAGCACATATTTGATAGGATCGTAGAGCGACGTGGGGCGCCGGTCATACGTTTGCTGGTCGATGAAGGTATTGACCAGTTGCAGAATTTCATTTGAGGTGTTCATCGGCACGATTTTACTATTTACGATTTACTATTTACGATTTACTATTTAGCCTCTGCTACTTTTTACAATTTAAAGACGATAGGTATACACACCTGCGTGCGACAGGGCTTGTCGTTCTGCAGTCCGGCTTTCCAGGGGGGCATCATACCTAAGACGCGCAGGGCTTCGCGGTCGAGCAGAGGATGCACAGATTTCATGATTTCAAGATGACTGATACTGCCGTCCTTGTTGACGATGAATTGTGCTACCACTTTTCCTTGAATTTTCTTCTGCTGAGCCTGCGGCGGATATCTCAGGTTCTTGGTAAGCCATTTCATAAACTCCGAGGCGCCGCCGGGAAACTCGGGCAGTTGCTCCACCACACGGAAGTTCAGCGGATTGCTCTCCATGTCGAGTACTGTGGGCTGCTCGGGGTTGTCCACCTCGTCAACGGTTTTCAGCTCCACGTCGCTCTCGGGCGGCGCTATCTCGTCTTTCAGTTCCACTTGCGGCTCGTCTTCCACCACGTTAAGCTTATCGGCCGACTGCGGCACCTCGCGCACGGGCTGCTTGATAAGGGGTATACGTTCCTCCTCCTTCAGGGCTTCCAGGTCGAGCTCCTTGACCATGTTCTCCAGCGCCTCGGCATCATAGTCATCGCCAGCAGTGCCGGAGTAGTCAAACTCCAATGCCACAAACAGCAACGCCAGCACAAGGATCACTCCGAGGAGGAATCCCTGTGTGCGCTTGCCGTCAAGGTCGGCGGCCGGACTTTTCTTAATCTCCATACCAGGAAGCGGTAATTTTTACGTTATCTTTTCTCAAAGTTGCCGCAAAGGTAAGAAATAAATCACAAACCGCGTGTTACATTTCATAATTATTATGCAAAAAGAGAAAGAATTCGCTATTATTGTACCTCTTCACCCCCAGCATCCTCTATCACTCACGGTTTCAGTGCCGGTTTCAGCTCGTCGGGCGACTCCTTGGTGAACATGTCAACCTTGGGCGCCGTGGTGGTGAAGAAGTGCTCCACGACGGCGGGCTCGAGGGTTAGCTGGGGCTGGAAGTCGGGGCTCGTCATGTAGCTGACGATGGCGCGGCGCAGCTGTCGCGCCACGGGGCGACGGGCCAGGTCAGTGGCAATGTCGATGGTGGTCATCAGCAGGCGCCCCTTGTCCACACGGGCCTCAACAATCATGCCCAGCTTGCGGCTGACGTGCCACGTGTCGATGGGCTGCACCGGCGACTGATAGGTGGCGGGCAACTCACGGAGGTTCATCACCTGAGCCTTGTTCAGCAGCTCCCACCAGTTGAGGTTGCTCCAGTCGTCGGTGGGGAAGTCATGCTTAAACAGCGGATGCTCCTTGCGGATATAGGCGCCGGTGGTGTGTGGCGGACGCATCTTAAACCACGACGTGTTCCAGAATACGGGCAGATAGCTCTGCTTAACGTCGCTGCCCAGGGTAACCTTGCCTGCGGCGGTGAGCAACACCGTCTTGCCGCTCTTGAGCGCCTTCAGGGCGGCGTGGTAGTCGGCAGTAATCAGCAATTTCTCATGTCGTTTACCAGTAGCCTCATCTGCCGTCTCACTATTTTTGTCGTCAGGATACACCCAGAAGTCCCAGTGGTTGCGCAGCTGGGGCGTAAACTGCACGTGGAGCGTGAGTTTGGCAGGCGTGCTGATGGTGTCGAGGGGCATGACAACCGTGCCTAAGGGGATATTCTTGCCTATGGGCAGGTCGGCACGCGAGAGCACACCGCCGGCAATGACACGGGCGCTGTCGCCAGTCGTAGTAGTGCCCGCAGACGCGTCATCTATAGTAATATAATAGGTGGCGTTCACATCGGTCAGCGGTATGCTGAAAGCATTATAGGCCTCCAAAGGCACGCGCAGGGTGTCGCTATTGGTATAGACAAACTTGGGGAAGCGCGCCAGAGACACGAGCACGGAGCAGAATTCGCGCCACTGCGGAGCGGTGACGTAGCCCTTCTCGCGCCAGTGAACGTTGAGCGGCCCCACGAGGGCAGTACCCTGTCCGCTGTAGTCGTTGAGCGCTAACAGTTGGAATCCGGCATAGTCCTTGGTGCGCAGGTTGCGCTCAATCTCATACTTATAGCACAGCGTCTGCAACTGGCCGCTGGCATGGAGGAACTGCGGCCCCAGGCCGTCCATGCCGTTGAGGCGCAGCAGGTCCTGGAATATCTCGAAGTTGCGGGCTTTATAGACACCGGTATACTGCGGTATCTCGCTGAAGTCAGGGAAGGCGCACCATTGCCCCTTCTCGTGGGTGACAATGGGCTGCTGATTGGCACTGTCGCCCTTATAGTTTCGCGGAAACTCTATGCCGCTGTAATAGTCGTCGTCGCTGCTGGGCGCGTGGCTGTTCCAGGGGTCAAGTCCGCGGGCGCCACCCTTGACGTGATACTCCGAACCACTGTCCCACGCCCATCCGCCGCCGACGCTGGCACCGGCATAAATTTTCGTGGGGTCGTAGGCTTTCATCTCGCTCACCCAGTCGTTGCAGTAGCTCACCCAGTCGCCGGCGGGCTCATTGCCGGCGGCCATCATCACAAACGAGGGGTGGTGCCCATACTCGTCGACAATGCGCTTCGACTCCTCCAGCAGATAGTCGTCAATCTTCTGTCCGCGGCGCAGCTTCACACCATGGTTAGGCCACGACGGTCCTTCGGGCTGCAGGTAGATGCCCATGCGGTCGGCGGCACGGAAGGCGGCCTCCGGCGGGCAGTAGCTGTGGAAGCGCATGTGGTTGAGTCCGTATTCCTTGCACTTGCGGAAGATGCGCGTCCACTCGGCCTCGTCTGTCGGCGGGTAGCCCGTCTCGGGGAAACAGCAGTTCTCCACCGTGCCACGGAGGAACAGAGGGCGTCCGTTAATCATGAGCTGGCGACCCTGCACCCTGATGTCGCGCATGCCGAAAGTGGTCTCGTAGCTGTCGTCACCGGCATAGACAATGAGGCGGTAGAGGACGGGCGAGAACTCGTCCCAGAGCTGCATCTTTTTTACCACATGGAAGTCGATGTCGAAAGAGAGCTGCTGGCGGCCGTTGAGTTCGTCCCAGTAATAGCGCGGACGGATGAGCGACTTCAGGCTGTCAGGCTGTCCGTCGTAGCGCAGCTCATAGGTGAGGCCATACTCCTTAATCTGAAACACATGGGCGGAGCCTAACAGGCGGTTGGCGTTGTTGTCGAGGTCGACGACGACGCGGGCCTTGGCCTGCTCAACGTTGGGATATACCCTGACGCGCTCAATGTTGACATGCTTGGGCCGCGCCTGCAGCTCCATGCGCCCTACGATGCCGTTCCAGTTGCCCTGCGTCTGGTCGGTCACGCTGTGGCTGTCCTGCCCCACACAGACATTCTCTATGCCGTTATACACACGAATGGCTATCTCATTGGTCTTGCCCATGTCTATCAGGTCGGTCACGTCGTAGCGGTGAGGGGTCGACAGCGACAGCTGATGGCCTACGCGACGGCCGTTGACGTAGACGGTGGTCTCTATATGAGGCCGCTCCAGGAAGAGCGTGATGCGCTGGTCTTTCCAGTGGCGCGGCACGTAGATGGTGCGACGGTACCAGGCCGCACCAACGTAGTGGCGTTCAGGCGTGAGGAAGAAGGGGAACTTCATCTGGCCTTCGTGGCGATACTTCTCCATATAAGGGTTGAAGTAGTAGCTGGAGTCGTAGAGCGAACCTGTCCACTGGGTGCTGACGCTCACCGGCAGCCCTTTGCCGTTGGTGAGCATGGAGCCGGGCAGCATGACATAGTCGTCGTAGGCGGCAGGCAGTACCAAGCCTTTTTTCACGCTCACGGCCTCGTCGCTATAACCGTCGGGGTCGCCCATACGGAAATCCCAGGCGCCATCCAGGGGGATAATCACCTGGGCCATGGCTCTGAAGCTCAGCAACATGGCACACAAACTAATGAAAAACGTTCTGAGAACGAGGATAAAAGAAAAAGGGTTGGGTCTCATAAAGCTACAGTCCTTGGTAAGTGATTTCAATCTTTTTCACGCTCTCGCCGGGCGTGTGGTCAGCCTCACGGGGCAAGTAGATGGGGGCGTCCTGCTGCCAGGGCAAGATGCGCAACTCCAGTTCGGTAGTACCTTCAGGCAGTCGCCACAGACCGTAGAGGAACGGCCGCCCGTACTGGAAGTTGTCGGCAATGAGGCGAAGGGAGGGTGAAGGTTCTTCGCAAGCGAAGCGACCCTTTGGACCTAACGGATGGTTGACGGCATAGAGGCGAGCACAGTCGCCCTGATACTCAATGCTCAACAGACGCCGGAACCTGGTCGTAGCCTCTTTGGGAATGGTTATTCTGTAGACCGCGGCCGCGGCCCAGTCCTCTTCACTCGGCGCCTCGGCCACCTTGGCCCTGCCCTTCACAATCTGACGCAGCGGACCGGCATCCTTAATCTTGGTGCAGACAGCCCCCAGACCGATGTCCTCATGCGGCGTAGCAGAATAGAACAGCTGCTCAGCATCGGTGCGGGTGAGCAGATATACATTATTATATATCGGTTTCTGCATGCCGCGGGGCTTGACGTTCTTCAGCGTCTTACCGTTTTGCAGGGCGATGGTCACAGGGATGCCCTCCACCTGCATCATGTAGATCTTACCGTCGCGCTTGGCCACGAGCTGTGCCGTAGCGTATCTGATGCCATCGACATTGACGGGGAAGATGGCCATCGCACCGGCGGGGATGGTCAGTCGCGGCAGCTTCACGCCAGCGGCCTCCAGCTCGACGTTTTTCTTGGCCGTGAGGTGCTGCAGGCGCTCGTAGTTGTTGACGAAGATAAAGGCAGACTCTCCCCCACTCCTTACAGCCCATCGCAGCCCTGTGTCCTCGCCCTTCTTGAGGTCCTGGCTGGCGGGGAACGTGGCCGCCATCGGTGCCAACAGCTCGCCATAGTCCTGAAGGAAGAGATGGAGCGGACGCAGACGGAAGAACTGCGGATAGGTCTGCCCGAACTCGCCCAAAGGGCACTGGAAATCGTAGGTCTTCACCGGCAGGTCGTTGTTGGCGGTGCCCAGCGTGCGCTGCGTCTCGTTGAGGGTGATGCCCGTGGTGCTCTCGGGGTTGGTGCCGCCATGATACATATAGTAACCCAACAGATTAGAGCCCGAGCCAAGCTTCACCACCGCCAGCGAGTAGCAGTCGTCGGCATAGATAAAAGGCCGGCGGTGATAGGCTGTCACCATGCCGCCGCCAAGCTCACAAGTGAAGTAGGGATACTGGCCGTCGCCCTTGCTGACGGTCTCCGTCTGCTGGCCCAGTAGGTCGGTGCCGATGGCCGTGCTGGAGCGGAAAGCCTTGAAGTTGAAGGCCTTGTAGTAGTTGCCGGCACACTCCTTGAGGTCTTTCTCCCAGAATCCGTCGGCATAGTCGCCATAGAGGGGAATCATCTCACCGAAGGGCACGGGCTTGCTCAGCTCCGGCCATCCCGTGCGGGTGTAGAAGGGCAGGTCGAAGCCCACCTTCAGGGCCAGCGCCTTGAGTGCCATAAGGTAGTCGCCGCTGCCGCGGTATTCATTGTCAAACTGCGCGGCAATGACGGGACCGCCGTCTTTCCACTGCAGGCCCTGCACCTGGGTGAAGATCTGCCGGTAGAGGCGCTCCACATATCCGAGGAAGCGCGCATCGGTGGAGCGCAGGCGCATGGGCTTGGCTTCGGCAAGCCCGCCGTCCGCCCTGCCGGGAGCAATGGGAGAGGGGTTCCACAGCCAGTCGGGCAGTCCGCCGTTACGCACCTCGCCGTGGCAGAAGGGGCCTATGCGCAGGATGACGGGCATCTGCTCGCCGCGGCACACCTCGAGGAACTGCCGAAGGTTGCGCTGGCCGCTCCAGTTGTAGATGCCTTCCTGCTCTTCCACATGGTTCCAGAATACATAGGTGGCAACGATGGTAACGCCGCCGGCCTTCATACGCCTCACGGCCGCAGCCCACTCTCCGGCGGGTATGCGCGAATAGTGCACTTCGCCCATCACCGGACACACGCGCTTGCCGCCGACAATCAGGCTCTGGCTGTCCCACGTCACAGTGGGATTATCTCCGGCCTCTGCTGTCGCCGACAATAACAGCAAGGCACTGAGGGCCATCAAAAATTCTCTCATTGGTTTCTTGGTGGTTCAAAAATAGTTACATTGTGGTGCAAAGATACTAAAAATTCAAAAACCTCAAGGCAAGATTAACCGCTTTTAACAGTAACAATGCTTGTGAAGTCAGAGAAAATGATTACTTTTGCACAGTTATTCTAAAAAAAAGTCAAATCTTAAGACACTAATGATTATGAAACCAACTCTTTTCTTACTCGCTGCCGGCATGGGCAGCCGCTACGGTGGGCTGAAACAGCTCGACGGACTGGGTCCCAACGGCGAAACCATCATGGACTATAGTATCTACGACGCCATACAGGCTGGCTTCGGCAAAATTGTGTGGGTCATCCGCAAGGACTTTGAGGAGCAGTTCCGCACGCAGATTCTCGCTAAATATGAGGGTCAGGTGCCTTGCGAACTCTGCTTCCAGGCTCTCGACGCCCTGCCCGAGGGCTTCCAGGTGCCCGAAGGCCGCGTCAAGCCGTGGGGTACTAACCATGCCGTGCTCATGGGTAAGGATGTCATCAAGGAGCCGTTCTGCGTCATCAACTGCGACGACTTCTACGGCCGCGACGCCTTTGTGCAGATAGGCAAGTTCCTCAGCCAGCTGCCCGAGGGCAGCAAGAACACCTACGCCATGGTGGGCTTCCGCTGCTGCAACACGCTGTCCGAGAACGGCACCGTGGCCCGCGGCGTGTGTGCCTACAACGACAAGCGCCACCTCACCGACGTCGTGGAGCGTACCGAGATTGTGCGCTGCGCCGCCGACGGTTCCCAGGCCGGTGCTGCCGACCAGCCCATCCGCTTCAAGGACGAGCAGGGACAGTGGCAGGCGCTGGAGGAGAACGTGCCCGTCTCGATGAACATGTGGGGCTTCACGCCCGACTACTTCGAATACTCAGAACAGTACTTCAAGGAGTTCCTCAGCGACCCGAAGAACATGGAGAACCTCAAGGCTGAGTTCTTCATCCCTCTGATGGTCAACAAGCTCATCACCGAGGGCACGGCTACCTGCGAGGTGCTTGACACCACCAGCAAGTGGTTTGGCGTGACCTACGCCGCCGACCGTCAGGCCACTGTCGACCGCATACAGAAACTCGTTGACGAGGGCGTCTATCCTAACAAGCTGTTCTGAAGAATTGAGATTTGAGATTTGAGAATTAAGAATTGAGATTTTAATGGATATCAACTTACTGACAGACAATCAGCTGGCCCAATTGAGCCAGCTGATTTCTGATGCACACAACATCATCATCACCTGCCATCAGAATGCCGACGGCGACGCCGTTGGCTCGTCACTGGGATGGGCGGAATACCTCAAGTCCAAGGGTAAGGAGCCTACCATCATCGTGCCCGACCAGTATCCCGACTACCTGCACTGGCTGCCCAACACTGAGAAGATTCTGCGCTACGACAAGCACAAGGAGCAGGCCGACCTGCTCTTCAAGATTGCCGACCTCGTGTTCTGCCTCGACTTCAACGTCCCCAGCCGCGTTGACGAGATGCAACAGGCGCTGCTACAGACCAAGGGCCACCGCGTGCTCATTGACCATCACCTGGGACCCGACGTGCCGGCGGTGATGACCATCAGCCACCCTGAGATGTCGTCAACCTCGGAGTTGGTCTTCCGCCTCGTCTGGCAGTCTGGAGCCTTTGAGCAGATGACCAAGCATTTCGCCACTTCTATCTACTGCGGCATGATGACCGACACCGGCGGCTTCACCTACAACAGTAGCGACCCGGCAATCTATTTCATCATCTCGGAACTGCTGACGAAGAAGATCAACAAAGACCGTATCTACCGCAACGTCTACCACAACTTCTCAGAGAACCGCCTGCGCCTGACGGGCTACGTCATGCTTGAGCGACTCGTCGTCGACGCCGAGCGCCATGCCTCCTACTACGCCCTGCGGCGCGAAGACCTGAAGCGGTTCCACTTTGTCAAGGGCGACGCCGAGGGACTGGTGAACATGCCGCTGCAGATGAAAGGCCACAAACTGAGCATCTCGTTGCGCGAAGACACCGAGCGCGCCAACCTCGTGTGGGTGTCGCTACGGTCGGTCGACGACTTCCCCTGCAACAAGATGGCGGCAGAGTTCTTCAACGGCGGCGGACACCTCAATGCCTCCGGCGGACGGCTCTACTGCAGCATCGACGAGGCCATAGCCACAGCCCAGCGAGCTATCAAAGCTTACGAAAGCCTGTTGACCTGAATTTGTCATGGGCATTAATGTCTTTCTTTAAAACACGAATTATCAACAGTTTATCACAAATTATTCAAAAATTAAATTTATGAGTAATTCGTGTTTAATTCGTGGATATTCGTGTGAATAGAAATAGCTAAGGCCAAACACTAATTTCCATGAATAATTTAGGTTAAAGTAGACTAATTGTTGCAGCCGTTTACAGATAATTTCGTAATTTTGCAGCCGCAAATCACAAATCTTGTAAATCAAAAACCACCATAATGAGAAAGAGCATCCACCTGTTGCTGGCCATCATGAGCCTGGTGCTGACCACGGCCTGCAACGACTATGAGACCTACGGCGACCTGAAGAACCGTGAGCGCGACGCCATAGACCAGTTTATCAGCGACTCCAGCTTCGTCATCATCGGCGAGGAGCAGTTCCACAACCAGGGCGACGCCACCGAGGGCACTAAGCAGTTTGTGCAGCTCAGCAAGAGCGGCGTCTACATGCAGATTGTCAACAAGGGCGGCGGCGAGAAAATCAAGGACGGCGAGTCGCTGAGCATTATCTGCCGCTTCGTGGAAAAGAGCCTGCTGGACACCACCAAGCTGGTCAACAACACCGCCACCACCGTCTTCGACCCAGACATCATGAACGTCTCGCGCTCGGGGTCTACCTATACTGCCACCTTCATCAGCGGCGTGATGCTCAATGCCTACGGTGCCACCGTGCCCGAGGGGTGGCTGGCACCGCTGCAGTATATCAACCTGGCGCGCCGTCAGGATCAGCTGGCGCGCGTTCGCCTCATCGTGCCCCACTCGCAGGGCACCACCAACAATGCCAAGTCGAACGTCCGCCCCTACTTCTACGACATCACCTTCCAGCGTGGACGGTAGACGCTGCGCTAGTGAATAGAGAATAGTGTCTACATTGTTTTTTTCCTGTTTTTCTTGTTTTTCCCTGTTTTCCAAAAACGAATGTACAACCCATACAAAATCTCTTAGAACCCGAAAAATAAATAGTAAATAGTAAATAGTTAAATAGTAAATAGTAAATAGTTAAATAGTAAATATCATCATGACTCTGATTAAATCCATATCCGGCATCCGCGGTACCATCGGTGGACACACTGGCGACACGCTCAACCCCTTAGATATTGTGAAGTTCACAACGGCCTATGCCACCTTCATAGGTAATCATAAATCTCAAACCTCAACACTCAAATCTCAAACCGCAAAGCGGATCGTCGTCGGCCGCGACGGCCGTATCTCCGGCCCCATGGTGCGCGACATCGTCTGCGGCACCCTCGTGGGCATGGGCTACGAGGTCATCGACATCGGCCTGGCCACCACGCCTACCACAGAGCTGGCCGTGCGCTGGCATGAGGCTGACGGCGGCATCATCATCACCGCCTCGCACAACCCCACGCAGTGGAACGCCCTGAAGCTGTTGAACAGCGAGGGTGAGTTCCTCACGGCGGCCGACGGTGCCGAGGTGCTGCGCATAGCCGAGGCCGAGGATTTTGACTACGCCCCCGTGGAGCGTTTGGGGCACGTCACCCTCGACGACACGATGAACCAGCGCCACGTGCAGTCGGTGCTCGACCTGCGGCTGGCCGACGTCGAGGCTATACGCCAGCGCCGCTTCCGCGTCTGCGCCGACACCATCAACAGCGTCGGCGGCATCATCCTGCCACAGCTCTTCGAAGCCCTCGGCTGTGACTACGAGATTCTCAACGGCGAGTGCAACGGACACTTTGCCCACAACCCCGAGCCGCTGGAGAAGAACCTGCAGGGCATCATGGACAAGATGCGGCAGGGCGGTTTCGACCTCGGCATCGTCGTCGACCCCGACGTCGACCGTCTGGCTTTCATCTGCGAAGACGGCACGATGTTTGGCGAGGAATACACGCTGGTCAGCGTGGCCGACTACGTGTTAAGTGAAGAATCCACTCTTCACTCTTCACTTTATACAGTTTCCAACCTCTCGTCTACGCGCGCCCTGCGCGACGTCACCGAGCGCTATGGCGGGCAATACGCTGCCGCCGCCGTCGGCGAGGTTAACGTCACCACGAAGATGAAGGAGGTAGGCGCCGTTATTGGCGGTGAGGGCAACGGCGGTGTCATCTATCCTGAGAGCCATTACGGCCGCGACGCTCTCGTGGGCATCGTGCTCTTCCTCTCGTCGCTGGCTCAGAAAGGCTGCACCGTCTCTGAACTCAGAAAGACCTTCCCCGACTACCAGATAGCCAAGAACCGCATCGACCTGACGCCTGAGACCGACGTTGACGCCATCCTTGTCAAGGTGAAGGAGATGTTTGCCAAGGACCCCGAGGCTCAGGTCAACGACATCGACGGCGTGAAGATTGACTTCCCCACGAAGTGGGTACACCTGCGCAAGTCGAACACCGAACCCATCATCCGCGTCTATAGCGAAGCCCAGAGCATGGCTGAAGCCGATGCCCTGGGCAAGCAACTCATGCAGGTGGTCTACGACATGCAATAATAGCAATTTATACCGTGGGCGTGCTGAACTTCAAGTTCCCCGACGGGGAGTATCCGGCCGACAAGTTTGTGCACGAGATTAAGCTGAAGGACGTGGAGGTCATGCTTTCAGTCGAAAAATGGCCTATGGAACCGTCCCGGTGATTACTTTCTTACCGCCTACGATGTTGATGCCCTTCTTAGGAGCAGCCAGCCGTTGGCCGGAAAGCGTGTATACAGTATTATTCTTTGTGACGGCATTGACCATCTCGATACCTGTACTAACGGAGAACACCACGTCTGACGGGAAGATCTCTTTCTCCTCAGGAGTTACGAGCAGGATGTTCTCAAGCTTCACGTCGCCGCTCTGATAGAGGTCGCTTGCTGCCAGAGTAATGGCGATAACGGCGCCGCTGGTGCCGCTGAGCGTGGCATTGCTGCTGCTTGCCAGCAGGAAGCGTGTGATGCCGCCGGTGGCATTGGTGCCGCCGGTGGCATTGGCGTCCAACGAGTGCTTGCGCCAGGTGGTGCGCCCGGCAATGTCGATGGCATATTCGCCGCCAGTCTCTTTGATGCTCAGCCCTTCAGGCAGCCGCAGGTCGAACTGCACCAGCGTTTTTTCATCGTCGGGGTTCGTCAGACTTATCACCAGATTCTTCGTCTCCCCGGCAGTAGTGTTTATATAAGAGAAGGATTAGAGAATCTGAGTTCTACGGTCTGAAAACAAATTGTCCAACACTACAGACTGATTGACAACGCTGGCGTGTTCCCCTCGGGCTACACCCATCGTCGTAATCATCACCAACTGGATACTGTGAGTTTTGTTGTGCATCTTGCTTGCGGCAAAGGCCTCTATCTTATTCAGGAAATCTTCTTCATCGTTTTTCGTTATGGCGTATTTGCCGCCAGTGAACTTCATTTCACAAAGATAGTCCGTCCTGTCAGCCTTACTTTCCAGCAGCAAGTCAATCTGAGCACCCCTTCCGTCGGGACTTTTCCCGCTCCAACAATAATTCCGGTTGATGGAGGCTATACGCAGGGTGTCTTGGATTTGGGGCAAGTGTTCCACACAAAGCAGTTCAAAAGTATCTCCTGCCCATGTGTAGAAAGTGGGAGTACCGTGAATGGAATTCCATATTCCCTTCTTTGCCTGTTTGCCTTGTATGAAGCGCAAATAGAACAGAGAAAAGAAGTCAATCAGCTGATAGACCGTCTCCACACGTTCCTTACCATAGCGTGGGTACGCCCTAATGATGCCAGACTCCATGAGGTTTTCTAGCAGCTTAGTCAGCGTTCCGCCAGTCTTGACATCTATGGCTGTGCTGATCTCTTTCTGGGTCATGCCATAAAACTGACTTCCCAAAACTTTGACTATATCCACATACCGCTCCTTGCTGGCATATAGTCCTGCATAAACATCAAGGAATTCCTGATGTATCTTTTCGTCAGCAAAGAAAATACGGTCTATATTCTCAGTGATGGTCTGATTGTTGCGTAGCTTGTCGAGATAAAACGGGATACCTCCCAATGCCATGTAGCAGATACACATCTCATATCGGGACAGACGGAATCCGTTTCGTCGATAATACTTCTGACATTCGGCCAATGTGAAGGGTGCTAGCTTGATGGTCTCAGTGAGTCGTCCGTGCAGACCTCCGTAGTCACGTATCACATTGTCAAGCATCCAACTCGTCGCAGAACCGCACACCACCAGAATGACGTTTCTCTGACTATCCGCCCATGAGTTCCAGAAATAGCCGAGTTCCGAAATCATTTCGGACGACTGAGGGCCGGCCAACCAGGGCAACTCATCAATAAGGATGATTTTCCGACGAGAGCGTATGTCTTCAAGCAACCTTCGCAGAAGCAGGAAGGCTTCACGCCAGCATGTAGGTCTTTCGGTCGTAGCGGCATCCAGCCCTGACAATACCAATGAATCATAGAAATGATCCAGTTGCAGTTTTCGGTATGTCTCGTAATTCTTGTCCCCGTCCTTTACGTATGTTCCGACAGCAGAAAAGACAATCTTACTGCCATACACCTCACTGACCAGATACGACTTGCCTATGCGTCTGCGCCCATAGA
Source organism: uncultured Prevotellaceae bacterium (assembly GCA_946185805.1). Lineage (GTDB taxonomy): Bacteria > Bacteroidota > Bacteroidia > Bacteroidales > Bacteroidaceae > Prevotella. The sequence continues at coordinate 756 of CAMHKU010000033.1, read as the reverse complement.
TGGCGACAAACTCGGACTTCTTAGACTTGTACAAGCGTTCGAGCGTGGATATTTCCACTTCTCTGCCTATGATATTGGGGTACTTCATGCTGAACAGTTTTTATTGCTCTGCAAAAGTACAATTTTTATTTTAGACTCATGCATCTTTTGCTTAAAAATCAGCGAAAACGAGAAAATATTTTTGAATTTCGCTGATTTTTAAACATGAAATCTACTCAAAATGGAAGTGATAGTCACCCTTGTCTGGCTCGTCTATCACGATGTTCCCCGCTATATCTGGTGGCAAAGATATGAATAATTTTTGAAATGGCAAAAGAAATCAGGCAGAAACAGCATCTGAGGAGGAATTAAAAGCAAATTATTCAACTTTCGTAAGTCTTTTCTAAACGCTGAGGCGCAGAGTTATAGAGATTTACGCCGACCATCCAGAGTGCGCAGAGATATGCCAAAGGCATTTCTATGAGTACGCTGAGTGCAGCGCAGCCTCTCTGCGGCCTCCTCAGAATGCTTTAGCATGACTCTGAATGTCGCATAAAAACTCTTCATTATCTGCGTCTCTGCGTTTAAACATAATACTGAGAAACTTGAATTAGTTATAATTTGTGGATGAAATTTGTGGTAATTTGTAGTAATTTGTTTCAAAACTGACAAAGTTTCCAACCGCACAGCACGAAATAATTTCCGATTCGTTTTGGCGGTTCGGAAATTTTTGCGTACTTTTGCCGACGGACATAAATGACGACGGCGCTATGACAG
>CAMHKU010000032.1 GCA_946185805.1 uncultured Prevotellaceae bacterium | reverse complement strand
AGCGGAACAAGCCTATGTTTAACTAAAAATCCTTTTCTCTAAAAGAAATTTTCAGCCCACAAGGGCTAAAAATTTGAAAGTTTAAATGGATGTCTCACGACGGCCACCTGTTATCCACAGTTGAAAACTTTCCTTTTTTACCAATAACTAAAAACCTAAAACTATAAATATTACTACTAACCTAAAACAATCTATTAACCTTTTGTCTTTTGACGATGCAAAGGTACGGCGATTTTTTCATTCCCGCAAGACTTCAGCCCTGTAAAGTGTTCAAAACACCCTTCTTCTTGACGTAAATCAACGAACTGTGTTCGCAAACACCAATTATTTAGCCCATTTCCTTGGTTTTTCCACAAAGTTGGCGTAACTTTGCAGCGCTTAACAAACCAGTATGGCAAAATGAAGAAATATCTTGCATTAATCATTGTACTGTTAGTGGCCGTGCTGATGGCCTTAACCAAGCCCGACGAGCAGCAACACAAGGACGCCATGATGGCTGCCATCAAGGAATATGTTGACGATGAGGCCCAGGAGCGCGGCTTCGGCAACACCGTGCTCACGCGGTTGGGAAAGAACGTAGTAAATCAGGCTATCAAAACAGCCTTAAACGCCAAGCTGAAGTTTGACGACTACATTATATTTAATAAGTCGTACGTCCGTCTCGACGGCGAAGACCAGATGCTTTCCGTGGGTATGTTCGGCCACGTGTTTACCTTCGACAAAGACATGCTGAAAGAGAAGCTTGAGGAGGCCACGCGTACCAAGGAGGTAGAGAAACTGCAGAAAGAGGCCGCCAAGGACGAGGCCCGCGAGCTGAAGCGCCAGCTCAAGGAGGAACGCAAGCGCCAGAAACAGATAGCCAAGGAGCAGAAGCGCCGCGAGAAGGAGGCTGCCAAGGAAGCCAAGCGCAAGGCCAAAGAGGCAGAGAAAGCCGCAAAGGAGGCAGAGAAAGCCGCCAGGAAAGCCGAGAAAGAAGCTCGCCGCCAAGCCAAGGAGGCAGCAAAGCAATCATAAACACCTAAATCTCAAGTCTTGAAAGTTTTAATCGTCAATACGAGCGAGAAGACCGGCGGCGCTGCCGTGGCTGCCCACCGACTGATGGAGGCACTGAACAACCACGGCGTGAAGGCCCGCATGCTGGTGCGCGACAAGCAGAGCGACAACCTCACCGTGGCAGGCCTCGGCGGCAAGTGGCGCCAGCAGTGGTACTTCCTCTGGGAGCGCCTGGTCATTTTCCTGCACCTGCACTTTCGCCGACAGCATCTGTTTGAGATAGACATTGCCAATGCCGGCACCGACATCACTCGGCTCAAGGAGTTTCGCGAAGCCGACGTCATACACTTGCATTGGGTGAATCAGGGCATGCTCTCGCTGGCTGGCATCCGCAAAATCCTGCAGAGCGGCAAGCCCGTGGTGTGGACCATGCACGACCTCTGGCCCGCCACGGCCATCTGTCATTACGCCCGCGGCTGCGGTAATTATAAGTCGGCGTGCCAGCGCTGTCCGCTGCTGCCTGGAGGTGGTGGCCGTCACGACCTGTCGGCCACGGTGTGGAAGCGCAAGCAGCGCATGATGCAATTGGGCAGTGTCTATTTTGTGGCCTGCAGCAACTGGCTCAAGGACGAAGCCATTCGCAGCGCACTGCTGAGAGGGCATAAGATTACGAGCGTGCCAAACCCCATAGACACACAGGTGTTCCGTCCCATGGACCGCAGTGAGGCGCGACGGGCATTAGGGTTGCCGCAAGACAAGAGCATCATACTGTTTGTTTCGCAGCGCGTCACCGACGAGCGCAAGGGTATGGCGTTCTTCGTCGAGGCCGTCAGCAAGCTGTCGCAGCAGCAGCCCGAATGGGCCCACCAGGTGGGTATCGCTATCCTTGGCGGTCATGCTGAGGATGTAGCCTCACAGCTGTCGCTGCCGGCCTATCCCTTAGGCTATGTTAGCGACGAGCGGAAAATCCTCCAGGTGTATAATGCCGCCGACTGCTTTGTGTTGCCCTCGCTTGAAGACAACCTGCCCAACACCATTATGGAGGCTATGGCCTGCGGCGTGCCCTGTATAGGCTTCAAGGTGGGTGGCATCCCTGAAATGATTGACCACCAGAAGAATGGCTATGTGGCACGCTATCGCGATGCCGGAGATTTGGCCCGCGGCCTGCAATGGGTGCTTACTGAGGCCGACGCCCAGGCGTTGAGCCAGGCTGCCGTCAGCAAGGTGAAGCGATACTACTCGCAGCAGAGTGTAGCCCTGCGCTACACCGAAGTGTACAACCAAGCCATTGCCCAGAAGCACTACAAGCTATGATACGATTCACCGTTGTCACCATCACTTTCAATGCCGAAGCCGTCGTGAGGCGCACCCTTGACAGCGTCTTTGCCCAGACATACCGCGGCGTGGAGCATCTCATCATTGACGGGGCGTCGAAAGACACTACCCTCCAGATGGCCGGCGACTACAAGCGCCGCAACGACGAGCAGGACAATGGCCACAAGGTGATTATCCAGTCGGAGCCCGACCACGGCATCTACGACGCCATGAACAAGGGGCTGACGCAGGCCTCGGGCGACTATATCGTCTTCATGAACGCCGGCGACAGTTTTCCCGAGGCCAACACCCTGGAGCAGATTGTCCACCGTTGCCACCTGGCCGAACAGCCTACGGCGGAGCTGCCGGGCGTGCTCTACGGCAATACCAATATCGTTGACAGCGAAGGGCGACTGCTGCATCCCCGCCGCCTACAACCGCCACAGCAGCTGACGTGGCGCTCCTTCCGGCAGGGCATGCTCGTTTGCCATCAGGCGTTCTACGCCCGCATCGACATTGCCAAATGCCTGCAGTACGACACCCGCTACCGCTTCTCGGCCGACGTCGACTGGTGCATACGCGTCATGCGCGAGACAGAGCGCATGGGGCTTCCCTTATATAATATAGGTATAGTGGTGGCCAACTACTTGGAGGAGGGCGCCACCACCAAAAACCACAAGGCATCGCTCCGTGAGCGATACCTTGTGATGCAGCACCACTATGGTGCCATTCAGACGTTCCTGCTCCACTGCTGGTTCGTCGTCCGTAGCTTTATTTTGCGCTGACAGTGCCCTGGTGGCCGTCGCGGTTGTAATAGCCGCCGTTGGTGAATCCGAGGTCCGATGTCTGGGGCGAGCCGTTGTTGCTGAAGATAATCTGTGCGGGCTTCGTGGTCAGCGTGCCGCTGTAGGTCCACTTCCACACCTTGTTGCCGTTGGCAGCCGTGCCTACCTCAGTGCAGGCGGTGCCGGGCCATGTGCCGCCGGTATAGTTGTTCTTGTCGTCCCAGGCCCAGCACATCACGGTGCCCGTCCATGAGGAGGGAGCTTCGAAGAAGGCGCAGGTCTCGCCGTCGGCCACGGTGCAGAACGCCGGAATCTCCACTGGCTGCTTGTCGTCTTTGATCTCCGGCAGCTTGATGGCCGCAGGGTCGATGCCCTTCACGTAGTACACGTAGTGGTAGCCGCTGACGGCTTTCTGCCAGTCGCTGCCGGCGGGCGTGTAGTCGGCGGCCTTGGTGCCTACCACGCAGAGCAGCTCCTTGCCGCCCGTGCCAGCCACCTGCAAGGCGTAGTAGTCGATGTTGCTGGCCACCTGCGTAGGCACGCTCACGTTGGTGATGCCCACGGCCTTGCGCACAGCCACCATGCCGGCAATCTCTTGCTTATACTTCATCCAGTGCTTCAGAAATACGCAGGGCGTGCCCGGCATGGCCAGCATATAGGCGTTGGCGGCCAGCGTGTCTTTCTTCAGCGGGTCTTGCTCGGCATTGCTGCGGCGCTCGGTGTCGTGGTTCTCAACGAAGGTGACGGCATAGCGGCGATACTTGCCGCCGTCCTGATTGGCGCTCACCAGCGGCCAGTTGCCGTCGTTCTGCTGTGCCAGGCGGATGAAGCTGCCGTTGTTCATGGCATTGCGCACGGTGTAGCGGAACTGGAAGTCGAAGGCGGCGCTCTGAATCTGGCCGCTGAGCTTGGTGCCCTCTATCCAGTTCTTGATGGTGGCGGTGCCGTCCCAGCACTCGCCGACGCTGAACTCCGGCTGCGCCGTGGCGTTGTAGATGCCGGTATAGGCGGCGCTGTAGCCCTTCACCATGTCGTAGCGGAAGCCGGCGTAGCCCAGGTCGTTCTTCAGCATGTCGAGATAGGCTTTCACTATCTTCTGCACGTTGTCGCTCTTATGGTCGATGTCGCGCATGCCGTCCCATCCCTCGCCCGTGTCGTTGTTGGCGCTGAGGCTGTAGCCGTTCTGCGTGGCCCAGGTTTTGGTGTTGCCGCCGTCGTCGTTGGCACAGATGTCGGTCGACGTCATCTCGTAGGTCACGCCCTTGTAGCTCTCCTTGGGGAAGTCCACCCAGTTCGACACGTTGCGGCGGTGGTTGATTACCACGTCGGCCAGTGTCTTGATGCCTTTCGTTTTCAGCGTGCTGATGAGTGAGCGCAGCTGGGCCTCTGAGCCGAAGGAGCTGTTGTAGTTGCTGAACCAGTAGAGGTCGTCGTAGCCCATCGACTGCCCGCCGCAGTAGCCGCTCTGCGGCAGCCATACGAGGTCGAAGGTGGTGGCCAGCTCGTCGGCCTGGGCTTCGAGCGCCGTCCACTGGGTGTCGTCGAAGGAGTCCCAGTAGAACGCCTGTAGCATCACGCCGCCATACTGGTCGGGCCATCCCTGGCAGGGGGTTGCTGCCGTGGGCTGCTCAGGCTCCGTGGGCGTCGTCGGCTCTGTGGGCTGCGTCGGCTTGGGTGTGGCGGGCGTCGGCTCGTCGTCGCCGCCGCAACAGGTAAAGGTAAGGGTTGTTGCCAACAGTAGTATCAGCGACAGCAGTCTGGTGTCTTGTAAGATATGATGTCTCATTCGTGAAGTTCGTTTTAATTCGTTTTTTTTTAAAGTGGAAGGTTCTGCGAGATTTTTGTATTGGTTGTACCTTCGTTTTTGGAAAACAGGGAAAAACAAGAAAAACAGGAAAAAAACAATGTAGGCTGACAGTTTTATGTTTTTATCGGTTTTTCTGGTTTTTTATCTGTTTTTTCAAAAAACACCTATCCCCTCGAAATCTTGTAGAACTAAGTGGAAAAGTTCAGTCCTTTAATATCAGGTATTCATAGGGCTGGAGCGTCAGCGTCTGTCCGAGCTCCATTTCCTCGTTGGTCATTAGGTTCGTGGCGTCCTCGTCGGCCCATTCCTGGGGCAGCTGCACCTGACTCTGCGCGTTGCGCACGTTGACCAGCACGAGAATCTCCTCCTTGCCGGCGCGTTTCTCAAACATGTAGACGTCCTTGTCGGGATATGGCGTCTGGTCGATGCTGCGCAGGGCGGGGTGGACATTGTATAGGCCGATGAGCGCCTTATACTCCTGCCAGATGTCGGGCTTGGCCTTCCAGTCTACCGGCACGTAGTGGAAGAAGTTGATGGGCTCGGGGTAGCCCACCTCCTGCGAGCCGTAGACCAGTGCACCGCCGCGTGGGAATATTGATGCCACGTAGGCCGCCATGGCGCCGCGGTCGTTGGTGAAACGCACGCAGGGCGCCTCCTCGGTGGCCAGGTCGTGGTTGGTGGTGAAGCGCAGCTTCTTCTTCCCCGCAGGCAGGCTGTCGTACTCGGCCTTCTCTACGGCAATGACGTCAGTCACGGGAGCACCCTTCCACACCTTGATGAGCTCGTCCTTAAACTCCCAGGCATAGTTCATGTCGAAGCCGCCGACGGTGAAGTTCGTCAGGTTGCGGCCCTCGGCGAGCATCAGCAGGCGGCGCTCGCCGGCGGCAGCGCGCAGCTTCTGGATAGCCTCATGCCAGAAGTCGGCGGGCACCTCGTCGGCCACGTCGCAGCGGAAACCGTCGACGCCTACCTCCGTCACCCAGAACGTCATGGCGTCGATCATTGCCTGGCGCAGCCCCTCGCTGTCGTAGTTCAGGTCGGCCACGTCATACCAGTCGAAAGGCCGCGGGTGGATAATGGTGTCGGCCGTGGCGTCGTGGGTGTACCAGTCGGGATGGTCCTTCACCCAGGGGTGGTCCCAGGCCGTGTGGTTGGCCACCCAGTCGAGTATCAGCCCCATGCCGCGCTCATGACAGGCCTTGACCAGCAGCTTCAGGTCGTCAACGGTGCCGAACTCCGGGGCGATGGCCTTATAGTCGCGAATACAGTAGGGCGAGTTCTTGCCCTTCTCGATGCCGATAGGGTAGATGGGCATCACCCACATCACGTTGACGCCCAGATCGCGGATAGAGTCAATACGAGCGGCCACGGCCTGCAGCGAGTTCTGCGATGCAAACACGCGGGGGTTCACCTGATACATGGCCACGTCGCTCACCGTGGGCATGGTGAATGTCACGGTGTCGGTCTTCGGCGCTGGCTGACAGCCCAGGATGGCTGCCACGAGGCTGAGCGAAAGAAGCAGTTTTTTCATTGATTACTTTTTTTAAGTTTTTGGTTCTGGTTACGTTTTGTGGTGCAAAGTTACAAGAAAAAGGTGCTCGCTGTGCGTCTTGGCTATCAAAATATGTCCCTCTGCCTGTGCAATCGGTTGCATGACGTACATGCTGTGGTCATGCTTGCGAAAGACCTCGGCGACCACGTCGTTGGCTTCTGGGACACCCGCATGGACGACGAAGAACAGGCTGCAAATATGAAGTAACCAGGTTGCCATGTGGGCTTTATCCTTGATGTCCGCGTTGCGTAAAGCCTGCTCAAGACCATTGACAGTTACACATATAGTGACACCTCTTACACCTGGCACTTAACCCGTTGATAATCAGCACCCATTATAAAGAAACAGGTAGCACCTGAGGTAGCACCTGAAGTAGCACCTGAAGTAGCACCTGAAGCAGCACCCGGCACTCAGCACCTTAATGAAGGGCGGAAGGGCGGTTTCGCATAATTATACACCGGCCTGCATATTTATTTAAAAGGAAGCCCTATTTAGTAAACTATTCGGAGCTTTTTCCAAAACGGCGTCCGTTTTGAAAAAATCAGCGGCCGTTTTTGGAAAAACAGCGGCCGTTTTTACAAAAACAGCGGCCGTTTTGAGCGTATATTTATGCAGAAATTCTTTTTTTAATATGGCGAACTTCATTAATGTTTCCCCTCAGTTGGCGGTGGCGGTCTGGCAGGCCGCCCAATAGAAGAAGATTGTTATGTCGTTTACTATAACATTTCACTATTGGTGTTACCCAGGTGTCACCTCAGGTGTTACCTCAGGTGTGACCTCCTTGCCTTAAAAGCACATTGATTTCCAGTTACTTAAGTGCCAGGTGTAAGAGGTGTTACACCATTTACTATTTACCATTCCATTTTGGTAAGCCAGGTGGTGATGATGGCGCTGTTTGCCTTTTTGTAGCCTTCCCGCTGTTGGGTCGCAATTACGATGCTGCCGTGCTGTGTGCCGGTATTTGTGGCTTCGGCCTTGGTGCAACGCCCAATGCCATGGCCAACATGAGTGCCGTATGCTATAAATTTTTTCTGAACCAAGAGCCTTTTTACAGAAAGCGTCCGGCAAGCCTGAGGCTGCCGGACGCACCGTTAGTGTTTTTTATAGATTAGAAGTGAATGTCTCTTACTGCGCCACAAAGAAGTAGTGGCCAGTGAGGTCGTTGAAGTAGACGTTGTAAGTGCCCGGCTCGAAGGGGATGTTGTCGCCGGTGTTCGACTGTGCATAGGGGAATCCCTTGTCACCCTTGCCCCAGCTTGTGTCCCAAGAGCCGTTGGCGCGGAACTTCACGCCCCACGTGCAGCTCTCAATCTTCACGCCGATGGCATACCACACGTGGGTGGGCTGTCCGTCGCTGTTGTTGCTCTGCACCTGGGTGAGGAAGATGTCGTTGTCCCAGTCGTCGTTGCCGCCTACGAGACCTATCTTGTCGTAGGTCGTGGTAGTGCCCTCATACTTCGTCCACTTATAGGTCATCGTGCCCAGGTCGCAATCCAGCGTGTAGTAGCCGGCAGCGGGCGAGGCCAGGTTGCCGTCGTTGTCGGTGTTCCAGCAGAGGGAGCCGCTGGCGGCGGTGTCGCCGTTGACGGCGGTGCCGATAGCCTTACCAAGGTCCCAGTTGCCGAAGTTCTCGGCGGGCCACATGCGCATATCCCAGGCGCCGGTGAAGTAGCTCGTCAGGGTGATGCTGTTGCTCGATGTGGGGAACATGGCACACACCTTCTCGCCGGCGTTCCAGCTGGTAACGGTACCTACGGCGTAATATTCAGGCACGGCGCTGATACCCTCAATCTTGAAGGTCATCTCCAGGGCGTTGATGGTCACGCGGTAGGCCACGTAGTCGGCGCTCTGGATGAGGTGCCACGAGTTCTTGCCGATGGCAGTGGCGCCAGAGGTGGCGTCGTCGTCCTTCACCGAGGGACCTACGCAGTATTTCTCCTCGTTGTCCCAGTTAAACGAGCCGTCGGCATTGAAGGCGCAGTCAGGTGCAATCTTAAACCAGTGCCAGTCGCCGTCGTAGGCAGGAATGACGCCGGTGAACACGGGGTCGGCATAGACGTCGCCGCCGCCGTTGGAGAGTTTATACTGCTTGTTGGTAGTGGCGGCTCCCACGTAGTAGTAGCCGTTGGGGTCGATGTAGGGAGCGTCGAGCTTGGCCTTCAGGGTGAAGGGCTGAGCCTCGCGGCGCACTTTCACGTCGCCGTCGTCAGTAGCGTTGGTGGCGTATGTTGACACTTTCAGGTTCAGCGTGCGCTCAACGGGAGCCTGGCCATAAAGTTTCTTCACGGCGCTGATGAGATCGCTGGTAGGCACGTTGCCCTCAGGGTCGGCGAGCATGACAAGAAAATCGTCGGTGCCCTCGCCGGTGACGGTGACGGCATAAGTCTGAGCCTGCTCCTTAGTGAGGTTGGAGGTAAACAGCTGCACGGTCTCAGCCGTATAGGTGGCGAAATCGATGGCGCTGATGGTAGGCTGCACGGTCATCTCCAGTTTCTGAGCGGCCTCAGAGGCAGCGCTGGCCTGCGGCGTGGCCCAGTCGGTGTAGTCCTCGGTGCAGGAGGTGAGGGCTGCGGCGGCGCCGCAGCACAGCAGACCTGCAACGAATAGGTGTTTTATGCTTTTGGTAATCATAATTCTTAAGTTTTAAGTTTCAATTTTCAAATATCTTACCCCCACCCCAGCCCCTTCCCTAAAAGGGGCGGGGAGTTTAGGGGAAGAATCTCCAATCTTCAATCTTCAATGTTCAATGTTCAATCTCCAATCTTCAATGTTCAATCTCCAATCTTCAATGTTCAATCTTCAATGTTCAATGTTCAATCTTTGGCCGTGATGCTGAACTCGCCGGTGATGTCGTTGAAGAGGATGATCCAGGAGCCTTCGGCCACGCCGATATTGTGGCCGCCGCCGGTAGCCTTGCCGCAGAGGTTCACCTCGCCGTCTTCAGAGCCGAAGCCCCAGTTGGTGTCCCATGAGCCGGCTATCTTGAACTTCATCTGCACGGTCTCGCCGGCAGGCACCTCCATGGTATACACCCAGACGTGGTTCTCGCCGCTCTTGTTGGCGGGCGTCATGTTGGCGTCGCCCCACTCGTTGAACGAGCCAGCCATGCAAACCTGGTCGTAGACCTTCGGGCTGATGTCCTGCTGCTTGATGGTACATTCGTTGGTGAGCGTGTTGACCGTCACGAGGTAGTATCCCTCGGGGTCGCACCAGATGTTGCCGGCATCGGCAGCACCATTGCGGAATACGGCAGTGTTAGCCTCGCCACCGCTCATAAATCCGAGGTCCCAGTTGAAGTCTTCGGGCTGAATCTTCCAGCCGTCGGTGGTGAAGTAGTTGAGATAGGTAATCTCGCCCGTGCCCGTAGCCTTGTCGTAGGCGAAGTCGGCTTGCTTGAACATCGGCAGCGAGCTTGTGCCGGGGGCGTTGCTCCAGGCGCCGTCAAGGATGTTGTTACCCACAAGGTACCACATGATAGGCTCGGCGTCCTTCAGCTCGATGTAGTAGGGGTTGAACTTCAGCTCCACGGCGTTCGACGTGACGCTGCTGAGGCGTGTGCCGTTTTCGTCGATAAAGGCATTGACGCGCACGAAGGCCGTCATCTCGGCAGGCACGTCGGCCACCTTCCACTTCTTAATCTGCACCAGCGCCCTGTCCAGGTCGGCGGTGAGCATGGTGTAGTTACACTTCGTCGTGGTGCGCGCCAGGGCGGCATAGTCGGCCACGGTGGCGCCGCTCTCGTCGGCAGCAGCCTCGCTGGTAGACACGGTGAAGCTGTTAGTCGGCGACACCTGGATTTCGTAGGTCACCAGCAGCGGTGCGTTGTCGGCGGTATACTGCGGCTGGCTCCAGGAGAGCTGTAGCTCGTCGGTAGCAAGCAGGTCGACGGTCTCGGTCTGGTAGGCCGGTGTGTTCAGCGTGAAGGATGAGGGCTGCGGCAGCAGCGAGGGGTTGGAGCCGTTGTCGTCGGAGCAGGCGGTGAGGGCAGCGGCGCCGCCGCAGCACAGCAGACCCGCAACAAATAGGTGTTTTATGCTTTTGGTAATCATAACGTTCAATTTTCAATTTTCAATCTTCAATCTTCAATTTTCAATCTCAGTGTAGCCGTCAATCTGCGTCAGGTTAGAGTTAGCCATCACCTCGGAAGAGGGGATAGGATAGACGTTGAGATACTTCTCGAAGGCAGCGCCGGTGTAACCCTCGTTGCCACCCTTGCCTTCCCATCCGTAGGCCACGTCGGTGCCTCCAAACTTGTTGAAGCGGATGAGGTCGGGGCGGCGGATACCCTCGAAGTAGAACTCACGGGCACGCTCGTCGAGCACGTCGTCCAGGGTGTACGAGCTGCGTGTGGCGGCATGGGCGCGGTTGCGTATAGCGTCCATATACTCCTTGGCCTTGCCGCTGTTACCCGTCTGCAGGGCAGCCTCGGCGGCGTTGAGGTAAGCCTCGGCTACGCGCAACAGGAAGTAGTCGATGTCTACGTCGCCGGCGTCGTGGGGCGTGCCGCCGTTAGAGTAGTTGTTGTTCCACTTCGGCGTGGTGATGCCATGATCAAAGCCGTCGTTGGGGAATACCGACAGCGTGTGGTCGACGCCCCAGAAGATGGCACGGTCGTCGCTGGTCAAAGCGCGGATTTCAGTAGCCGTCTTGCCCACGAACGAGGCGGGGTTGGTGGTAAACTTCTCCAACAGCTGCGGACGGCAGCGCATGCCGGCCCACGTGTTGTTGGTGGTAGCAGCGTCGAGGCCTATGACCGTAGCCATGGAAGGATTCCACATGGCGGCCACCCAGAACATGGAGCCGCCCCAGGCCTTGGTCACCTTACCATCCTGCAGCAGGGGGAAGACGGCCTCGCAGGAGGCGCCGTTAGAGCCGTTGTCGCCCATGAAGAGAAGGTCGTAAGGCTTGTAGCCCAGCCCCTTGGCCGTGGCCGACATCTTGCTGTCGTCAAACAGCGTGTAGCCCGAGGTGATTACCTGCTCGGCATACTGCAGTGCCTCAGCCCAGTAGGGGTTGTTCTGGCCGTTGTTGTTCAGGTAGGTGCCGGCATTGAGGTAGGCGCGGCTGAGCATGAGCCATGCGGCAGCCTTGTCTACGCGGCCGTAGTTGGCGTCGCTGTCGGTCTTGGGTTGCGGGGCGTTGAGGTTCTTCTCGGCCTCCTTCAGCTCGTTGACCACCCAGTTGAACAGATACTCGCGACCCATGGCCAGCAGCTCGGCGCGGCTATAGTCGGTACCCTCCTGGAACTTCTCGTTGTAGGCGTGAGCCTGACGCGGCATGTCGCTCGAAACGGCGGGAATAAAGGCGGGGTCGCCGAAGAGGTCGAGTAGCTGATAGTAGAGGTAGGCGCGGATGAAGCGCACCTCGGCCAACTTCACCTGGTCGTCCTGAGCGGCGGGCAGCTCCAGATAGTGGTTACAGTAGCTCACGTCCATAATCAGGCGGTAGTAGAGGAAGCGGATGGCGTCGCTGTTAGGCTTCGGCGTGTTCTTGCCGTAGTCTTCCAGTCCGCCGTCGGTCCACCAGCATATACCCTCGTCAGTAGAGAGCACGTTGGCGTTGTAGATATTACGTATGAGCGTTGTCTTACCGTTATCGTCAGACTTGAAGTCGGCATTGCCATCCATGCCTTCCAGTATGAGGCATGAGTAGCACTTCGAGTAGAGGGCGGTAACGTCGGGCTCTGCCTGCACCGTGGGGTCGATGTTGCCCTTGTCCAGGTCGCCCATGCAGCTGGTGAGGGCTGCGGCGGCGCCGCAGCACAGCCAACCTGCAAAGAGTGTATTCTTAATTATCTTGGTAATCATAATCTTTAATGTTCAATCTTCAATGTTCAATCTTCAATCTTCAATCTTCAATCTATTAGAAGTTCAGGTTAAGACCTAAGAGGAAGGTACGGCTGCGGGGATAGACGCTGCCCTCGAAACCGCTGACCTGCTCAGGGTCGAGACCGGAATACTTGGTCACGGTGAAGACGTTGGAGCAGGAAGCGTAGATGCGTCCGCCGAGTCCGTGGTAGCTGGCGCTCTTGAACAGCTCCTCGAAGTTGTAGCCCAGGGTGATGTTGTCGCACTTGAGGAACGAGGCGTTCTGCACGAAGTAGTCAGACAGAGGATAGTCATACGACTTCCATTTCAGGGCAGCCACCTCGGGCGTGGTGTTCTCGTAGAATCCCTTAGAGCTGTAGCGCTCGGCGGTGTTCATGCGGGCCTCGATGAGGTCGTTGTAGACGTAGTTGCCCAGAGAGGCGCGGAAATTGGTGCCCAGGTCCCAGTTCTTGTAGGCCAGCTTCAGGTAGAAGCCACCGGTCCAGGGAGCAGCAATGTTCTTGTAGAAATAGCGGTCGTTGTCGTCGATGTTGCCGTCGGCATTGCGGTCGACATAGGCGCCCTGGATGGGGCGTCCGGCAGCGTCGTACACCTGCTGGTAAACCCAGAACGAGTTAGCGGGCTGTCCCACCTTGTGGTAGGTCAGGTTCTTCTGCATACCCACGGTGAGTCCGGCCTCAATCATGTCGCGGCCGCCGTAGAGCTCCTTCACCTCGTTCTTGTTGTAGGCAGCGTTGACGCCCAGCTCCAGGAACCAGTCTTTAGTGACGATGGGCTTGCCGCTGATGGCCAGCTCGATACCCTTGTTCTGCAGTTCGCCGGCATTGAGCAGCATGGCGTTGTCGTAGTTCTGTCCGGCGGCGATAGTGGGCGTGCAGAGCAGGTCGGTGGTCTTGCGGATGTAGGCGTCGACATTCAGCGTCAGGCGCTGGTCAAACATACCGAAGTCGAGTCCGGCGTTCCAGGTGGTGGTGGTCTCCCACGTCAGGTCGTTGTTGTAGACCAGGGGCTGGAAGAGCCGTCCGCTGTTGCCTTCGCCGATGGGGTAGAGACGGTCGTTGCCGGTGGTCATCTTGTAGACGGGCGTGTAATACTCCTTGCCGGTATCCTGCTGGCCGGTCTTACCCCAGCCGAGGCGCAGCTTGAGGTCGCTGACGCTCTCAACATTCTTCATGAAGGGCTCGTCCTTGATACGCCATGCAGCGGCGGCAGCGGGGAAGAATCCCCAGCGGTGGCCGTCGGCAAAGCGGCTGGAGCCGTCGTAGCGGGCGGTGAAGGTAAGCAGGTAGCGGTCCATCAGCGTGTAGTTGGCACGGCCGATCCAGCTGACGAGCACCATCTGTCCGCGCCAGACGAGGTCGGTGCTGCTGTTAAGAGTACCAGCCTTGGGCGTGCCGTCGTCGAAGGTACCCTGATAGGTAGCGGGATAGTAGGAGGCACCGGTCTCGCCGCCCCAGTACTTGGTGCGGCTGTACTCATAGCCGGCCATGATGTCGAAGTGGTGGTCTTTGTTGAAGTCCTTGTAATATTGCACGTAGCCCGTACCCACGAGGTTGTACTTCTTCTCGGTGTTCTCGCCGTCCCAGCCATAGTAGTAGGCGTATGTGTTGTAGGGGCCGTAGTTGGTGTACTCACCGCCCGAGGAGTAATTGCCCGAGAGGTTGACATGCAGGTGGAGGTCTTCGAAGCCGTGAATCTTATAGTCGGCCTCCAGACTACCTAAGAGCACGTTGGAGCTCTTGTTGAAAGTGTAGTTCTCAATCTGCTCCACGGGGTTCGACGGAGCGTCGCCGTTGCGGTCCCATGGGAAGGTGGGGTCGTAGCTCGTCGTCGGTTTCACCCACTGCCAGTAGCCGCCCCAGTTCTTAAACTGCTCGTCGTCGCTCTTCACGGGGCGCGTAGGATCCATGCGGGTGGCAGTGTTGATGGCACTCTGGCCGCCGGGGTTGGTCTTAGAGTAGGCGTACTTGGCGTTGATGTTCATCGTCAGGTGGTCTTCAAGCAGCGAGGGGTTCACGGTGAAGCCTGCAGTGAAGCGGCTGTAGGACGAGCCCTTGAGAATACCCTGCTGGTTGGTATAGCCGGCACTGACGCGGTAGGGCATCGACCATGACGGCTTGTTGATGCCGCCGGTGACGCTCACGTTGTGGTCGTGGCTGATGCCGCTGCGGTAGATCTCGTCCTGCCAGTCGGTGTCGGCATCGCCCAAGCCCAGATAGGCTTCGCTGGTCTCGCCGTAATAGTCTTTGATAAACTGGCGATACTCCGTGGCGTCCATCAGGTCGAGAGTCTTCATCTTAGAGCTGACGGAGAACGTGCCGTTGTAGCTCACCGTGGGTGCCTGGTTCTTGCGGCCCTTCTTGGTGGTGATGATAATCACGCCGTTAGAACCACGGCTACCATAGATGGCGGTGGCCGAGGCGTCCTTCAACACGGTGAACGACTCGATGTCGTTAGGATTGACCAGCGACAGGGGGTTGTTCATACCCTTGGTAGAGTTGTTGTCCATGGGCATACCGTCGATGACCACCAGCGGGTTGTTGCTGGCGTTGAGCGAGGCGCCGCCGCGAATGCGGATCTGGGCGCCGCCGCCGGGCTCGCCGGAAGACGAGTTGACGTTGACACCGGCAATCTTACCCTGGATCATGTCCTGAGCCGTGGTGATGATACCGTGGTTCTTCTCGTCGGGCTTCATGGCGACGACCGAGCCCGTGAGGTCGTTTTTCTTAGCCACACCGTAGCCGATGACCACCACGTCGCTGAGCGTCGTCTGGTCTTCCTGCAGTGTGATTTCCAGCGTTGGGGCGGCGGTCACCGTGGCCGTCTGATAGCCCACGTAGCTCACCGTGATGGTGGCGCCCTGCTTGGCCTTCAAGGTGAAGACACCCGTAAAGTCTGTAACGGTGGCCGTCTGTGTGCCGGCCACGCGCACTGTAGCGCCGATGACGTCTTCGCCTTGAGCATCTTTCACATGGCCCTTTACCGTAATCTGGGCAAAGGCACCTACCGATAGGAATAAGCCCAGCAAGAGGCCGAGCATCCTAAGCGGGATTTGCATGTTTACCTGCTTCATCATTACTTTTTTTGGTTAGTTGATAGTTTTACGTTCTAAATTTATGGTGCAAAGTTAAGTTTCTTTTGCTTACAATGTACTTTTTTTTGTTTAAATTCGTTATTATAGTAATGCAAACGTTTGCACGCTGTCAAAGTTTATAAAATCCTAAAGAATATGCAGCGAAAGAAGATTTTTCCTATTTTTGCAGTGTCAATAATTCTGCCAGCATGAAAGAGACTACGCCTATGACGATGAAAGATATAGCTCGCGAGCTGGGCATATCGGTGGCCACGGTGTCGCGGGCACTGAAAGACTCGCCGCGCATCAGTGAGGCGCGGCGGCGCATGATTCAGCAATACGCGCGCGAGCATAATTTTTATCCTAACGCCATCGGCGAGGCTCTGCGCCACAGCCGCGTCATGCCGTCGAAGATTATCGGCGTCATCGTGCCGGAGTTTACCCACTATTACTTCTCGAGCATCTTGACAGGCATCGAGGAGGCGGCCATCGCGCGCGGATATTATATTATGGTGGCGCTCAGCGGCGAGCAGTACGAGCGCGAGGTGCGTATCTGCGAGATGTTCCACCGCCAGAAGGTGTGCGGCGTCATTGTCTCGCAGGCCAAGGACACGAAGCAGTACGACCACTTCCAGCGCCTGCTGGACTCGGACATCCCTATCGTCTTCTACGACCGCATCTGCACCGGCGTCAATGCCAGCCGCGTGGTGGTAGACGACTATATGGGTGCCTTCAATGCCGTGAGCTACCTCCTAGACACCGGTTGCCGGCGTATCGCCTTCTTTGGCTCGCCCATGCAGCTGGAGATTTCAAAGAACCGCTTCAACGGCTATAAGGACGCCCTGCTGAAGCGCGGCCTGGCCTATGACGAGCATCTGACGCGCATCTGCGACAACCGCCGCGATGCTGAGCTCATCACGCCCGAACTGTTCGACGGCGACTACTACCCTGACGCCTTCTTCGCCGTCAACGACGACACGGCCATCGGCATCCTCTACACCGTCAAGCGCATGGGGCTCCGCGTGCCTGAGGACATCTCCATCTGCGGATTCACCAACGGCCAGCGGGCGGTGGTCTGCGACCCTATGCTCACCACCGTGGAGCAGCGCGGCAAGCGCGTAGGCGAGGAAGCCGTGGAAATCCTCATTGACAAGGTAGAGGGACTCACGCCGTTCGACAAGGTGGAGAAGCGCATTGTCCGCACCCGCCTGGTGATACGGGGAACGACAAGGTGAAATTGAGGTTGTTGCTAAAGCAACTTCTTGATTCTTAAAAGACAACTTAGACAACTGAGGACAACTGGGGACAACTTTTTTGAAGGGACAACTGGGGACAACTTTTTGAGAGGACAACTAGGGACAACTTTTTGAGGGGACAACTGGAAACAATATAATAAATGTAACGATATAATAGACGATGATAGATGTTGTAAAATATAAAGCTCATATTTATGATGTGGTGGGAGCCTTACATGAGGTGCACCGGGAATTAGGCCCCGGCCTCAATGAGAGCTGCTATCAGGAGGGACTGGAAATCCAACTCCAGGAGTCGGGTATCGAGTTCTGCCGGGAGCAGCCGTTTCATCCCCGCTATCATGGAAAAACCATGCACGCATTTTACCGTATTGATTTCTTGTGCAAAAGTCAAATTGTTGTAGAGTGTAAAGCCGTCAGTGAGTTGAATAACAACCATCGCTCTCAGCTGTTTAACTACCTGCGGCTATTGGAGTTGCCCTGCGGTATCTTGGTGAATTTCTCGCCTCAGTTTGCGACTATTGAGCGATACTTCTACGATACTGATTCTCAAACCATCCTTGGCACCGATGGCAACCCCATCCGTCTCCTCCTATGATTGTCAGCATCCCTAAAAATAGTTGTCCCCAGTTGTCGTTAAAAAAAGAGAAAAAGTTGTCCCCTGTTGTCCCCAGTTGTCAAAGTTGTCGTTAAAAAGAAAAAGTTGTCCAAAGTTGTCATCAGTTGTCAAAGTTGTCGTTAAAAAAAGAACATAAATAATAAATAATTGTCGTTATGAAAAGGAAACCTGACTTGTCGTTTTGGAAGCTTTGGAACCTGAGCTTCGGATTCTTTGGCGTGCAGATAGCCTATGCCCTGCAGAGCGCCAACATTTCGAGGATTTTCGCCACCCTTGGCGCTGACCCTCACAACCTGAGTTACTTCTGGATTCTGCCCCCGCTGATGGGCATCCTCGTGCAGCCCATCGTGGGCACGCTGAGCGACCGCACGTGGACGCGCTGGGGCCGTCGCATACCCTATCTGTTTGTGGGTGCTGCCGTGGCCGTGCTGGTGATGTGCCTGCTGCCCAATGCCGGCTCCTTAGGCCTCACCATCAGTGCGGCGATGGTCTTCGGACTGGTGGCGCTGATGTTTCTCGACACAAGCATCAACATGGCTATGCAGCCCTTCAAGATGCTCGTCGGCGACATGGTGAACGAGGAGCAGAAGGCCAAGGCCTACAGCATCCAGTCGTTCCTCTGCAATGCCGGCTCGGTGGTGGGCTTCGTCTTCCCCTTCTTCTTCACGTGGATAGGCGTGAAGAATTATGCCGAGAAGGGCGTCGTGCCCGACAGCGTCATCTGGTCATTCTATATCGGTGCCGCCATCTTGATTCTCTGTGTGTTCTATACCACGAGCAAGGTGAAGGAGTGGCCGCCGAAGGAGTATGAGGAGTATAATCCAGTAGCAGCAGAAAAGGAAGAGTCAGCCAATTGGATTGTATTGCTGAAGAACGCCCCCTCCACCTTCTGGCGCGTGGGACTGGTGCAGTTCTTCTGCTGGGCGGCATTCCTCTATATGTGGAACTACTCCACGGGCGCCATTGCCGAAACCGTGTGGGACACCACCGACCCCGCCAGCGAGAGTTTCCAGCAGGCCGGCAACTGGGTGGGCATACTCTTTGCCGTGCAGGCCATAGGTTCTGTGGTGTGGGCAGCCCTGCTGCCGCAGTTCCGTAACACCAAACTGGCCTACTCGCTGAGCCTCGTGCTCGGAGCTATCGGCTTCGCCCTGGTGCCCTTCATCCACGACCAGTACCTGCAGTTTGTGCCCTTCCTGCTCATCGGCTGCGCCTGGGCGGCCATGCTGGCCATGCCCTTCACCTTCGTCACCAATGCCCTGCAGGGCTACGGCCACATGGGTGCCTATCTGGGACTGTTCAACGGCACCATCTGCATACCCCAGATTGTGGCAGCCCTCTGCGGCGGCGTGGTGCTCTCAATGATTGGCAGCCATCAGTCGTCGATGATGGTGGTCTCGGGCCTGCTGCTGCTTGTAGGCTCACTGGCGGTATTTGCCATCAAAGAGAAAAAGTAGAAATCAGAAAAAAGCGTTTCATTATTGTGTAATTCAGTATTTTGTTGTACCTTTGCACCCATGATAACTCAAGACCAGTTGAAAGACGTGCTCGACAGAGCCGACAAGTTGAAACACTATCTGAGAATCGACGAGAAGCAGATGGAGTATGAGGAAGAGGAGCTGCGTACGCAGGCTCCCGACTTTTGGGACGACCCCAAGCGGGCGGAGGCTCAGATGAAGAAGGTGAAGGGCATCAAGAAATGGATTGACGGCTATAACCAAGTGCGCACGATGGCCGAAGAACTGCAGCTGGCCTTCGACTTTTACAAGGATGAAATGGTGACCGAGGAAGAGGTGGACGATGACTACCGTAAGGCCATTGACGCTATTGAGCAGCTGGAGTTGATGAACATGCTGCGGCAGGAGGAAGACCCCATGGACGCCGTGCTGAAGATTAACAGCGGCGCCGGCGGCACCGAGGCTCAGGATTGGGCACAGATGCTCATGCGTATGTACATGCGATGGGCTGAAGCTCACGGCTATAAGGTAACCATCTCGAACCTGCTCGACGGCGACGAGGCCGGTATCAAGAGCGTGACCATGCAGATTGAGGGAGGAGAGTATGCCTATGGCTACCTGAAGAGCGAGAACGGTGTCCACCGGCTGGTGCGCGTCAGCCCCTACAACGCCCAGGGCAAGCGTATGACGTCGTTTGCCTCGGTATTTGTCACCCCGCTCGTAGATGACACAATCGAGGTGTATGTTGACCCCGCCAAACTGTCGTGGGACACCTTCCGCAGCAGTGGCGCCGGCGGCCAGAACGTCAACAAGGTCGAGTCGGGTGTGCGTCTGCGTTACTGGTACACCGACCCCGACACCGGTGAGGAAGAGGAAATACTGATTGAAAACACGGAGACTCGCGACCAGCCTAAAAACAAGGAGCGCGCCATGGCACTGCTGCGCTCGCAGCTATACGACCGCGCCATGAAAAAGCGCCTGGAGGCTCAGGCCAAGATTGAGGCTGGTAAGAAAAAAATCGAGTGGGGGTCGCAGATACGCTCCTACGTTTTCGACGACAAACGCGTCAAAGACCATCGCACCAACTACCAGACCTCAGACGTCGACGGCGTGATGAATGGCAAACTCGACGGGTTCATTAAAGCTTACCTCATGGAATTCGCCTCTGAAAATGAGAAATGAGAACAACATCTTTTAAAAAAATACTATGGCAAAGAAAACAGCAAAAGAGACTAACCCCAAGCGGGTGGCCTATGAGAAACAACAACAGGAGAAGGGTGAAACCATTATTAAGTGGATTATGGGTGTGCTGATAGTGCTGGCTATCTGCTATGCCGCGTACTCCATCTGGCTTGTCGCCTAAGCGGTGAGCCAGGCATAATCCGACTGTTTTAGCGAATAGAAAGACTGATGAGCGGACTTGAGATTGAGAGAAAGTTCCTTGTCAAGAAATGTACTGACTTTAAGAGTCAGGCATTTGCTTCTGACCGCATTAAACAAGGTTACATCTGCAGCGGCCACGGGCGTACCGTCAGGGTGCGCATCCGTGGCGGCCGCGGATATCTTACTATTAAAGGCCCGTCTGCCGACGGCGGATTGAGTCGTTATGAGTTTGAAAAGGAAATAACGCTCGACGAGGCTGAGCAGCTGTTCCGCCTCTGCGAGCCCGGCATCATAGACAAGACGCGCTACCTCGTGAACAGTGGCGACCACGTGTTCGAGGTTGATGAGTTTTATGGCGACAATGAAGGACTGGTGATGGCTGAAGTGGAACTAAAAGCTCCCGAAGAACCGTTCATTAAGCCTGATTTCATTGGCAAAGAGGTGACCGGCGACCGGCGCTTCTACAACAGTCACCTGCGCCAGAATCCTTTCAAACTTTGGAGTACTGATCTTTAAAGCCTGCTTATCAGAAGTCCTGCTATGGTGCCCAGAGTGGCTCCGATGGCGTTGGCAAATAAGTCTTGCCATTCACCGTTGCGGGTGGCAGTGGCGTATTCCTGTAGCAGCTCCAGCAGACCGCTCATGGCAATGATGGCCATCCACGCCCATAGCAGCAGGCGGCGGTAGTTGGGGGCCTGATGCTGGCTCAGATACTCCACCCAGATGGTGAGGCTCAC
The DNA here is from genome assembly GCA_946185805.1 of uncultured Prevotellaceae bacterium. Lineage (GTDB taxonomy): Bacteria > Bacteroidota > Bacteroidia > Bacteroidales > Bacteroidaceae > Prevotella. The sequence continues at coordinate 6,757 of CAMHKU010000032.1, read as the reverse complement.
GGCACCGTACATGACAAAATGAGTCCACTTGTCGATAAAAGGTATATCGTCAAGGGGTGTCTCTGGGAAGAAGGGGGCAAGTGACAGCACCCACACAACGGTAATAACGAATACCGAAAATGGGTATCGTTGGGCGTAAATTTTTATTGTTTGATACATGTTTTGCGCTTTATCTTTCATTTTTTTGCTGCAAAAGTACGAAATAATTATGAATTATGAATTGTGATTTGTGAATTATTTCGTACTTTTGCAACGGATTATGAAGAATATAAAAATGGCAAAACTAGAGCGAGCAAATTTTAGCAGTAAGTTAGGCGTCATTCTGGCTACTGCCGGTTCGGCCGTAGGCTTAGGTAATATTTGGCGCTTCCCTTATATGGTTGGCGAGAACGGGGGCGCTGTTTTTATCATCATCTATGTTGTCTGCGTACTGCTACTGGGCATACCCTGTATGGTCAGCGAGTTTATCATCGGCCGTCATGGTCAGGCCAATACGGCGCGTTCCTTCCGTAAACTGGCGGGCGGAACGCCATGGGCGTTCATAGGCTTTATGGGTGTGCTCACGGGATTCCTCATCACGGGCTACTATGCTGTGGTAGCGGGCTGGTGCCTGCAGTATATCTGGGCATCGCTCATAGGCCACATGCAGGGCAACCCGGAATATTTCCAGCAGTATTTTGCCGACTTCTCGGGCCATCCAGTGAAGCCTATCTTCTGGACGGTAATAATCCTCGGCATTACCTATCTTATAATTGAGCACGGTGTGCGCGACGGTATTGAGAAGGCTTCTAAGCTGCTGATGCCCACGCTCTTTGTACTGTTGCTGATTATCGTTGGCGCATCGTGCATGCTGCCAGGAGCGGAGAAAGGCATAGCTTTTCTCTTTAAGCCCGATATAACGGCGATTAACGGTGACGTCTTTTTGGCAGCCCTCGGACAGTCGTTCTATTCGCTGTCGATAGCCATGGGTTGCATCTGCACATACGCCAGCTACTTCGCACGACAGACCAACCTGATGAAGTCGGCAGTTCAAATTAGTGTCATAGATTCCATCGTGGCTATCCTTGCCGGACTGATGATTTTTCCCGCAGCCTTCTCCGTAGGCGTCAATCCCGACTCCGGGCCGTCGTTAATCTTCATCACCCTGCCCAACGTGTTTCAGCAGGCTTTTGCCGGGATGCCCATGGTGGGCTATTTCATCTCGCTGCTGTTCTTCCTGCTGCTGTCGCTGGCTGCGCTGACGTCGCTCATGTCGCTCCATGAGGTGTCGACGGCGTTCTTTCAGGAGGAGCTGGTCATCACCCGCAAGAAGGCAGCCCTGTTGGTAACCGTCTCCACCTGTATTATCGGCGTGTTCTGCTCGCTGTCACTGGGAGCCGTAGGCAGTAGTCTGACGTTCTTGGGCAAGTCGCTGTTCGACTGGTTTGACTTCATCACCGGACAGATATTCCTGCCTATCGTTGGGTTCCTCACCTGTATCTTCATAGGATGGTTTGTGCCCCATAAGATTGTGCGCGATGAGTTCACAAACTGGCGCACCCTGCGTAACGGACGCTTTTTCCATCTCTATCTCTTACTTGTAAAGTATGTCTGCCCCATTGCTATATTGTTCATCTTCCTTCATCAGTTTGAACTCATTTAATTGATATGGAGCGAGGAAATTTTGGCACGAAGCTTGGCATCATATTAGCTACGGCGGGGTCGGCCGTTGGATTGGGCAACGTGTGGCGTTTCCCGTTTATGACGGGACAAAACGGCGGAGCAGCGTTTATCATTATCTACTTCGCCTGCATCCTGCTGCTAGGCATACCTGGCATGGTGAGCGAGTTTATCATCGGCCGCCATGCTCAGTCAAACAGTTACCGTGCCTATGGCAAGATGGGCGGTGGCTGGTGGGGACTGGTGGGCATACTCGGCATCGTCACGTCGACCATCATCCTGGGGTTCTATGCCGTTGTGGCAGGGTGGTGCTTGCAGTATCTGTGGGCGGCAATCACATCGCAGCTGCATGGTGACGCCAGCTACGTACAACAATACTTCACCGAGTTCTCTTCTAATCCTTGGCGGCCCTGCCTATGGGCGGTTGCCTTCGTGGTCATCACTCATCTGGTAATTGTCCGCGGCGTTCAGAAAGGTATTGAGCGGGCGTCGAAGATTCTGATGCCGCTGCTGCTGTTGCTGCTGCTGGTCATCGTTGTGGCCTCGTGTCTGCTGCCCGGTGCTATCGAGGGCGTGCGCTTTCTGCTGCTGCCCGACTTCTCAAAGGTTACTCACAGCGTATTGTTAGAAGCTTTGGGGCAGGCGTTCTTCTCGCTCTCACTGGGTACGGCCTGCCTGTGTACCTATGCCAGCTATTTTGCACGCGATACCAACCTGATACGCTCTGCCACGCAGATAGCCCTGCTTGACACGACGATAGCTATCTTGGCCGGACTGATGATTTTCCCTGCGGCTTTCTCCGTAGGCGTAAGCCCCGATTCCGGCCCGTCGCTCATTTTTATCACCCTGCCCAACGTGTTTCTGCAGGCCTTTTCTCAGATGCCTGCCTTGGGCTATGTAATCAGTATTCTGTTCTACGCCCTGCTGGTGTTCGCGGCTCTCACCAGCACCATCTCCATGCATGAGATAGGTACGGCATTCTTCCATGAGGAACTGCATTTGAGCCGTCGCAAGGCCGCCTGCATACTTACCGCCGTTTGCAGCGTCATCGCTGTTTTCTGCTCGCTCAGTGTGGGGGCCGCCGACATACATCTGTTCGGTATGTCGCTGATGGACTTCTGTGACTTCCTCACGGCTCAAATCATGCTGCCGGCGGGTGCCTTGCTGACGAGCATCATGCTTGGATTCGTGGTGTCGCGGCAGAAAGTCTACGACGAGTTTACCAATGGTGGCAACGTCAGCCTGTGGCTCTTTCCCGTGTGGCGTGTCAGTGTACGCTTCGTCGTGCCCATCTGTATCTTGCTTATCTTCCTCCATCAGTTTGGAGTAATATAAATTGAGGGTTGAGAGTTGAGTATTACATTAGTAAAGGGATAGGCTGTGATAAGGTTCTTCTATCTGCAAAAGTCCGACCGTATAGTGATGACGGTGCTGTTATGTGTCATCGTAGCAGCCCTCGTGGTTATCACCGTTACCGACGGACGACAGGAGGACGACCAACAAGCTCTGACGCCCGCGGCAAAGCCAGAGAAAGCCCGTCACCGGGCAAATAGAGGTGGCTATAACCGGAAAGACTATCGGCAAAGTGGCAACATGAAGGTAGAGTTATCATATTTCGACCCAAATAGTGCCGACTCTGCCCATCTGCTGCGCTTAGGTCTGCAACCTTGGCAGGTAGGCAATATCATGAAGTACCGCCGCGCCGGCGGTGTCTTTCGCAAGCCTCGCGACTTTGCCAAGCTCTATGGTCTTACTGCCAGGCAGTATAAGCAGCTGGAACCTTATATCAGTATTGAACAGGAGCCCATGGCAGCAGAAAACTATTTCTATAACTATGAGCCCATAGAGGAGCGTGACACCCTGCGCTATCCCATTAAGATACAACCAGAGGACCGTGTTCACCTGAATCATGCCGACACTCTCCAACTTCGTAAGGTACCTGGCATAGGGTCGCATTTCGCTCGCAAGATAGTGAGCTACCGCGAGCGTTTAGGAGGATACTGCCGCGTGCAGCAGTTACTGGAAATTCCCGACTTCCCGGAGACGGCGCTCAATTTCTTTGTCATCCCTGATGAAGATACAACGTCGTTCCGCAGAATTAATGTCAACCGTCTGTCGCTCAACGAGCTGAAACGACATCCGTACATCAATTTCTATATGGCCCGTGCCATCGTAGACTTCCGCCGTCTACACGGTCCTATAAAAAGTCTGCAACAGCTGAGCCTCAACCGTGACTTCACGCCAGAAACTATTGAGCGGTTGCAGCCATACGTGGAATATTAGAAAAATTAGAAAAATTAAAGAGCTAAAGAATTGAAGAATTAAGAAACTAAAGATAAATGATTAACGCTATGATGAAGAAAGTAATGGTGGCCCTGCTGGCCACGGTGCTGGGCGGCGTAGCCGCTCTGGCACAGGAGCAACACTATGTTGGCGGCGACATCTCCATGCTGACGAAGTATGAAGAGGCAGGAGTTGCCTATAAAGACAAGGACGGCAAGACCGTTGGCAACGTGCTGGCCTTTTTTAAACAGGAGGGGCTTAACGCCATGCGCGTCCGCCTGTTTGTAGATCCCTCTAAGGACAGCGACAAGGGCGTCTGCCAGGACCTGGACTACGTCAAGAAGCTGGGGAAGCGTATCAAGGATGCCGGCCTGAGCCTGATGCTCGACTTCCACTACAGCGACACCTGGGCTGACCCCAGTAAGCAATGGACTCCCGACGCATGGAAGAATCTCAGCGACGAGGCTCTGGCCGCTAAAATCTATGAGTATACCAAGGACTGTCTGCAGCAGATGAAAGCTGCCGGAGCTACTCCCGACCTGATACAGACGGGCAATGAAATCAGCTATGGCATGCTCTGGGGTACAGAGGCCAAGGCTAATGATGGCAAGACTAACCGCTGTTTTACCAACAGCAGCTCGGCTAATTGGAGCCGGTTCTACACGCTGCTCAAGCAGGCAGGCAATGCCTGTCGTGAAGAGTGTCCGCAGGCTAAGATTATTCTGCACAGCGAACGCGTGCCCAAGGCCAATGTGCTGACTGACTTCTATGATCGCATGAGAGACAATGACGTAGACTACGACGTCATCGGTCTGAGTTACTATCCTGCCTATCACGGTAGCATCACCACTTTGGAGACGGCTATCAAGTTGCTGGAGAACAAGGCCTATGGCAAGGACATCATGGTAGTAGAGACAGGCTATAGTTATGCGTGGGCATTAGCAGGAACTACCTTCGACTACACAGCAACCTATCCTTATAGCGAGGAGGGCCAGCGCCGCTTTACGGCCGACCTCGTGGCCATGCTGCAGAGCCATGAGTCGGTGACAGGACTTTTCTGGTGGTGGCCCGAGGACAATGGTACCAAGAACGTGACGCCAGCATGGTGGAATGCCGCTCTCTATGATCACAACACAGGGAAGCCCTATGCCGCCTTCTACGAACTGAAGGCTTTTGCTCCGGCAGTGAATGCCATTAGCACAGCCAAGGTCAGCTACGTCAGCCGCGATTCTTACTGGTACAACCTCCAGGGCATGCGCCTCGATAGTAAGCCTCAGCGCCGAGGTCTCTATATTACCGATGGCAAGAAGGTGTTCGTGAAGTGAGTGCGTCCTAATATTACGTCTAATATCTTGCGCATCAGCCCCTTGTTCCAGAAGTGGCTCTTCGGGCGCAGTTAATATCTCTAAAGCATGGATGTACAAATAGAACCCACCTGGAAACAACAACTGGCAACCGAGTTTGACAAGCCCTACTTCCAGCAACTGACGGCCGCCGTACGCCAGGAATATCGTACTACGACGTGCTACCCGCCGGCGCGATTAGTCTTCAACGCCTTCAACCTCTGCCCGTTCGACCGTGTGAAAGTGGTCATCATAGGCCAGGATCCCTATCATGAGCCTGGTCAGGCTCATGGGCTGAGCTTTTCGGTGCAGGATGGGGTGATGTTTCCGCCCTCGCTGCAGAATATCTTCAAGGAGATTCACGACGACCTGGGCACCCCTGTCCCCACCACCGGCAACCTGACGCGATGGGCGGAGCAGGGCGTGCTGCTGCTCAACGCCACGCTCACGGTAAGGGCTCATCAGGCCAACAGTCATGCCTGCCTGGGGTGGCAGCAGTTTACCGATGCCGCTATCAGGGCGCTGGCCACTCATCGGCAGCATCTGGTCTACATGCTATGGGGCGGCTACGCCCGTGGCAAGGCTTATATGATTGACCGCCAGCAGAACCTGGTGCTGGAGAGTGTCCACCCTTCGCCCTTGAGTGCCAACCGTGGCGGATGGTTCGGCCAGCATCAGTTCTCGCGTTGTAACCAATACCTGCAGCAGCAAGGCCAGGAACCTATTGTATGGTGATGGGGGATGGCTCAGATTAGCTACTGCCCTTCTGCGGTATGGGAAACTAATAGTTAATTATTGCTGTCCGCTAAACTTGCGTATAGGGCATATTACCCCTTCCAACCGCTGATTTTATGCGGTTGGAAGGCCGTAAGTCCAATTCCAAGCCCCCCTATTCAAATTTCAGTTCCAGTTCGGGGGGTGGGTCGGCTGAGTTGACCAGAATTTGCTGCCACTCCTTCTCTGGATTCTCAAAGAACAGGCGGTAGTCCACATAGCACATGAGCAGGATGCGTGTCATGGTGGCCAGTCCAGAGAAGCTCCATTTCCTCTTGATGCTCCTCTGCATCAGCGTGAGCAACAGATTTGCTATGAGCGTCACCCAGATTTGTATCTTGATGGCGTTGGCACTCTCGCCATAGAAGTAGCGCAGCGGGAAATTCTGTTTGATCTGGCGAAAGAGCTTATGAGAAGCTTTACATAAGTTCTATTATGAAAAGTTTATCATTATGAGAAGTCATAGTAAATTCACATCTGATTATCAAGACGTTACGATTCTACTTCTCATTTCTGCTTTACATAACAATATGGTAGTAATAGTAATGCCCTCATTCTATCTCAATGTGCGTACAAATGGGTATCAAAAAGCATACTTTTAAGCGTTTTAGCGTTATTTTTGCTTATTATGGCAATATCTTTATGACAAGTGATTATGCGAAGTAATTATGCAAGTACTTTATTTCCAACAAGTTGCA
>CAMHKU010000031.1 GCA_946185805.1 uncultured Prevotellaceae bacterium | reverse complement strand
CCGTTATGCCTTTCAGATATGGAAACTTCTGAAAGAGAAGAATGTTGACTTAAGACAGATTTCCATTATATCAATCGTAGATTACATTAAATCAAGTTCATATTTGGCTTACTTAATTGAAGATTATTATGCAGGGGTATCACTATACGACCTAATGCATGGAAAGGTTGATGAAACTGAAGGGCAGGCTTATGAATTTGCAGTAGAAATGCAGAAATACTACGAATGCAACAGAAAAGGCTTTGCAATAATGGTTTCAAAAGAGATATTAAAGGTGATTAAATTCATGCAGAGCAATGAAATCGGCATCAAATATATCGAACCGCCTGAAAACATCTTCTTTACGAAAGAGGGTGAAATAAGAATAAGGATGATAAACAGCATAAACTGCAAATTCCCTGGTGCGATACGTCCGGAATGGGTGTGGCAAATTTTTCCTATTGAATATGAAACGCCTGAAAGTATTTTTGGCAAAAGCCCTGACGAAAAGTCAATTGTCTACTCAGTAGGGATAATCATGTTCACTATATTGACTGGACATCTGCCATATAAAGGAGGAAGAAGTTTGGAAGAATATCATCGTCTGCATAGCCATTATTATAGTCCATTCGAAGATGGTTTTAATAACAATTTTCTACTAAGACTACTCATTAGATTTCCGGAGAAACTATTATTGGACGAGATTAATGATCTACAACTTAGGGCTATATTAAAGAAGGCAACCAAAACAAATCCTAATAAGCGTTATCAATCAATAACTGACTTTATAAAGTCATTGGAACCCAGAGAAGAGACTTCACTTTTCTGGTATAAGAAAGCTGGCATGGCTATTAAGAAGGTTTTTCGGTTCTCTAAACATCGACAGGCATCTTTACTGTTGAGTATTTTCGTGGCAATGTTATTTTCCTCAGAGTCTTATGCTCAAACATATATGCGGATCCACCTTAAAGGTGACAGTCATAACGATATTCCTATTGAGCAGATTGACAGCATTACGTTTGTTGATGGTTCGGAAGAGCCGATGGAAAAAGCAAGCCTGATGGGCAGTTGGGTTTGGGGCGATACTGAAGCTGGCTACTATGAACTGCTGACTTTTAACGATGACAAGACGTATACGGGGTATGACAATTATTTCACGTATGGATTCGATACGATGACATACGGGTGGTATAAGCAAATGGGCAGTATGCTCACGCTGCAGTCGAATGGCTATGGATATAAGCGTCGCAACAACTGGTTCGTGATGGGATTGACGGGCAACGCCCTTGATGTGATGACAAAGATGGGGCGGTTTGTGTACTATCGGTTACAACCTGAAGTTATCCGCTTAAAGGTCGGTGGTTCACCTTTGGCATTTAGCAATGGCGATAGCTTTGTATTTGCGGACGGTGTGGTAGCACGTATCACAGAAGAAGGCTTGCAAGGGGTGTCAATGGGTACAACTTACGTGCAACTATATATCGCTGAATCGAATTGTATCATAGCATATAAAGTGGTAGTTGAATGATGATTGTCTTTGGGGGGCTTTACTGAGAGGCTGACACTTACGCCTGACAAAGCAAATTCCTTGACAGGGGTTCGTTTAGTGCTCTCTGAATAAATAAGCAACTGAGCCCACTTGTGAAGGTGGGCTCAGCTGCTTATTTATTCAGAAGCGAAGCGGTAAGTCTGGCCGGGGGCGGTCTCCAGGTAGTCTCGTAGACCTGGGGATGGACAGCAGGCGGAAGTCCTTCAGCTCCTGAGAGCGGAGGGGCTGGCGGGCTTGCTGTATCAGAGTCGGTGGGGCTGGGCTGCCGTGACCATGCACACGGCAGCCAGCGACAGGATGGCAAAAAGTCTCTTTCTTATAGTTTCTATCGTCTTATTGTTTAAACTGCCACCAGTCGAGACGCACGTCGCCGCTGGTGTTGCTGAAGCAGATGTAGAGGTCGTGGACGCCGGTGGCACCCTTGACCTTGGCCGTGAAGGTCTTGTACTTCTCCACCGAACCGGTAGAGCCGATCTGAGCCGTTCCGACGACGGGGCCGTCCTGACTGTCGAGGCGCAGGGTGACGGTGGTGTTGGGTGATGGGTGATGGGTGTTGGGTGATGGGTGTTGGGTGTTGGGTGATGGGTGTTGGGTGTTGGCTGCTGCGGCGGTGATGGCGAACGACTTGGCGCCCTTGTCGCCGAAGTCGACGCCGCGCAGGCGGATATACTCGCCGTCGTTGATGTCGAAGACATACATGTTGCGCTTGCCTGTAGACTCCGGCATGTCTTTTACAATGCCCGTGTTCTCGATACCCATCTTGGCCGACTTCAGGCCGTAGCCCCAGGCCATGGTCTCTGCCTCCACGCGCCGGTAGGGGTTGAGCCACTGCTGTTGCTTGAGGGGCTGCTGGTCCATCCAGTAGGGCAGCTCATTGATGGTGCCGTCGGCATTGTAGGTCATCTCCGATGCCGACACCGAGCGGCGCTCATGGTGCACGAAGGTCTCCAGGTGCATTAGGTCGTAGTCCTGTCCGAAGACGTAGGAGTGGCCACGGAAGTCGCAGATGCCGGGGTGGTTGCCGCGGTCGCGGTCAGTGGGGCTCATGATATAGTTCTTCCACTGCCACGGCCCTGTGGGCGAGTCGCTCATGGCGTAGCCCAGCGCCTCGGGGCAGCAGGTGGTGGCGTAGGCGAGGTAGTAGTGACCGCTCCGCTTGTAAATCCACGGCCCCTCCTGATAGTGCTTCACGGCCCAGTCGGCCTTCTCGCTCCAGGGCACGCGGAGGTTGATTTTCGCTCCCTCCTCCTTCACGGGTCGCATGACGCCGTCCTTGGGGTTGAGCACCAGGATGTCGCCCACGGTGGAAATCATGTCGTTGCCCAGCTTCACGCAGTACACCTGCGGGTTGCCCCAGTACATGTATGCCTGCCCGTCGTCGTCGATGAACACCGAGGGGTCGATGTCGTCCCAGTGCTCCTTCTGCCATACCAGGGGCTTGCCGAGCGGGTCTTTAAACGGCCCGTAGGGCGAGTCGGCCACGAGTACGCCGATGCCGTGGCCGTGGAGTGGGGCATAGAGGTAGTATTTGCCGTCGCGCTCAACGGTCTGTATGGCCCATGCGCCGTTGTCGCGGCTACGCCATGCGAAGTCCTTGAGCGATGCCACGGCGCCGTGCTCGGTCCAGTTCACCATGTCGGTGGTGCTCCACAGCAGCCAGTCGTACATGAAGAATCCTGCCGACGACCGCTCGTTGGGGTCGGCGATGTCCTCGGGCGAGGCGTCGTGCGAGGTATAGAGAAATAAGGTGTCGCCCACCACCAGCGGCGACGGGTCGGCGGTGTACTTCGTCTGCATCAGCGGCATGTTCACCTGTTCCAGAGCGCGCATCTCCCACCAGTCGAAGTTGAAGAGCTTCGGGCCCTTGCGGCCTTTGAAAACGAGGTAGAGGTCGGCTGTTTCCGGCAGTCTTACGCCATCTAATGTGCGTGTGGGAGCGTCGATGTCTTTTAAAGTAGAGAAATTTAAGTCGAGCGTTATCTCTCGCCATTGCTGCCAGCCGCCAGTGGCGGGCACATTGACAGTGCCGAGGAGTCGGCCACGGAGGCTGTCGAGGCGGATCTCGATGCTGCCGCCTCGCAGTCCGCTGGCCACGCGGGCGGTGAAGGTGCGGGGGATGCGGTTGCCGAAGGCGACGTTCTGCAGCTTGATATAGTCGCCGTTATGGATGTCGCTGACGTAGACTTGGAGGGGTGATGGGTGGTGGGTGATGGGTGATGGTTGCTCGCACTGCTCGGTCTTCACGCCGTGCGAGAAAGCCATCGTCTCGGCCTCCACGCGGCGGAAGGGGTCAAAGGTGCCGATGGGCTTCACGCCCTCGTCGGTAGGCAGGATGGTGGGGAAGGAGCCGTCCTTGTTGAACTTAAATTCCTCGACGGCCACGCTGCGTCCGAAGCCGCCGCCGCCGGGCAGCTTGCCCGTGTGGTAGAAGAAGTAGTCGTGACCCTTGAACCGCTCGTAGCCGCAGTGGTTGGTAAACGACTTGGTGCCACCCTCAGGCATGATGGTCCCCTTGTAGGTCCATGGCCCTTCCACCGATGGCGCCTCTGAGTAAGACAGATGCTCAGGCACACCGCCGGCGGCGTAGAGGAGGTAGAAACCGGGATATGGGGTGGGTTTTTGCATCAGCCACGGCCCCTCAACATAAGAGTCCTTATACTTCTTGCCTTTTTCGCGCTCGTTCATCTTGGGGCCGCCGAAGGCCTGCTCGGTCATGGGCAGCTCCTTCACCTCGCCGTCGATGGAAATCATGTCTTCGTTGAGCTTAGCATAGTAAATCTGCGGGTTGCCCCACATAATCCAGGCCTCCTTGCCGTCGCCGGCCTTTGCCGATAGTGAGGGCGTGATGAGCACCGTGGGGTCGATGTGGTCCCACCGCTTGTCGGTGTACAGCGGTTTGCCGATGGCATCGCGGAAGGGCCCCGTCGGCGAGTCGCTCACGGCTACGCCAATGGCCATGCCGCCACTCTCGCGGCAGTGGGCGCAGACATACCAGTAGTACTTGCCGCCGCGCTCCACGCACTGCGCCGCCCAGGCGCGGTCGTCGGCCCAGCGGAAACTCTCCAAGGCCAGCGGCGACCCGTGGTCGCGCCAGTTGACCATGTCGGTGGTGGAGTAGACGCGCCACTCCTGCATCCAGAAGAAGTCGGCGCCGTCTTCGTCGTGGCCGGTGTAAACATACATAGTGTCGCCTACTGCCAGCGGCGCCGGGTCGCTGGTGAACCAGGTCTGCACAAAGGGGTTCTGAGCGAAGCCCCCGGTAGCGGCAATCATGGCTGCCGTCAGAATCATTGTTCTTGGTTTCATGGTAAGTAGAAAATATGGTTACTTGACGAGTACTTTCTTCACCTGGCCGTTGGCATCAATGATGATGTTGAGCCCGCGCTGCAGGGCGCTGCGACGCACGCCGCTGGGGCTGTAGATGCCGGGTGCTTTGCTAGTGAATAGTGAATCGTGAATAGTGTTGGTGGCGATGCCGGTGGTGGCGTCGGCTTTGAGGCGACACTCCAGGAGCAGGTATTCGTCGTAGCCGCCGCTGGTACGCTGGAACTGGATGATGTAGTTGTCCTTCTGGGTAACTTCAAACTCCAAGGAGTTGAGCTTAGCACCGGAGAGGTCGGCGCTGCCATTGCCGTTGGCATTGGGCGTGGCCGTCAGCGAGGGTGATGACTTGACGGTGCCGCCGCCGCTCTTGAGGATGTTGGCCTTGTAGGAGGGTGACCCCTTCCAGGCCGCCATGGCAAAGGTGAGGGTGTACTTGCCCGGCTCCAGTGTCAGCGGATAGCCCGACAGGCGGCCATACTCCGCCGTGCCGTTGCGCCAGTAGAGGGCTTTGCCCTGATAGCCCGTGAAGCCCGTGAAGGTGCGGGGGCCGGAGCCGTAGCTGTTAGGATAGCTGTGGATGTCGCTGCCCTCCACGGTGCGCTCCACGGTGCGCCATCCTGCGGGCATGGTGCCATTGTTCACATTGGAATAGTCGAGACCATAGTGCAGCGAGAGGTCGTCAAAGACGGGCTGTATGGTGTAGTTGTCGTCGGGCATGACGAAGGTGACCTCAATGGGTTGGGTGATGGGTGATGGCTGTTGGGTGATGGGGATGGTGACACCCTGGGTGAAGAACACCGAGTTGACGACCTTCAGCTCGCGGATGGCACAGCCCTCATTAGGAATGATGGTGAGCGTCACCTGCTCGCCGGCGGCGGCGGAGTCGACGTTTGCGGTGACGACGCCGTAGTCGGCGCTGAGGATTTTCACGTTAAACTTCTCTGCGGGCGTACCCTCCGGCTCGTAGACCACCTGGTCGATGGTCATCTTGATGGCGCCGCTGTTCTGCAGCACCAGCGTGTTGGCGCCGGCGTTGAGCGTGGCCTTCACCGAGGCGTAGTGCCAGTCGTTCTTGGCCACCTTCTCTATCTTCATGTCCTGGGCAGCGCCGTTGACGGTGGCCTTTATGTTGCCGGCCTTGCTGCTGTTACAGTAGCGCACCTTGATAGTATAGCTGCCGCCCTCGGGCAGCTTCAGCTGGTGGCGCAGGGCGCTGGCGGTGCTGGCCTGCGTCTCGACAAAGCCCAGGCCGGCGAAGTTCATGTAGTCCTGTGCCCACCAGCCGGAGTGGGTCATGCGGTGGTCAACGTTCTTGCGGTCCATGTCCTCAGCCTCAATGATGACGGGTGTGGGGTGATAGGTGTAAGGTGATGGTTGCTTGGGCTGTTCCAGGGCGGCGGCGGGCACGATGTCGGTCTTGCGGTCAGTGGCATCACCCTTACAGCTAATGCGGAGGATGGCGGCACCCATGTGGGTGACGCTGACGGTGAAGGTCTTGGTGTCGGCTTTATACGACTTGCCCGAGAGGCTGGCGTTATGGCCGTTGGCACCGGTCGTGGGCTTGGTCAGCTGGCACATCGGCTCGGCGGTGACGCCAGTGATGACAATCTTGTCGGTCTGCTGTGTGAGGCTGTCGCTGCGGTAGTTGTTGAAATAGAAGTCTATGTGGTCGGCATACTCGCGGATGACGCCGCTGGAGAGCTTGCCATACTGCAGCTTCAGCGTGTCGCAGGTGTTATACTGCAGGGGTATGTCGGCCGAGGCCGTCTTCTTGGCGTTGAGATAGCTGTAAGGGGTGTAGGTCACCAATTGGTTGCGGTAGCGGTTGACGTAGAGGTCGCCTTTAGACACCTCCGGGTACTGGGCGTTGAAGTCGGCCTGCTTCTTGGCCTGCGTGCCCCAGCGCGAGGTGTAGTTGGAGCGCTTCACCTGCACGGGAATCTGCTTGGCCACGTCGTCGTAGAGACCCATGACGATGGGGATGGCACCGTAGCGGCCGGTCGACTTGAAGTAGCAGAGGTTGTTGTACCACTGGCCGTAGTTGTGGCGGGCCTCCTTACGCTGGTTGAAGGGGTCGGTCTGCAGGTAGAGGCCGTTGTAGAGGTCGTCCCACGAGGTGTACGACTCATAGCCGCTCTGCAGGTCGTTGACCACCACAATCTTCGTCTTCTCTACCACCTCCTGGCGCGAGGGTATGTACATCGTGCCGTCGATGATGCGGCGCCACATCTCCATCCAGATGCCCTTGAAGTGTGGCGAGGCGGCCCAGTTGCGGCGGGTGTAGCCGTCGACATAGGTGTCGGCCTGGTTGAGGAAGCACTCCTCGCGCCAGATGAGCTCAGGACCGTCCCAGACGGCGCCGCCGTTGACGCAGGTCTGCTCCATGACGGTGCCGATGCCGGCAGAGCCGGGATATTTCTTGCCGTGGTTCTCGCCTAAGAGTTTCGACAGGGTGTCGTTCCATCCGCAGTTGTCGTAGCGCACGCCGTAGTTCTTCGTCAGGCCGCTGATGAAGGGTCCCCAGCAGATGCTCTCATTGTTGTAGAAGCTGCTGGCGTGGGTATATTTATAAAGGAAGACGATGGCCTCGGGATATTTCTTGCAGGCCTCGAGGAAGTTCTTGTCGGCCTTGAGCTCGCCCATGGGGTTGGTGTTCATGTGGTAGTCGCCGCCACACCAGCTGACGGTGAGGAATCCGCCGTACTTATGCGACATCTCCACCAGGTTGGCAAAGAGCGCCCAGCGCGAGGCGGCGGTCATCGAGCTCAGGTCGCCGGCGTCGCCGAAAGCCCAGAACTGCTCGGCATAGTTCCAGCCGAGGAAGTTGGGATAGGTCTTAAAGAAGTATTCAAAGGTCTCCAGGTCGGTGTCCTGGATATGGGTATGTCCGCCGGAGGCGGGCTGGCAGGAGAACCACATGTTGTTCAGCTGGCAGACAGAGGCCCACGACTTATAGGTGCGCACGGCGTTGCGCGGCATGCGGTACATGCCGGTCTTGGTGTCAAACTGGCACGAGAGGCTCAGGTTCATGCAGACGTAGGGCTTGATGTCGGCGGGTATCAGGTCGATGATTTTCTGCGGGTCGGCCGAGTTCCACACGTCGATGTGGATGAGCCACAGCGGGTGCTGCGAGTCTATGGGTCGGCGCTGCTGCGCTACGCTGGTGATGAGTGAAAAGTGAATTGCGAGAAGTAGTAGGGTAAAGAGTTTTTTCATCTTGTTTTTATGGTTATTATTGATTGTTTATTTCTGCTGCAAAAGTACTAAAAAAGGCGTAACCGCCGTACCATCGTATGTTTCATAATGATTTGCGATTGTCTCAACACGCAGAAAACCTCTATAACCCAAATTATTCGGGATGTGAGGCTGGCTTCGAACTGTCGGACGGATTTTCTTTCCCCGCAGTGAGTGGCATGCCAGGTAATTTTTTAACCGCATAAGTTCAATCGTACAAGAAAAACAGGAGTGCAAGCACCGTTGTCTTGCACTCCCGTCTCTAATGTGTGTGTTTATCTATGGTAATAGTGATATATTGCTTACTTGATAACCTTCTGGGTCTGAACGGTGCCGTCGCTCATGATCTTCTTGACGATGACCACACCCTTCTTGGCAGCGGGGATGCGCTGGCCGTTGAGGTCGAAGAGCTCGATAGCCTTCACCTGTGCGGTGGCAGCCGTAGCGTCGATACCGGTAGCATAGAGGTCAGCGTAGTTAACGCCGGCAGCAGGAGCCGTCATGTTGATGGCCACAATCTTGTCGAACACGTACTGGGCCTTGTCGTTGTACTGTACGCCCACGGTAAGCTGACCGTCGGTCACAACCACGTTCTCCATCACCATGTCGTGGTGGCCGCTGTACTGGCCGTAGTTATCCATCTGTACCTGTCCGGCGAAGGTGCCCTCCTCGTTAGCCGAGGTCTTGCAGTAAGCGTAAGCGTCGGTGCAGTCGGCCTTGGTGCCGTCAGAGTTCCATGTCCAGCAGGTGGCGTCGAGGATGACGGTGTAGACACCAGCGGGCAGGTCACTAATAGTCTGCTCGAACTTCACGATACCCTGTCCGAAGAAGGCCACGTCGTCGGCAATGCCCTTCGTGTCGTGAGTACCACCGGTCCAGAGGTGGGTGATACCAGCGCCCGTACCGTCAACAGTCCAACCGGGAACGTTCTCCTCGTTGAGGCCATCGCCGAGATGGAAGGCGTAGGTGTTGGGGTTCTTGAAGAACACGCTCATGTCGTAAGCAGGTGTCTCGCCAGTGTTGGAATCCTCGGCAAACAGAGCAGCGTCACCATCCATAATCTTCTTGTAGAGAGCCATCTTGATGTTCTGCTTCAGCTTCTCAACCACCTCGTCGTCGTCGGTGATGGCATTGTCGGCCTCGGCGATAGCAGCGTTCTCAGCGTCGAGCTTCTTCAGCGTCTCAGCACCGCGGCGCAGACGGTCAACGAGCACCTTTACACCAGTGTTACCAGTCTCTGATGCACCCGTGGTGAACATCAGGCTCGTCAGGTTCACAATCTCGTCGAGCTCCTTGATGGCTGCTGCCAGTTCAGTGTCGTCGGTGAGCTTCTTCCAATCACGGATACGCTGCCAGTTGGGCTCCTCTTCGGTGCCGACGTTGGTCATCGTCGATGTGCCTTCATACTTGTCAACCACAGCCTTCAGGTCAGCATACTGCTGCAGAGTAGCAAACTTATTGGCCTTATTCTGGTCTACGACGTCGGCACCCTTCTGGATCTTGTCGTCGTAGTCCTTCACCAGCTTAGCGTGGGCATCCAGATCGGCAGCCGTCTTGGTGAGCAGCTCCATAGCATCGTTAACCTCAGAGGGCGAGGTGAAAGTAGTTAAACCAGCCTCAGCCTGGCTGATAGCGTCGTTGAAAGCCGTCAGGGCTTCGCCGGCATAGCGCTCGTCGCCATAGGTGGCCTGCTTCTCCTTTGCCTTGTTGGTAGCATTGGTGAGGTTGTACATCTCCATGGCACCGAATGTGGCGGGCACGTAGGTCATCTTCACGTTGGCCAGGATCACACCGTTCTGCCAGCCATTGTCGGTAGGTGTACCCTCAGCATTGCTGGCAACGATGAACTTCAGGATGTAGTTACCGTTAGCAGGTGCGGTGAAGTCAACGCTTGTAAAGGTAGAACCCGTCACAGCATCTCTCTTCTCGCCCAGGCCGGGGCCGTTCTCAACAACCTTGGCAAACACCTCTTCGTCACTAGAGTTGACAATCTGGAACTTCATGTACTTGGCAGCAGAATTTGTCCACATGGCAGAGTTGAACGAAATATTATAGGTCTTGCCAGCCTCCAGGGTCAGCGGATGGTCCTCAATCTCACCATAGCTGGTGTACCACGTACGCATATACAGACCTTTGGTGAAGTCACCGCCGGCAGCGAAATCCATCATACGGGCACCGGAGCCGTAGGTCTTGTCAGGTGTGCGCTGCTCAGGCGTATCACCGTCGGCATAGAGGATATAGCCCTCAGGTACGCCGTTACCGGCACAGTTGTTGAAATAGCTCACAGGAATCACGTCGTAAGGCAGGTCGGTGATGTCGATAGTACCCACAGAGAACTTATAGATGGTGTCGGTGTAGACATCCTCGTCGAGCATGAACTCAGGATAAATCTTCGTCAGGTGGATTTCGTGAGTACCGTCGGCCAGGTCGGCACCGGCGTAGGCCAGCGTAATCTTTGTTGCCAGACCCTCTTCGTCGGCATCAACGGCCTTGATGGTCAGCTCCTGACCGTCGAGGGTAGCCTTGGCGTCAGCGAGGTTGGCCTTCTTGTCGAAGTTGACGGTGAACTCCTTCAGGCTGGCGGGGATATTGAATGAGCCCTGCTCAGGTGAAGCATTTACGATGGTGGGGTTCACCAGAGCGTAGGGATAGAGATCCTCTACGGTAGAGAGGTCGCCGTTGTAGAAAGCCTTTGCCTCGCCATTGGGCACCTGTGAACCGGGGGTAGGACCATTGGTGTACTTCAGCTGCAGGTCGCCAGTGGGGTTGGTGAAGTCGATGGTAATCTCGTCGGTAGCCTCCAGCTGTTCAGCAGGATAGATCACGAAGCGTCCGTCAGCGTATGCCTCTACAGAAATCAGCTCTATGGGCTGGCCGTTTTTCTTCACCACGGCCGTTCCCTCCGGATAAACCAGGCGCGGCAGCTTGGCGGCCTTCACGATGTCGACGACATTGGTGGCAAAACCGAAGTTCATCACGATGCCCGACTCAAAGAAGTCGGCCATGACACCGCTCTTGAGCACTTCAAGATTGATGTTGCGGAAATAGAAGTTGTTAGAGGTCTCCTTGTCGTTGTTAAGGTCGAAAGCAATGCTCTTGAAACCATTGCTGCCAATCTCGCTGGAGGTAACGGTCTTAGGTTCAACGGTAATCGTCTGCCAGTCGATGGAAACGTCGAATTCAGGCACTACGCCGCCGGCGTTATACTTACGGGGTTCACCCTGTGCGCTGGTGGTGACATGAGCCACGCGGTCGGCACGCACGTCGAACGACAGGCGCCACTGTGCGCCTTCAGTCAGCTCCTCGTTGAACTTCAGGAAGAACTGTGTGCTCCAGGTCTCGGTGGCATTGTCGTCGGAGGCCACCATCAGGTAGCGGCTGCCGTCTTCGCCGGTCACGATGGCAGGACGGTCGTTGGCGGTGTCACCATTGGTGGGGCCGTTCTTCGACACGGGGAAGCTCTCCAAGTCGTCGGAAGTCAGGTCGCCATTGTTGATGAGCGGCGTCCAGCCCATGGGCTGTGCCTTCTCGTCCTTCTCTACCTCGATGCTGTAGATGATGGCCTTGGTGTTCCAGGCTGAACCCTTGATAGCGGTGATGAATACAAAGCCCTGCTCCTTCTTGATCTTTGCCAGGTCTACTACGTAAGTGGCTTCATCTTCCTTAGTGTAGTAGTTCTCGTCGGCAAGGGGATAGAAGTGGTTGTTGGCGCCGTCGGTCTTGTCGCTGTTGATAAAGATGCGCGGCGTGGAGCCGTTAAGATTGCCGTCACCGTCGCAACCGGCCATCGAGACGATGAGCTTGGAGTAAGCGCCCAGGTCAAGATAGGCATTGCAGTCGGAGTCGCCAAAGGGACAGCCGCTGGGCTCGTTAAGGATGTAGGCCGCATTAAACGGGCCAGTCTTCACGGCATTGATGCCCCAACCGGTGTGTTGGAAGAAACCATCCGCGGTCAGCGGAATTCGCTCGCCGGCGTTAACGCTCACTGCGCATAGTGCCATGAGCACCATTGCAAGTAACATTCGGTAAGTTTTTCTCATGTTGTTTTGATTTTAGTTAATAATATGGTTAATATATGTTTGGTGTCGGGTGGTAGGTGGTGGGTGATGGGTGATGGATGTTTGGTGATGGGTGGTGGGCTTCGCCCTCAATCACGGTGCAAAGATAAAGCCCTTCGGCGAGAAGGGCTTTATCATACGTTTCATAAGGTTTCGTTTTTGTCAACTCACTTATATTTGCTCTATTTCACAAATACTTTCTTACCGTTGATGATGTAGAGGCCCTTAGCGGCTTTCTTTACACGCTGGCCGTTGATGTTGTAGATTTCACCCTGCTTAGAGGCCGTCTTCACACCGTCGATAGTGGTAAGAATATCCTGATCCTGCTCAGCGTCAATGTAGTAGATGTGGCAGCCGTTGGTGTTGTAGACGATGAGGTCGACAGCTTCGCCGGCGGGAATCGTCCACTCCTGCTCCTCATAGACGGTAGGAACGGCGGGACCGTCAATCTTGGTACCACGGGCACCGTTGTCGCTGATGTAGAGCTCAACGCCGCGAGCATCGGAAGTCTTGTGCGACTCTACGCCCATCTTCACGGTAGAACCACCCTTGACAGCAGGGATGATGAAGTAATTTTTACCCTTGCCGCCGAGCCAGAGGTATGCACCTCCATGATAGTCGCTTAATGCCTTAGGATAGTTGACGGCGATAGCCAGGTTGCGGGTATCCAGGCCCGTAGGCAGGAAGCGCAGACCCTTGAGCTCTTCGATGACCTGTCCGTTAGCCAGCAGCTCACCGTTCTCGTTGGCCTCCATGGTTTTGGCAGCCCAGAAGCAGTTATCCTTAGATGTCTCCGTAGGATTAGCGTCAGCTACAGCGTCATCATGCTTCTCTACGTCGCTCCAGCCTTCAATCTTGCTGGCGGCAGCGTCGGCAAGGAGGTTAGCCACGGTGGCAGCGCTCCACTTCTGGAAGTCCCAGGTGTGAGTCACCACGGGGGCCTTCTTGGCAGCCACGAAGGTCACATTGTCGGCAATGAACCAGCCGTTGCCCACCCAGGCGGGAACGGCCACGGTGAGGTCGAGCACGCCGTCCTGGCCTACATATGCATAGCCCTCGCTGATGTACTTACCCTGTGCGGCAAGCTCAGCAAACTCTGCCATGCTGTTGGGCTTGCTGTCGGTCTCGCGGTCGGCAGCCCAGCTCTTGATGGCAATCTGACTGCCGTTGGCCAGCAGGTAGGCGTAAGAGGTGTTATAGCCTAAGCCATAGTTGCGAGCCACGTCGGCATTGGAACCGTCGCGATAGAAAGCCTGGATGGATACCTTATAGAGACCCTCCTCAAGATTCTCCACCTTCTGAGTGAACGTACCGGTGCCCTGGAATACCTCAGTACCGTTTTCGTTGGTATCGGCTTTGCTATTGCTGCGGCCCACGTTGAAGGTCCATGCGCTGCCGGTCTTGAAGGTCAGCACTGTGCCGTCCTCAACGAACTCAGCCTCGTCGATGCTTGTCAAGCCAGCAGTCTCGGCAATGGCCTTCTCGGCTTTAGCGGCCTGAGCAGCAACGATAGAGTCACGCTGTGCCAGGGTGACAAACTGCCAGACGTCAGCCTCGTCGGCATCGCCGGCAACGAAGCCGGTAGCAGCGTCGGCAGTGACAAACTTGCTGTTCTTGGTATTGGTCAGCGTGAAGCCGCCGTCTACCTTATCAATAATATACGTGCGAGCGCGGTCAGCAGCATTGGCATCGCTGTACATCGGAGCGTCGTCACCATAGTTGGATTTGTTGTCGATACCCTTCAGGATATACTCCTGCTTGTCGTTGACGCTGACGTTGAGCGTCGTGCCATAATTGTCGACCACAGCACGTGTACCCCAGTCGGCACCACGGCTCAAGAACTTACCCGTAGCGGTGTGATAAGCATAGTAGACACCCTCGGGCAGCACCAGCTGAGCCTGCTTGTAGGCATTGATGGCTGCGTTGAGTGCAGCGACAGCCTCCAGTGTCTCAGCCACGTTGAGCTTGTTGCTGGTCTTTGCGGCTTCAGCAGCTTTAGTGGCTGCGGTCAGCTCGGTCTTACCAGCCTCGCCGCCGGCAGCCAGCTGAGCGGTGGCCTCGTCGATAGCGGCCTGCAGGTCAGCCTTTGCGGCAGCCCACGCTGTTGTTGCGGGCACGATGCTCTCCAGACTGTAAATCTGGATGGTGTGCCATCCCGTCTGTCCTGCACGGTCGACGGTCAAACCGATGGTCAGCTCACCATTGGTGACCTCGATAGGTTCGATACTGATAGGATTGGTAAGTTCGCCCTCCAGGAATCCGGGGGTAACACCGCTGGCAGTAATCCACTGCTTGTTGGTGGTTTCACCCGACTGTGCAAAAACGTAAGCCACGTCGTCGGCAGTGCCGTCAAGGGCAGCGCCGTCCTCGCCACGGGCATTGTGAGAGGTGGCAAACACCTTCACCTGATAGAGGCCATTGTCAAGACCCGTTACGGTCTGCTGCAGCTTAACGCCGGCGCTGGAAGAGCTGTAGAGCTCTACGGGAGCGGCGTTGGCACCCTTCGATGTGGTCACATTGCCACCGGCAGTGCCGCCGGCACCTGTCCAGCTCTCTTTGGCAGTGCTCACCTTCTCGGTGATATTGATAGAGGTGCCTTCGTTGTCGGCATTAAACTGGTCGATGGCGGCCTTCAGGGCCTCGTCATTGGCTTCTTTCTCGTAAGCAGCGATAGCATCAGTGAGCTTACCTACGGCCACGGCGTCGGCATCGGCTGCCAGCTCCTGGGCCTCCTTGAGCAACGGATTCTCGGGCGCAGCTGCCTTCTTTGTCAGCAGCAGGTGCCACACGGTGCCTTTGTTGCTGTTGTCCCAAGGCAGGCAAATGGCATTAAGCTCCTGCTTGGCGTACTGCGTCAGGTCGAGGGTGTAGAGTCCGTCTTCGCCCACCTGAGCGTCAAGGAACACATATTTACCGGCATCGGCTTCGGCATAGTCGCCGGCGTTCTGCTGGGCGTCCACCTCATGATTCATGTAGAACACGAGCTTCAGGCCTGGCGTGGCAACAACGGTGAGCGCACTGTAGTCTGCAAGGTCAGCAATCACGGCCTTGTTGCGGGCGCCGACAATGACCTCGCCATTGCCCATCTTCTTGCCCAGGTTGGGAGTGAGCGATGAGAATGCTTCTGTAAAGTCTACATAGTCGCCGGCAGGCTTGCCGGGGTCTTCCTCAACGACGATGTCGGGAATCTCCACCGACTCGTTCTCAGGATAGGTTTCCAGGTAGACGGCATTGATGACAGCCTCGCCGGGAGCGGTGCCGTTATCGCCGGAGAGACAAATCTCATCACACTGCAGGAGGTATTCGTTGTAGTCATTGGGAGCAAGCTTCTCCAGCTCGTCTTTAATGATAAACTCATTGACACCATCCTTGGCATACAGGGTAAGGTTAGAACCGCCCTTATAGAACAGCACGCGGAACTGTGTGCCGGTGACTATCTTGCAGTCTACCACCAGCTTCTTATACTTGGAGATGTCGCCACTGGGTAGGCCGATATTACGCAGCTGGTTGTACCACGTTGTGCTCCACGTGAAGGTCTTCGTGGCGCTGTCCCACGTCGTGTTGGTGTTCGTGGGAGCCTCGAAGGTGGCATATTCCTTGACACCTTCATCATCGTAGGTCTCCAGATAAACATCGTTAACAACGGCTTCACCGGGAGCGGTGCCGTTGTCTCCGGAGAGGCAAATCTCGTCGCAGCTCAACAGATACTCGTTGTAGTCATTGGGCGCCAGCTTTTCCAGCTCGTCCTTGAGGATAAACTCATTGACACCATCCTTAGCGTACAGGGTAAGGTTAGAACCGCCCTTGTAGAACAACACCCGGAACTGGGTGCCGGTGACCATCTTGCAGTCTACCACCAGCTTCTTGTACTTCGTAATGTCGCCGCTGGGCAGACCGATATTACGCAGCTGGTTGTACCACGTTGTGCTCCACGTGAAGGTCTTCGTAGCGCTGTCCCACGTCGTGTTGGTGTTCGTGGGAGCCTCAAACGTAGCGTGTACCTTCTCCGTCTTGGCACTTACACTGACCACACCGGCTAAACACAACAGCAATGTGGCCATCAGAAACTTAGTAAAAACTCTCATAAAAACTTTGTTTTTGGTTAATAAAGTAATAAAAGCATTTATGAGTGCAAAGATAAAGCCCTTCTCACAGAAGGGCTTTATCAAATGTTTCAGATGGTTTTACATTTGTATCAGGGAACAGCTGAGTGCTTATTCTCCTAGAAGCCTACATCACGTGTTCTTTTCAACATACTCCGACGGCGACATGCCGAAGTGCTTGCGGAAGACGGTGGAGAAGTGGGCCAGATTGGAGAAGCCTACGGCGTAGGCCACCTGGGTGACGTTCACCTTCTGCTCCTTCAGCAGGCGGGCGGCCTGCTCAAGGCGGATGTTGCGTATGAATTCTGAGGTGGAGATGCCCGTAATATCTTTCATCTTGCGGTGCAGCTGCGCGCGGCTGATGCCTACCTCCTGGGTGAGCATGTCGACGTTGAAGTCACTGTTCGACAGGTTCTCGTTGACCACCTTCATAATGCGCTCCATGAGGGACTCGTCGTTGCCCTTCACCTCCACCTGCTCTACGCGGGCGGCCTGCTGCTGGGCGCCGCTGAACTTGCCTTTTAGGCGCTGGCGGTTGTGTATCTGGTTCTCGATGTTCATGTGGAGCTCCTCCATGTCGAACGGCTTGGCCAGGAAGGCGTCGGCGCCGCGCTCCAAGCCCTCTAAGCGGTTGCCAACGTCGGCCTTCGACGTGAGCATGATGACGGGAATGTGCGAGATGTTGGCATTGGTCTTGATCATGCGCAGCATCGTGAAGCCGTCCATCTCGGGCATCATCACGTCGCTCACCACGCAGTCGTAGTCATTGGTGAGCAGCTCTTTCAGACCCTCGCGGCCGTTACTGCATGTGGTGAACTTATAATACCTTGACAGCTCGCTGCTGATGTAGTGGCCTATCTCCTGGTCATCGTCAACGACGAGTACGCGGTAGCGCGAGCTGGGGGAGGCGTGCTGGGTGGCGGCTGACGTGTGATGGGGGACGGGCGATGGAGAGGCATCCATTTCCTCAGGCTTCAGGTGGCTGTTGCCCAGCGGCAAGGTGACGCTCATCACCGTGCCGCGCCCGTCGGTGCGGTTCAAAGCCTTGATGGTGCCGTGGTGCATGTCAACGATCATCTTGCAAAGGTTCAGCCCTATGCCCGTGCCGTCGATGTGCATGCGGCGCGAGTTGTTGCCCTGATAGAAGCGGTCGAAGATGTGCCTGAGGCTTTCGCTGTCAACGCCTATGCCGTTGTCTATCACTTCTATCGTGGCCTGCTGGCCGTCGGCGCTGAGACGGATCTCTATCTTGCCGCCGTCGTAGCTGTATTTGAAGGCGTTTGACAGCAGGTTGCTGACCACCTTGTCAAACTGGCCGCGGTCTACCCACACCTGCAGCTCGTCGAGGCCCTCGTGCAGGAAGTTGAACTCGATGTTGCGCTCCTGGGCATTATATTCAAACATTTTGTAGATGCCCTGTATGAAGCTTACAAGGTCGGTTTGCTCGCAGTGCAGGTGCATCTGCTGTTTGTCAATCTTGCGCACGTCGAGAATCTGGTTCACCAGATTCAGTATGCGTGTCGCGTTGTGCTCTATGGTGTTCACGTCGCGCTGCGCCTCCGTCTGATCGGGGGGTAGGCGGCGCTTCAGGTTGGCCAGGGGGCTCATGATGAGCGTCAGCGGCGAGCGGATGTCGTGGGTGGCGTTGATGAGGAATTTCATCTTCTCTTCGTTCATCTGCTCGTTGGCGCGCCGGCGGTAGGCCCGCAGGATGTAGGCGCCCAGGGCAGCCAAGATGACAAAGTAGATGAAGTAAGCCAGCATGGAGCGGTACCAAGGGGCGCGCACGGTGATGACCACCACCTTTTCGGGCGTATAGTCATTGCCCATGCTGGCACGCACGGCTATGCGGTAGGTGCCGGGCTGCAGGTGGCTCAGCGTGATTTCGTTCTTGCCGTTGGGATTGCGCACCCACTCGCCGTTGTTTACCCGGTATTCATAGCTGACATTCATCGGGTTGTCGAAATTAAACTGCGAGAAAGCCAGCGTCACGGTGTGGTCCAGATAGCTCAGTGTGAAATAATTGCTTTCGGTGACGGCACGGTCGGTGATTTGCACGCCGTTGAGCACAGTGCGGGTATTGACAGCCTGACTGCCCACGAAGAATGCCGACAGCCGGAGTGAGTCCAGCGGCAGCCGGTTCTCTTTGACGCTTTGCGGCGAGAACACCGTCAGACCGTCGTCGTGGCCGAAGAAGATCATGTCGTCGTCGGTATGCAGGCCCACGCCGTAGAGGTACTCCTTCTTCAACAGCCCGTTGCCGCTGACATGGCTGGTAAACACGCGCTCGCTGACGTCGTAGTGCCAGATGCCCATGGAGGTGGAGCACCACAGGTCGCCGTCGTTCGACTGCACAATGTAGTTCACCATCTTGTCGTCCAGCTCCTGACTGTCTGGGAACCGCTCCACCTTGCGCTGCTGGTGGTTGTAGAGGTAGAGGCCGCGGTCGGTACCGATGGCAATGTTGCCGTCCTTCAGCTCGCAGATGGAGAAGCAGATGATGCCGTTGAGCAGCTGGTTCCAGCCGTGGGAGAGGAAGCTCTTGGTACGGGGGTCGAAACAGCTCACGCCCGACGACGTGCCCATCCAGATGACGCCGTCGCGGTCGGGGCTCATGCACATAATCCAGTCGTTGCACAGGTGGCCCGTCTTCACCGTGTCCCTATTGTCGTTGCGGTAATTGGTCAGTTCGCCCGTCTGGGGGTTGTACACGCAGAAGCCGCGCGAGAAGGTGGAAATGTAGATGTTGCCCTGGTCGTCGCTGGTCATGTCGTTGAACTTGTCGCACTCAAACTGTACCTTCTGCTGATAGGCGCCCGTCAGGGGGTTGTAGCTGAACAGGCCGTCGTCGGTGCCCACCCAGTAGCGCTGCTGCTTGTCGCGGAAGATGAACTCTACGGCGTCGGGAGCCTGAGGATGGGCCACGATGCGGCCTTTGCCGTCGAAGCCGTAGATGCCTACACCCTGCACCGTGCACCACGTCATGCCGTTGTCGCCGTCGCACACCGACGACAGGGGCGAGCCTAAGCTCATCTTCTGGGCCTCGAAGCTCCAGTTGCTAAACTGCATGGGGCGTTGGGGGATGAAAGCCAGCCCCTTGCGCTGCAGGCCTATCCAGAGGTTGCCGTGGCGGTCGGCGAAGATGGTTTTCGCCGTGGCTGAATTGATGTTGGCACCGAAAATGTTGGGCTCGTAGCGCTCCAGGCGGTGGCTGCCGCAGGGCATGACGTAGATGCCGTGTCCGCGCGTACCTATATATATATTGTCGTCGGCATCCTTGCCCATGGCGCTTAAGATGACGTCCTTGCCCGTGAGCTCGCCTAAGTCGAAGGTGAGACCCGACGGCTGGTCGCCACGGAAGGACACGATGCCGCGGGTGCCCACAATAATCACCTCATTGCTGCACTCTACGAAGCCCACAGGATCGCCCTTGATCTGTACGGTCTGGAAACGCCCCTTGGAGCGCAGCACCACGTCGCTGTCAAAGCCCGTCTTCCACGTGCAGCCGTGAGCATCCTCATACACACGACCGTAGTAAGCGCTGTGAGCAGAGTCGGCAAACTCCCTTGTCGCCACCAGCTTGCCGTCGCTGCCCATGACGAAGGCGCCATAGCCTGCGGTGGCCGCCACAATACGGCCGTCGGCAAGCTCAGAGACGGTGCTTACTCGCGGCCTCAGATTGTTGGGAAACGGATAGTGGCGGAAGCCCTCGGCGGCATCGTCGAAGCAGTCCAGACCGTGAGCCGTACCTACCCACAGCCGGCCTTTCTTGTCGCACAGCAGGCTCACCGCCGTGTTGTCGCATAGCGACCAAGGGTCGTCGTCATGGTGGAGGAATGTCTGGAAGCGGTAACCGTCGTAGCGGTTCAAGCCGTAGTCGGTTGCTATCCAGATGCTGCCATAGCGGTCTTGACAGATGCTGGAGATGAGCCCGCTGGAGAAGAATTCCGAGGGAATGAAGTGGCCTGTCTGTCCCACGGCGGGACACAACATTGAGACAAATACGAAAATCGAAATTACGATGCGATTCATAGTTATGGTAAAGTTTTACGCTGCAAAGATAACAAAATATTTACAAACAACCAATTATTTCGCGTCTCTTTTACTTTTCTTTTTGTTTCAACCCTTCTTCAACCCTTCCTTCAACCCTTCAATTCTTCAAAAGGAAAAGTGGCCACCGATATTCACATACAGGCTGGCCACTATAATTAGTCTTTACCATAACTAATTCCTTTACAACAAAAACTATAACTACTAACTATAACTACTAATCTTATAACTACTAACTAATAACTAAACTTTTGAGAGTATGACATTGTATTCGAAAAGCGCTCTTTTCTTTATCACAGTGCAAAGGTACGCATAATTTCTGAATCTCGCTATCGCGTATGTTTCGCATCGTTGTGAATTTGTAAAGCCCGTGTTTTTTTCTCTTTCCCGAGTCAAAAAAGCCTGTAATATATAGCATAAATCGCCGCATTCTCAGTATTTATACTGGAAAACGACGATTTGGTGTATCTGGATTCTAACTCTTTGGGCTTCGGTAGCCCTTCATAAGTTCTGCTCCTGAAAGTCCATGTCGGCCTCCACGATGTATACCACTTCTGCGGGGTCGAAGGTGCCCAGCTTGTCCTTGTGAGCCTGCTCTGTAACGGCGTCGGCCACCTGTTGCAGGTCAATATCCACCTCGTCGGCAGTCGATTCCAGAATGCCGCTGTCGTAATAGTAGTCTACGATGGCGTCAAGGAAGTAGTAGAGGTCGTCGTCAGAGAAGTGGGTTTTCATTTCCTGCGGTAATCGCTCGCGTATGAATTCTATTTCGCGGCGGTTCTCCTCTTCGTCTAAGCGAAGTTCGTCTTCAAAGCTGTCCACAGTCTATTTTTTTTAATCTTTTAATGTAACCACTCAGTCATGTATTCCTTTGTCTCTATATTTCTTCAAAGGTCAGCATGACTGAGCAGTTATCTTTTAATTCTTTAATCGGTTCCTTATTGGATAGATTGCTGGGAGCATAAGGTTAGAGCAATGCTTGGAATTTCTCTTCAAGCTTAGCCTTGCTCACGGCGCCCACCAGCTTATCGACCACCTCGCCGCCCTTGAAGAACAGGATGGTGGGGATGTTGCGGATGCCGAACTCCATGGCCAGGTCTTCGTTTTCCTCAACGTCGCACTTGCCTACGACCACGCGGCCGTCGTACTCCTTGGCCAGCTCGGCAACGATAGGCGCAATCATGCGGCAGGGACCGCACCACGTTGCCCAGAAATCAACTACTAACGGCTGCTGGCCGTTCTTCAGACTCTCAAAATTCTCGTTGGTGATTTGTACTTCCATCTTTGTAATTTACAATTTAACGATTTACGATTTACTATTTATTTGTCGATTTGACGATTTTACTATTTGACGATTTGACGATTTTACTATTTGACGATTTTACTATTTCACGATTACTTAGCGCAAACACTGTGCCAAACACGGCTCTGTCATATCAACTCCCCCTCCCTTTGGAAAGTCTACGGGTAGGCGCGCCAGCGGGAATGGGGGGTGGGGGAGGTTTCTCAGTTAATCTTATAGTCCAGCGCCTTTGTGCGCTCTATAAAGTCGATGAGCGAGTGTCTTACGTCGATGCTTTTGTTCTTGGAGCGTAGCAGCACATGATGCTTGCCCATCGAGTCGCGCAGTTGGAAGAAGAGCTTCGTCTTGCCCGGATGCTCGTTTACAATCTGGTTGAGGTCGGCCACCACTTGGTCGTCCAGTTGGTCGGTAGTCAGCTGTATGGTGATACGGTCGATGGCCTTGTCCTTGATGGTCTGCAGGAATTCCACGTTGCTCACCTTCAAGTCCTTAGGACCGTTCTCATTATACTGGAATCGCGGTTTGATTTTGCCCTGTATGTAAACAGAGGCGCCGATGGCAAACATGCCTGCGCGGACGCCCCAGTCCTCGCCGAAGAGCGGCAGTTCGCCGGAGCCGTCGAAGTCTTCAAGGGTGACGATGCCGAAGGGCTTGCCCGTCTTGGTGAACCCTGTGCGCACGGCGGTGACGATGCCTCCGAGCATGACGTCCTCGCGGTCGGCGAGGGCTGCCACGTCTGCCAAATCGGCACACTTGGCGTTGCACAGGTTGTCGAGCACAATCTTGTACTCGTCGAGCGGGTGAGCCGAGAGATAGATGCCCACGAGGTCGCGCTCCTTGTTCAGACGCTCGATGTCGCTCCATCGCTCGTCGGTCTTAGGGATGGACGGCGTGGCTATCTCCACGCCGTCGTCGAAACCACCGAAGAGCGAGTTCTGCGCCTGCTGCTTCTCCTGCTGGTAGAGCTGTCCGTAGCGCACAAGGGTGTCGAGGAACATTTCGCCTTTGGTGTTCTGTGCGAAGAACTGTTCGCGGCGTATGCCAAAGGAGTCAAATCCTCCGCTAAGCGCCAACGATTCGAAGGCCTTGCGGTTGACACTGGCAAAGCTGATGCGCTGTGCGAAGTCGAAGATGTCCTGATAGGGTCCGTTCTTCTCGCGCTCGTCAATGATGGCCATTGCGGCGGAGTCGCCCATGCCCTTGATGGCGGCCAGTCCGAAGCGGATTTCTCCTTTGTGGTTTACACCAAACTTCTGGTACGACTCATTCACGTCGGGCCCTAAGGTGGCTATGCCCATTTGCTTACATTCATCCATGAGTTTGGTGATTTCTGTAATCTGGTCGCGGCGGCGGCTCATGATGGCCGCCATAAACTCGGCGGGGTAGTTGGCCTTGAGGTAGGCCGTCTGGTAGGCCACCCATGAGTAGCAGGCGGCATGACTCTTGTTGAAGGCGTAGGAGGCAAACTTCTCCCAGTCGGCCCAGATCTTCTCAAGTATCTTCGGGTCGTGGCCGTTCTTCTTGCCGCCCTCAATGAATTTAGGCTTCATGGCGTCGACGATGTCCTTCTTCTTCTTACCCATAGCCTTACGCAGGGCGTCGCTCTCGCCGCGGGTGAAGTCGGCTAGCTGGCGCGAGAGCAGCATCACCTGCTCCTGATAGACGGTAATACCGTATGTGTCCTTCAGGTATTTCTCCATGCAGGGAATGTCGTACTTAATCTCCTCGCGGCCGTTCTTGCGGGCGATAAAAGAGGGTATGTAGTCCATAGGCCCCGGACGGTAGAGGGCGTTCATGGCTATGAGGTCTTCAAACACCGTGGGGTGCAGCTCGCGCAGGTATTTCTGCATGCCTGCCGACTCAAACTGGAAGGTGCCTATGGTGCGTCCCTGCTGGTAGAGCTCGTAGGTCTTGGGGTCGTCGATGGGTATGGTGTCGAGGTTGATGTCTATGCCGCGGTGAATCTTGATATTGGCGCAGGCCTCCTTCAGTTCCGAGAGCGTCTTCAGGCCGAGGAAGTCCATCTTAATAAGTCCCGTTGACTCAATGACATGGCCGTCGTACTGCGTGCAGTTGGTCTTGGTGTCCTTGAAGTCGGGGTCGTCGGCGGTGCTTACCGGCACCCAGTCGCTGATGGGGTCGCGGCAGATGATGAATCCGCAGGCATGGATGCCCGTGCCGCGGACGGTGCCTTCGAGCATCTTGGCATACTTGATGGTATTGGCCAGTACGGGGTCGTTCGAGGCCTCGGCGTCGCGCAGTTCGGGAACGACCTTAATAGCGTTTGACAGGTTCATCTTCATGCCGTCGGGCAGACGGTCGGGGATGGCCTTGCACAGGGCATTCGACATAGGCAGCGGCAGCTTCTCCACGCGCGCCACGTCCTTGATAGAGTTTTTCGTGGCCATCGAGGCGTAGGTAATGATGTGGGCGCAGTTCTCGTGGCCGTACTTGTCCATCACCCACTTGAGCACCTTGCCGCGGCCGTCGTCGTCGAAGTCGGTATCGATATCGGGCAGCGAGATACGGTCAGGGTTGAGGAAACGCTCAAACAGCAGGTCGTACTTCAGCGGGTCGATCTTGGTGATGCCCAGGCAATAGGCCACCACGCTTCCGGCGGCACTTCCACGGCCGGGCCCCACCCACACGTCGAGCTCGTCGCGGGCGGAGTTGATGAAGTCTTGCACTATCAGGAAGTAGCCGGGGAAACCCATCGTCTTCATGATATGCAGCTCGAAGCGCACGCGGTCGTCCACCTCCTTAGGCAATGAAGAGTGAAGAATGAAGAATGAAGAATCGGTATCCTCCGTCTCCACCTTTATCTTTTCTATCTTCAGCTCTTCGTCAGGCAGATAGCGCTGCCTGGCACCCTTATAGGCCAGCTCGGCCAGGTAGTCGGCCTCAAACTTGATGCGGTAGAGCTTGTCGTAGCCGCCCAGTTTCTTGATCTTCTTCTCGCCTTCCTCACGCGACATAGGGTTTTCGCCGTTCTCGTCGCGGGTGAACTCCTGGTATAGCTGCTCCTGGCTGATGCGCTCACGCCACTGCTCCTCGGTGCCGAAACTCTCGGGAATGGGGAAGAAGGGCATGATGGGGTCGTGGTCGATGCTGTAGATTTCCACCTTATCCAGTATCTCCAGGGTGTTGCTCAGCGCCTCGGGCACGTCGCTGAACACCTCGTTCATCTCCTCGCGTGTCTTAAACCACTCCTGCTTGGAGTAGAGCATGCGCGTGGGGTCGTCAAGGTCCTTGCCCGTGGAGAGGCAGAGCAGGTGGTCGTGGGCCTCGGCATTCTCCTCGTCAACAAAGTGCACGTCGTTAGTACACACCAGCTTGATGCCATACTCATGGGCCAGCTCTATGAGCACCTTGTTGGCCTGCTGCTGCAGGGGGAAGGTGTCGCGGTTGGCGCGCTGAGCGGGGTTTTTCACCTCGTGGCGCTGCAGCTCCAAGTAATAGTCGTCGCCAAACACGCGATGGTACCACTCCACGGCCTCGCGGGCGCCGGCCATGTCGCCACTCAGAATCTTCTTGGGCACCTCGCCGGCAATGCAGGCCGAGCAGACGATAAGCCCCTCGTGGTAGCGCTCCAGGTCTTCGCGGTCGGTACGCGGGCGCATGTAGTAGCCGTCGGTCCAGGAGTTGCTCACCAGCTTGATCAGGTTCTTGTAGCCCCGGTAGTTCTTGGCCAGCACGATGAGGTGGTAGCCGCTCTGGTCTTCCTTGCCGCGGCGCAGCGTCTTCGAGCCGTGGCGCGAGACATACATCTCGCAGCCGAAGATGGGCTTGAAGGGCTCCAAGCCATCCTTTTGTCGCTTTTTATTCACGCCGATACAGTAGTCGTGAAACTCCTTGATGCCGAACATGTCGCCGTGGTCGGTAATGGCCATGCCGCGCATGCCGTTGCCGATGGCCTTGTCTACGAGCTTCGAAATCTTCGACTGCCCGTCAAGGATAGAATAAAAGGTATGTACGTGTAAATGTATGAAATCTTCCATGAATAGTGCAAATTGAGCGTCAAAGTTACGCCGAAAAGTTGATATTGCCAAAAGAAACAGCCAAAAAGTTTGTTAATTCACAAAAAAGCATTACCTTTGCATCGCAATTGCTTGATTACTAACCATGGGAGAAAGAATCAAAAAGCTAAAAAAAATACGTATTCACCGCGAGGGCACCAGCGAACTTATCTATGCTGCGCTCATAGCATTGGCCGTTTGCACAGCGGCCTACTTTGCGCTTGAGGCCATCAGCCCGTTGGCGCGCCATGTCGTCATGCCCTTCGTCGCCGGCATCTGCGCCGTGTTGTGGTTCTGTGTGCTGAATTTCTACCGCTGCCCCATCCGCTATTTTAATGGCGATACCGAGCGCACGGTGGTGGCACCGGCCGACGGCAAGATTGTAGTGATAGAAGAGACCGAGGAAAATGAGTATTTCCACGACAAGCGGCTGATGATCTCGATATTCATGAGCCCGCTGAACGTCCATGCCAACTGGTTTCCGGTGGACGGCCGCGTGAAGTTCGTACACCATCAGAACGGCAACTACCACAAGGCGTGGCTGCCCAAGGCCAGCGAGGAAAACGAGCATGCCGACGTGATGATTACCACCCCCGAGGGCGAGGACATCCTGGTCAGGCAGATTGCCGGCGCCATGGCTCGCCGCATCGTCACCTATGCCAAGCCCGACGAGGAGTGCTACATCGACCAGCACCTGGGATTTATTAAATTAGGTTCGCGCGTAGACGTGTTCCTGCCGCTCACGGCCAAGGTCTGCGTCACCATGGACCAGCCTACCACCGGCGACCAGACGGTGATTGCAAAATTAAAAAATTAGAAAATTGAAAAATTAAAATATAGATTAGGAGTTGAATATCAAGAAGCACATACCCAATACCATTACTTGCCTGAACCTGATTTCGGGCTGCATAGCCACCTACTGGGCGTTCCGGGGTGACTACCAGTCGGCCCTGCTGTTTATCGTCATCGGTGCCGTGTTCGACTTCTTCGACGGCATGTCGGCGCGCCTGCTCCATGTGTCGTCGCCCATCGGCAAGGAGCTCGACTCGCTGGCCGACGACATCACTTTCGGATTTGCACCGGCGGCCATGGTGTTCAGCCTCCTTTCCTCCTTCCACATCCACCTGACGTTTGTGCCTTTCCTGGCCTTCGTCATTGCCGCCTTCTCGGCATTGCGACTGGCGAAGTTCAATCTCGACGAGCGCCAGGCCTTGGGATTCATCGGACTGCCAACGCCGGCCAACGCCCTGTTCTGGGGAGCGCTTGTCACGAGCCTTAATTTCCAGACGTGGTTTGAGCCTTACCAGCTGCCAGACTTTTGGCTTTACATCATCCTGGCACTCATACCCGTCAGCTGCTACCTGCTGGTGAGCGAGATTCCCATGTTTGCCCTGAAGTTCAAGACCTGGGGGTGGCGGGGCAATGAGGTGAAATATGGTTTCCTCATCACCTGCATACCGCTGCTCCTGCTGCTCGGCACCATCGGCCTGTCAGCCGTCATCGCCTGGTATGTGGTGCTGTCGGTGATTGTCTGGCTGCGGGGCTGACGCTCCAGGCTGCTACGTGTTTGTGTGTTGATTTATACTCTAATGGTCATGCTGCTATAACCTACATCCTATAACCTATGAAAGAAATTCTTGCCGTCATTCTGTGCGTCATTATCTTTGTGGTCATCGTTCTGGCTATTCTTTTTCACGAGAAGGTGAGGCAGATTAGACGGATGCTTCATCAGGCGGCCGAGGCACGTGCCGCTCGCAAGGAGGCCGAGGAAGATGAATACTTCAAGCGCACATCGACCAAGAACTACCGCAGGGCAGAGGACGATGAGCCCAAGTTTGCTAAAGACTATTTCAAGGGCACTGAGGAAAAGCCGAAACAGCGCCCTCAAGAGTCGCCGAAAGCCCGCGAGGAAACCACTGCCCGCCGAACGACGACCGACAGCGGCGTGACGATTATTGACAGCCGCTCAGAACAGAAAGCCGACCGCAAAATCTTCGACGACTCCGAGGGCGAATACGTTGAGTTTGAGGAGGTGAAATGAATTAAGAGTTTAGAATTAAGAGTTAAGAGTTATCGGCTTCGCCGAGTATGAATTAAGAGTTAAGAGTTGTTGCAGCGCAACTTCTTCCATCCAACATTCCACTCGGCGAAGCCGACAATTATAACTCTAAATTCTTAATTCTTAATCGCAGCGAAGCGAGAATAACTCTTAATTCATAATTCTAAATTCTAAATTCAATTTCTCACCAGGGTGCCGATTTCCTCGCCCTGCATGACGCGCTTGAGGTTGCCCACGACGTCCATGTTGAACACATAGATGGGCAGGTTGT
>CAMHKU010000030.1 GCA_946185805.1 uncultured Prevotellaceae bacterium | reverse complement strand
CCGCTGCCGAGAAGGAGCATCAGCAGCACGAGACGTACTGCGGAGAGTTTCCTTAATATCTTGTTCATAGTTCTTTTCTTATTTAAGGAGTTAAAGGGAGTTAAAGGGAGTTACCGCTTTCGCTCAGGGAGTTACCGCTTTCGCTCAGGGAGTTACCGCTTTCGCTCAGGACGTATGACCTGCGGAAGTATTGACTTCTGACTACTTCTAACTCCTTCTGACTCCTAAAATAACTCCTTCAAACTCATTACTTGCGGATCATCTTCTTGCCGCCGCTGATGACCAGGCCACGGGCCTGCTTCACCTCGCGGCCGCTGAGGTTGTACGACTTCTCGGCGCTCTGGCCGGCGGCGACGGCGCTGATGCCCGTGGTGCCGCTCAGGTCGAAGGTCACCGTCTGGGCGTCGGCCTGCGTCAGGATGACGTTCTCAAGACGGGCGCTGCCCGTGGTCTCGATGGTCACCACCTGACCCTCCTGCTGCTCCATGCCGAGGGCGAGGATGCGCGTCTTGCTGCCGTTGTCGCTCTTGCGAACGGTCAGGGCGCTGCTCTCGCTGACAACCTGGGCGCCCTTGACGTCCATCTGGAAGCCGGTGTAGCTCATGCCGCTCACGCTCAGCGTGTAGCGCATGCCCGTAGCCGTGGCCTCGCTCTTAACGCTCAGCTCGGCCTTCACCTGCTCGCTCTGGCGAGAGAACAGAGCGCCATTGGCCTTCAGGCCCAGGCAGATGTTGACGATGCCCTGCATGTCGCCCACGTTGATGGCCTCGTCGGCATTGGCGTCGAAGCGGTAGAAGGCGTTCTTGCGCTCCTTGGCGGGCAGGTTCTCCTTCAGGATGCTGTCCGTCAGGGCGTAGAAGTCGTCCATGTCAACGTCGAGGTCGAACTCAACGTCGCCGCGCTGCCACTGCCTGATCTTGGCAATCAGAGCGTCGATGGCGTCGACAATGGCCTGCTTCTTCTCAGCATCAAGGGTAGCGTCGGCGGAAAGCTCTACGGCGTCGTAAAGGGCCTGGTACTCGGCGGCCAGCTCGTTGATGGCCTCCTCGATACCGTCATACTCCTCACCAAGCTTCTTGTTGACATCCTCGGGCAGGTCGTCGGGACAGATCCACCAAGCCTCGAAAAGCCTCCTACGCAACTCGGCAATCTCGTCGTCGATGGCCTTCTTGCCGTCCTCATTGCCCTGAAGCTTAGCGGCAAGAGCCTCCAGCGCGTCGATAGCCTCCTCGATAGGCGTAGCCAGCGTCTGAATCTCGTTGGCGTCGAGCACGTTGTTGTCGTAGTCCTCGTCAACCTTGCTCTGCAGGTTGTTGATGTCATTCTGGATGTTCTCCTCCTCATCCGTCAGCTCGCTGGCGTTGGCAGCGTCGGGATAGTTGTTGTTGATGTAAGCAATAGTATTGTCGAGCTTCTCCTGGAGGCCGAGCACGATGTTGTCGGCGGCATCCTTAGAAGCGGCATCCTTGGCAATCACCTTCAAGGTGATGTCGTCGGCATAGATCTCCTTGGCGGCCGAGGTGGTCACGGCAAGGTTGGTAATCACGACGTCGGCATCAGCGGTAAACGAATTGTCGGCAGTGAGCTGGAGAGTGAAGATGACACCCTCATTGCCCGAAATACCGTTAGGAGCGAAGCAAACAATCATGCCCGTGTTGGCATTGAACGTAGGAGCATTGGCTGTGCGCGAATAACTGGCGACCTTAGCCGTCACGCCGGCGGGCAGCTGCAGCTGAGCCTGATAGCCGGTGAGCGCCACGTTGCTGCTCATCAGCACGGCAACGGTAGCGCTGTTGCCGGCACCGAGCAACACCTCGGTAGCCTCGAGGCTAAACTGGGCAGTACCCTGGGGAGCGTCGGCCACCACCACGTTGGCAGCAGCATCAGCCACCTTCTCCGACACACCGTTGCTACCGATATGCCACACCTCGATGTCGGTCAGCTCGATGGTGCTGGTCTTGGCCAGCGACTCGTCGGCCTCGACGGTGAACGAGAAGATCTGGCCCTGGGCAGTGCTGATAGGCGTGCTGCTGAAATTGGTCATCAGCAGTTTGCCGTTATACAAGTCGGCAATGAAGCCCTGCGTGAGCGCCCCGAGCTGAATCTGCTGGCTGCTGGTAGAAACGAGTTTCAAACCCTCGGGCAGGGCGAGCTGAGCCTGAATCTGGAAGATGTCGGCCTTGTCGGTAGCGATACTGACGGCCACATCCTTCTGCTGGCCTGGCTGGATACTGATGCTGTTAATGCTGACAGTGGTGGCAGCGAAGGCTGTCACCTGAGCCAGCAGAACGGTAAGCACGACCAGCAGGCGTATGGATAAGTTCTTCATATTCATAATTCTTATGATGATACTTTGGTGTTTACTGTGATTCTCGAAATTAAGTAAAAGTGCATGGGTGAGTCACCCCTTCTGGCGTGGAACCCCCATGCACTTTGTCAACTGGTGTAAGGATTACTCGCTGGCGTTACTCTGCGGCGTTAGCAGTCTTCTTACCCTCGGCATTGCCATAGAGGGCGAGGTTGAAGATAGCCTGAGCGTCGGCGACATTGATCACGCCGTTGCCGTTGGCATCGTAGCGCTTGAAGTCCTCGGTATTAGCGGCGGGCAGCTTCTGAGCGGCGAAGTTCTCAACGAAGAGAGCCAGGTCGCTGGCGTCAACCTTACCGTCCTTATTGATGTCACCGGCAATGAGCTTGTCGTTGATGGCCTTGGCGATAGCATCTTCAAGAGCCTTGACAGCCTGCTCGGCGGCAGCCTCGAGTTCACCGAGAGCCTTGCCGACTTCATCCTTGCGGAACTGGCCGTCGTTCTCGCCGACGAACTTCTCAAGTTCCTCGATAGCCTTGTCGGCAGCTTCCTTCTCGGCAGCGTAGTCAGCAGCCTCGACGCCACCCTCGCCAGCCTCGGCAATAGCGTCGGCCTCGGCCTTCTTCAGGTCGGCAACCTTATTCTTGGCAGCCTCGTCGAGAGCATCCTCTTGGGCCTGCTCAGCCTTGGCATCACCCACAGCCTTCTGAATCATGGCCTCGATGGCAGCTTTCTTACCGTTGTCGATGTCGTCGATGCGGGTGTCGGGCGTCAGCTGCTTGTTCTCGTATGCCTCGTCGAGCTTGCCCTTCAGATTGTCGATTTCAGTCTGGGCAGCAGCGAGCTGCTCGGCATAGTCGGCAGGATCAACATCCTCAAGGGCGTCGATGGCATCAGCAGCGGCACTCTTCTTGTCATTAAGGCTCTTGATGACCTTCATCAGGTCGCCGTAAGCCTCGGCGTTGACATCATGCTCAATCTCCTGACGGGCCTTCTCGGCGGTAGGAATGATATTGTCGATAGCAGAAGCAGCCAGACCAACCCACTCTGAGGTGGTGGCGTCCTGCAGGTTGTCTTTGCCATAAGCCTCGTTCACCTTGCTCTTCAGAGCATTGACAGCGTCCTCGGCAGCCTTCACTATAGACTTCACATCGTTCAGGTCCTTGACGTCGGCAAAGTCCTTGTCGAGGGCAGCCTTGGCATCGGCGAGTGCCTTCTCAGCGTCGGCAATGGCATTGTCGGCGGCAGCCTTGGCCACCTCGCCCTGACCGGCCTTGTCGAGAGCGGCCACAGTCTGCTCGCAGGCAGCCACCTCGGGCGAATAGTCGGTGTTGGCCAGCTCGCCGTTGTTCCAGGCGTCGTCAATCTTCTTCTTCAGGGCATCGATAGCATCCTGGGCAGCCTTCTCGGCAGCATCCATCTTCTCGCTGTCCATATAATCCTGATACTGGTCGGTGACAGCCTTCAGAGCCTCCTCAGCCTTCTTGATGGCGTCGGTCATGGCCTGCTCGGCGTCGTCAATAGCCTTGTCGGCAGCGGGCTTGGCGGCAGCATCGGGGTTGTTGACGGTAATCTTTATGTCTTCACCCTTGATGGTGTAAGCCTCGTCCAGATACTCTGTAGAGAGACGGATAGTAGTGATATTGATTTCCGACTCCTCAGGCAGCGTCGTATCGGCCTCTACGAGGAAAGCGAAAATCTCGCCGCTGCCGGCCAGAATCTTGCCTTTTCCTTGCGGGTCGATCATGCTGAGCACACCGGTCTCACGGTTGAGCTTCGGCTGCAGTTTCTTGGAGCGCTCGCTGTAGCTCACGCCAGCAGGGAATCCCTCGACGCCGGTGACGAACTTCAGGCCAGCGGGCAGTATGATTTTAGCCGACAGGCCACTGATGTCGGTATCGTTTTTCAGCGACACGGTGACAATCTGACGATGGGCAGCACCAGGAGTAATGCTGAAGTTCTGCAGGTCGGTGGTAATGATACCCACGGGAGGCACGGAGCTGACATTGTTGACCTTGACAGTGAAGTCGTCCTGGAGTACTTCCGAAAGGTCGTCACCCTGTCCCTTGGTAAACTGAATGTCAGAGAACTTCATGTCGTTCTCACCCACGGCCATACCATCGGTAGCCTTCACCACGAAATGGAAGATCTCGTCGCCGGACTGGCCGATGAAAGGCTGAGCCTCGTCATGGACGATACCAATAATATAGGTATTGTTCTTCAGGTTGTCGCTAAGCTGGTGACGCTGCATGCCCTGTTCGCCGTCAATCCCCTGAGGATCGTAAGTGCGGCTGGCGTTGATGACAAAGTTCACATCTTCATCGACATACTTATCATACTGCGGCACGATTTCCATGCCTGCGGGCAGCGTAATCTTCGTGCCCATGCTATGGACGTCGGCGTCGTTCTCCATCTTGACAGAGACAACGGCGGTCTCGCCGTTGATGATGGTGAAGTCCTCAACGGTAATCTTGTTGTCAGCAAGCAGCTGAGGCAGGCTGGCGGCAGCAATGAGCAGCGTCATGGCTACGCGGCCGGGCTTGAGCCTAAACAAATCTTTGTATGTAATCATCTTTTATCTTCTGTTAGTTTGTTGGGATGTGATAGCTTTAAGAAGAGAAGGAGCAGAAGCCTGCTCCTTTCTCCCTATAGAGATATTACTTCTTGATAACCTTCTGGGTAGAGCCATCAGCACGGCGGATGATGTTGACACCCTTCTTCAGGGCGTTCATCAGGCGGCCGCCGAGGCTGTAGACCTGCTCACCCTCACCGGCAGCAGCATTGACACCGGCAATGCCAGTAGTGCCACTGACGACATCGAAGGCAACGCTCTCAGCATCGAGGGTAGAGAAGAGCACATGGCTGAACTCCACGTCGCCCTCGACATCGAGGAAGAGCACGCTACCCGAGCCGGCGTTGAAGGCTTTGAGCTGGTCGTTGCTGATGACGACACGCTGGCGGCCGTTGTTGACGTTGCCGACGAACAGCTTGTGGCCATTGTTGAGGTCGCCGAGCTGGGCGTTGACAATCCTGGCACCCTCACCCAGCATCACGTCGAGCTGAGCGGCAGTGAACTGCTGGGCGTCGGCAAGCTGAAGGGCGATACGCTTCACGCCACCCACCATCTGGCTGGTAGCCACGATGTTCTGGCTCTCGCCAGTGAGGGCACGCGACGAGTAGTAGCGGTCGCCGAGCTTCAGGCCCTCGTCGCTACCGTCGTTGAGGTAGATCTTCAGGGCGCCTACAG
Source organism: uncultured Prevotellaceae bacterium (assembly GCA_946185805.1). GTDB lineage: Bacteria > Bacteroidota > Bacteroidia > Bacteroidales > Bacteroidaceae > Prevotella. The sequence goes on along the minus strand of CAMHKU010000030.1, from coordinate 22,589 downwards.
CGTCGGTGATGTTAATCTCGATGTCGGTACCGAACGACTTCTCCTGTACGACGTTCAGCTGCGACAGCTGCTCGGGAGTCACCTCCTCTACATTCTTCTCCTCACGCACATACTGCATGATGAGGTTGTAGTCGAGCAACGACACGCGGCCGTCCATGTTGGCATCGCCACGCTGGTGGTACTTGTCGTAGGTGGCAACGGCATCCTCAATCTGCTTGTCGAGACCTACGAGCTCCTCGCCGTCAACGCCGGGATAGGTCTCCTCGTCGATAGAGGCAAGTGCATTGTTCAGAGCCTCGATGAAGCCTGCAATCTTCTCAGCCTCTGCGCTCTGGTCGTCGTAGCCCTGTTCGTCGTTGACGTCCTTCTCGATGGCATCAATCAGGTCGTTAAGTTGGGCAATGCGCTCGTCGATGGCCTTCATCAGCTCGGTGGTCTTCTCGCTGCTGTCAATATACTTGTATTCGTCAGCCTCGCGGATTTCCTCCAAGCGGTCCTCGGCGTCGTCGAGAGCCTTCTCCGTCTGGGCAAGAGCCTCGTTGATGTTGGTGGTCAGCGCGTCGTTGACCTCCTTGGCAAGGTCGGCAACCTCCTTCACGTGGTCGATAGCGTCGGAAGCCTGCTGCAGCAGGTCGAGCACCTCATTGATACCCTCGTCGAAGGGCAGGGCAATCTCATTGGCGGCAGCCTGGATGGCATTGGGCAGCGTCTCTTCAACGAGCTTCTTGGCGGCCTCTACGGCTTCCTTCACCTGAGGCAGGTTCTCATAGTTGGCGTAGGGACCGGTCTCGGCGTTGCGGCCTACGATTGACAGATTCTCAACATACTTGTTGACATCGTCAAGAGCCTGTGCAAGGTCTTCGCTGACAATCTGGTTGAAAGTTTGCTGGTTCTTGTCGTTCACGTCGTTGCGGGTGAGCTCAAACTCCGTAATGGCGGCATTGGCGGCATCATACAGAGCATTAAGTGCAATCTGAGCCTCCTCGGTGAGCAGTGCGCCGTCGTAGCGCTCAGCATCCTCGGCGCTCTTCTCGTTGTAGAGCTCGGCAATCTTGGCTTCGAACTCATCAATAGCAGTATTGGCAGCTCCAAGAGCCTCAGCCAGCTCCTGCTGTGCGGGGGCGATAGCCTCCTGAGCCTTCACCACGACGGCAGCAGGCTCGGCCTCGGGAGCGTCACCTTCCACCTCGGGAGCCGGCTCTGTGGCCGTCTCGTCGCCAGGAGCGAGTGCACGGCTGTCGGCAGCGACCGTCTGGGGCTGGTTGGCAGCATCGAGCTGCTGTCTCAACTCAATCACCTGGTCAGAGAGCATATCGAGAGCAGCCTCGTTCTTATCGGCTGTTTCTTTCAGGGTGCTCTCGTAGGTATTGATCAGTTCGCCGACGGCCTCAGCATTGCCGTCGACAGCGAGTGTGCCGGCCTGGTAAAGCTCGTCGAGCTTGTCGTTGGCAGCCTTGCGGGCGTCGAGCACATCCTTATAGTCGTAGACGCGGGTCAGCGGCTCTTCCTTGGCGCTCTCCTCAACGTCGTTGAGGCCTGCGGTCAGCTCATAGTGTGCCTTCTCATTGAGGTTCTGCACCTTGATGGTCTGGTCGCCGCTCTTCACAGCGTTGCTGTAGATGTCGGTCACGATGATATTCTCAAACAGAATCTCGTCGCTGAAGTCCTTGTCGGGGTCATTAGCCAGCGACAGGTCGGCCTTCACGTTGAACGTCAGCACGGCACCCTCGGTACCCTTGAAGGGCTTGTCGCCGCCGAGGATGAAGATCTTATAGTCGTTGGTGTTCTCGCCGCTCTCCTTGTCGACGATGATCTGCTTGCCTAAGGTCTGGTCTTCCTTACGGTCGGTGAGTGCCAGGCTGCTCTCGTCGAGGGCGAGGCCCTGGGGCAGGATGAGACGGAACTCCATACCGGCAATCTGGGCGATGTCGTTCACAATCTCGAGGCTCAGCGTCTGAGCGTCGAACAGGGGGTTGAAAGCCAGCACACCGTCAGCGAGGTTGGCAGCGGTAGCCGTGACCTTCCACTCGCCGGGCAGAATGCTCTTGTCTACCGACACAGCGCCCGTACCGATGGAGTTGTCGCCCTCGGCACCCTCAATATAGTCCTTACCTCTATTGTTATACTTCACCTGGTTGGCATCCTTGTCGGTCAGGTCGACGATGGTCATGCTGATGGGGTCATTGCCCGAAAGCTTGGTGTTGGCCTTCACGTCGAAGGTACCGATGGTCTGGTCGCTGAGCTCACCCATGGAGTCGAGGTTATCGCTGTAGATAGCCACGTGGAAACCCTTGGGTGTGAGCGACACCTTATACTGGTGACCCTTGAGAGCCTCGATGTCGGCCTTCTTGAACGAGCCTTCAACATACTGCAAGCCTGCGGGCAGCTCAATGTTCACCTCTACGAACGACACGTTGTCGTTAGAGGTCATGTTGATGGCCACCTGCTTCGTCTGGTCGAAAGCAATCTTGTTGCCCTCGGGGCCTACGAGCTTCAGGGTGGTGTCAGCCATTACCGGTGTGAATGCACTTGCGGCTAAAGCCAGCGGCAGGGCTACCTTCTTGGTCAAACCCTTCACCTTTCCATTCTTTATGTAAACCATAATCTATATGTATGAATTTTGTCTGTTTATACTTGTTTCCCTGATTCCCGGAGGCTGTCGTCAGCCTCCGGGAAGCGATAAGGATTGTTTACTTCTTGATAACCTTCTGAGTAGAACCGTCGGCGCGGCGGATGATGTTGACACCCTTCTTCAGAGCGTTGAGCATGCGGCCGCCGAGGCTGTAGACCTCCTGGCCCTGAGCGGCGGCATCGACGCCCTCGATGGCCGTGGCGCCACCGGCAACGCTGTTGAGGTTGAACTGCGTGGTGGCGGCATTGACGTCGGCCACGTAGATATTCTGGAAGTCAACATTGCCCATGCCCTCGACCTCGATGTAGAGCACGGCACCGTCGTTGCCCTCGAAGGCCTGGCCGGCCTCGTTGGCGGTAAGCAGCACACGGGTAGCTCCATTCTTGAGCTCGCCGGTGGCTACAGAGTAACCGGCGGTACGTCCGGCCACCTTGGCACCGGTGACGGTCATGCCCTCAGAGAGCACGACGTCGAGCTGCAGGGCGCTGTACTGGCGGCTGTTGTTGAGAGCCACGGCGATGACGTTGCCGTTCATCGTGGCCGTCATCTGCTCGGCAACGTTGCTCATGCCGCGCGACTCAGCGTTAGGACCGTACATGCTGCCATAGAACGTGTAGTTCAGGGCTGCCTGGGCGTCGCCGACGTTGATCGTGCCATCCTGGTTAATGTCGTAGCGGGCGAAGGCGTAGCGCTCCTTGCTGTCGGCACCATCGGCAGCGGGATATTCCTCGCTGAGGATAACCTTACGCAGCAGGGCGTAGTCGTTGGTGGTCCAACGGCCGTCGCCGCCGACGTCACCGCGCTGTACGGTCTTCAGGTAGTCGGTAATGATGGCCTCAGCATTAGCTAACACCTCAAGCTCCTTCTGCGGGAGAGTCTCGTCGATGTACTTGCGCAGCTCGTCGAGCGACATGTCGCCGGCGAGGAAGTTGCCTTTCTGCACCTCGACCTGATTCTGCATGCCATTGTCGCCGTAGACGAGCGAGCCGAGCTTAAGCAACAGAGCTAAGTAATCTAACGAAGTAGTCGGCAGCCTGCCCTCAATCTGCTCAACGGTAGAGGGATCAACGACCTTAGCCTTGCCCAGCTCGCCTTCACCACCAATGATGTCTTCTTTATACAGGTCGTCCATGCCAGTCCCGATGATATCGTCAATCTCGTTGGCAATGTCGGTAGCGTCGGCAATAGCCTTGTCAACGGCCTCGCGGGCAGTCTTGGCCTTCTCGATAGCCTCAGCCAGCGGGTTGGGCGTGTCGCCGAGCTTGCCGTCAGCCTTCACCTGGTCGATAGCATCCTGCAGCTCCTGTTTAGCGTCGGCCAGAGCCTGTTCAAGGGCAGGAATATTGTTGCTGTTCTTAATCTCGTCGTAGCGCTCACCCTTCTCGGTGTCGGCTTCCAGCTCGGCGTTAGCCTCGGCCAAGTTGGCGGTAGCCACGTCGGCGGCAGCGGCAAGGGCGCTCTGCAGAGCCTCAGTGGCAGCCTCTACACGGTCAATCTCTTCCTTATAGATGTCGTCCTTAGCCTGAGTGCCGGCCTCTTCGGCAGCAGTCTTAGCAGCCTCCAGAGCCTCGGTAGCCTTATCAAACTCGTTCTGAGCCTCGGCGACAGCCTCCTGGGCGCTCACCCAGCCGTTCTTCTCGTCGGCGGCCACGCTTTCAGCAAATTCATTGGCAGCTTCAACAGCAGCATCCAGCAGAGCGTTGTTAGCCTCACCCTTGGCGATGACAGCTTCCTGAGCCTCCTTCAGAGCCTGGATGGCATCGGTGTAGATACCGTCCTTAGCCTGAGTGCCCTCTTCGGCAGCCTTGGCAACGGCATCGTCAAGAGCCTTGAGCGCCTTGTTGTAAGTGCCCAGCTCCTCGCCCTCGGCGGGCGTGTCGTCGGCAGCCACGTTGGCGGGCAGAGCAAACTCTTTCTTGCTGTCTTCGGCAGCCTTGTTGTTAGCCTCAGCCTTCTTCTGTACCTCGTCGATAGCCTTCTGGATACCGTCGACGGCAGCCTGCATGGCTTCAATCTCGTCCTTATAGATGTCGGCGTCGGCCTGCTTGCCCTCCTCGGCAGCCTTCTTCTGGGCAGCCTCGAGAGCTTGCATGGCAGCTGTCCACTCATTCTTGGCCTTCTCGATAGTGCCGGGCTCGCCGTCAGTGGCGGGCGTGTCGTCCTTGGCAATGTTGGCGGGCACCTCAGGAATGGCGGGGTTCTTACCGTCGATGGCATCCTGGGCCAGCTTGTTGTTGTCGGCGGCAAGGGCAATAGCCTCCTTAACCTGGTCGGGAATGGTCTCGAAAAGCAGCTTATCGGCGGCATCGCTCTCAGCCTTGAAGTCGTCGGCGGTCTTCTCGTGCAGCACACCGGCCTCATACTGCTCTTTGATGGCAGCCTCGTAGGCGTCGATGGCGGCCTTGGCAGCAGCCTCGGCATCGGTAATGCCTATATACTGGTCAACGTTGCTGTTGTCTTTCTCGATGTCGGCGATGATTGCTGCCAGCTGGTCACGGTAGTCCTCAACGGCGGGATTCCACACGTCTTCCTTAGCCACCTGGTTGGGGTTGTCGACGGTAACGGTAATCTCGTCGTCGAGGGTGTAGCGGTTGCTGTCCTTGAACTTCGAAGCCACAATGTTGTCGATGGTAATGACAGACTCGCGGCTGTTGTATTGGTCAACGCCCTCACCCTCTACATCGAAGCTAAAGATTGGTGAGCCGTAGATGTTCGACTCACGCAGGGGAGCGGTGTTTGCCCAGAGCACGAAGCTGACATCAGTACCTATGACATTGCCATTGTCGTCTTTTACCTCCTGAGGCACGCCAAGCGTCAGGTCCTCATTGACAGTACGGTAGGCAAGAGTACCCAGTCCCTTGATCTTCAAGCCCTTGGGCAGATGTATAACACCCTGGAGTCCGCGGATGTTGGGGTCGCCACCAAGCAGCGACTCATCCTCGGCTGTTGAGGGGTCGTCCTCAATCTTGGGGTTGGTCAGCTCGACGGTAATCGTCTGCACATGCTTCGGCGTGAGGTCAAACTTCACCTCTGTCTGTCCGTCGTTGATGGTCACCACATTAATCAGGCCCTTGAGACGATAGATGCCATTGACATCGCCGTTCTCCTTAATGATATTGCCGTCGATGGCATATTTGGGAGCGGGCTTGTCGAGGTCGGTAGCCAGCAGCGGGTCGAGAATCTCAATGTCGCCGGCCGTCTTGGGATCGAAGGTGCTGGAAGCCACCACGTCGAAGTTGAATGCCAGGATATTGGAAGCCGACTCCGGGGTGAGCTTGGCGCCGGGCTTGGCATAGCCCACGAACTTATACTTGTCGTACTTGTCGCCAGGGGCAGTGATTCTGCTGCGCGAGAGCACCCAGCCGTAATCGGTGGTCGTCATCACCTCGTCGAAGCCTTTGAAGGTAAGGCCTGCGGGCAACTGAATGTCCATTTCAAAGGCCGACAACTCAGTCTTGTCCGTCAGCTCAACGTTAACTGCAACTGTTCTCTGCTCGCCGGCGGCAATGGTCAGGTCAGCGACGCTGAATTTCACATCGGCAAAGGTGAACATGCTGTGAGCCAACAGTGCACCTACGAGAAATGATTTTTTCTTCATATCAGTGTAAAAATTTAGTTATTGTTCAATGCTTTTTATATGTAGCAGCGTGGCGGGGCGGGGGTACCGCCCCACACGCTGTTACGATAGATGATTTTTACTTCTTGATAACCTTCTTGGCACCGTTGTTGCCGCGGAGGATGTTGACACCCTTCTTCAGGCTGTTCATCATGCGACCGCCGAGGTTGTAGATGGTTTCCTTGGCAGTGTCGGCAATGCGGTCGGCAATGCTCGTAGCCTCGCCCTTCATGCTGAAGCGCACACCCTCAGACTCGGTGGTGACGAAGATGATGTCCTCGAAGCGGATGCTGCCGCCCTTGTAGCTCTCATCGGTCTCGACGTCGAGGTAGAGCACGTCGCCGTCGTTGCCGGTGAATGCAGCCTTCGACATGGTGAAGCCCACGAGGCGGGTCTTGCCGTCCCACTCGTTGGCGTAGAGCTGCTGGCCGTTGGCACGGTCGCTGAGGCTCTGTCCCACGAGGCGCATGCCCTCGGGCAGGGTGATGTCCATCTGGAAGGTGGTGTAGTCGCGCTCGTTGTTCAGGCTGATGGCTATGCGCTGGGTGTTGCCGTTGGTGGCGGCGACATCGGCGCGCAGCGTCTCGTTGCTATTGTGCAGGGCACGTGCTGCGAAGACGCCCTGAGCCTTCAGGTATTCGGTCTGTCCGGTGATGATGTCGACCATGATACCCAGGTCAACCACGTCGATATAGCCGTCGTTGTTGAGGTCGCGAGCGGCGAACATCTCCTTGTCGAGGTCGTTCTGCTGCTTGGGATCGGTGACATACTTCAGCAGGTCGGTGAGGTCGATGACGTTGATGATGCCGTTGCCGTCGAGGTCGCCGGCCGTCTTGCCAGCCACCTCATCGACGAAGCCAGCCTCGTCGTCGGTGCCGAGCAGCGCCTTGACGAAGGCGTCGACATCGGCCACATACTTGTCGATGGTCTCAATGGTCTGCGTAGCCTTACGTGCCTCAAGACCGCCGGTGCCCTGGAGCTGCTCCTGGAATCCGCCGTCGTTGGCGTCGGCGATGGTAGCGCCATAGAGCTTGCCGCGCAGAGCCTCCTTGTCCTCATAGCGCATCTGCGTGTCGTTGAGCTTGTCGAGGGCTTCTTTGTAAGCATCATGAGCCTCGGCATACTTGGCATCGGCCACCTGAGTGACAAACTTCTGCACCTCATCGGCAATGAGAGCCTCGATGGCCGTCAGGCCGATGTTGCCGGGCAGCGTCACCTCGCCGGTCTCCTTGTTGTAGACGTCGGTCAGGCCCTTGCTGGCAATCCACTCGTCGGTAACCTCAGCGGGATTCAGGGCAAACTTCTTAATATTATAGATGGCGGCGCCCTTGTCCTTGGTCATGGTCACGGTCTCGAGTATCTGCTTGTCGGCGAGATAGTAAACGGTGATGCGGCGCTGAATCTTGGCCAGTTCCTCGTTGACCTTGCTGAAGTCGCCCTGGAAATCGCCCAGTCCGGCGATGGCGTCTTTGGCGGGCTGCACCTTGGCGGCCACGGCATCGTACTCGGCCTGCAGACGCTCCAGCTGAGCCTTCTGCACCTCGGCAAACTTCACCTCCTGCAGGTTACGCTCATAGGCGCTGGTAACAGCATCGTCGATGTTGCTGTTAGTTTCCAGGTCGATGTTGTCGATGTCGACGGAACCGCCGGCGTTGAACTCGTTAATCTGCTTCTGCAGGTTGGCGGCAAACAGCAGGATGTCCTTGGCGTCGATATGCTTCTGTACACTCTCGGCCACCTTGCCGATAGCATCCTTCAGATAGGAACCTTCAAACTCCACATCACTCTTGAATTCTGCGGGCAGATAGAACTGATAGAGTCCGAAGTCGTCGAACTTGTAGGTATCTGCCTCGTCCTTCGGGTTGACGGGAGCCGTCAGCAGCTGGTCTACGCTGAAGCCGCTGGCCTGGTTGATATATGCCGACACCTTGTCCTGCAGAGCCTTGAGGGCGTTGAGCAGGTCCTCGCCCATCTGGGCAATGGTCACGTCGGTCTGCGTGCCGTCGATCTTGGCAATCTCGGTCTTGATCAGGCCCACGTTGTGCTCCACGGCCACATAGTCCTCGTAGCTGGCATCGTTCTCCATCGAGAGCTCCTGCGACGACAGATTGTTGTTGTCCTTGTCGCTGGTGGTGGGAATATAGTCGCCGCGACGTAACTCATAGTCCTCGAGCTTGGCAATGTTCTCGTCGATGTTCAGAGCGTCGCCAGCGGTGTCGAACTTGGCAATGAGGTCGTCGCGCTTAGCCTTCAGCTCTTCCTTCTTGGCGGCATCGGTCTCGGCGTCGATCTCCTTGTTATAGTTGGCCACCATCTGGTTGTACTCATCCTTCAGCGTGGTCAGCTCCTTGATCATGGCGTCATAGTCCATCTTCTTGACACCCTCGTCGCTGGCAATCAGGTCGTCGAGCTGGTCGGTCAGTGCGAAGATGTCTACGCTGCCCTTCTCCTTCTTCTCCTGGTTGAACGCTTCTTCCATAACCTTGAGGGTACTGGTGATAGCGGGGTCGGTACCAGCATAGAGGCTCTCGATGCCGGCCTTCTCCTTGGCGAAGCGATCCTCGAAGTTGCGCATGGCAGCCAGATAGTCGGCCTGTGCAATGAAGTCGTTGTAGCCCTCGTAGTGAGTGGTGACGCCGGTCTCGGGATCGGTATAGTCGAATCCGTCGAGGAACTTGTCGCGGATGGCATTGAACTTCTCGGGATGCTCGGTGTATGCACGGAAGAGGTCGAGCACCTTCTGGCGGCTGTTGACGTTGGCAAGGAGCTCCTCGTCGAAGTATTCGGGCAGCTGCACAGCCTCATAGTAGCTGTTCTTGAGCTCCTCGGCAGCGTCGACGGTCTCGGCGACGAGCTTGTCGAACTCGGCGCAGAGCAGGTCGTAGGCCGTCAAGCCCAGCGCGCGCTTGTAGCTATAGTAGTATCCGTCGGTGTCGGCCGTGGGTCCGAAGCCGGCGTACTGCGTCTTGTACTCCTTCATCAGGTCGATGGCATTGCCTTCGCCGTCCTTCTCCTCGGGATCACCCTTGAGCGCCTTGGTGTCGGGATTGACTATCTCGATGCGTGCAATCTCGATGCGGTTGGTCAGGTCGGTATTGGCAGCCTCGTTCTTCTTGACGTTCAGGTGCTTGTTGATGCCCGTGAACACATTGTTCTTGACATCATCCCACTCCACGTCGAGAATGTCGCCGCTGATAAGGGCGTCGAAGGCCACGAAGTCCTCGTAGGTATCCCAGCCGGAAAGTATAATCTTATCATGCAGATCGTCAGCTTCTTTAAAGGCGCCCTTCGACTCCCACAGGTAGTCATACTTCGTATCCTTGTCGACATACTTCGTGCCGTCGGTGAGGTAATAGCCTTCGAAGGTGACACGCGGCTTCGGACTCTTCGGCGTAGCATAGTAGCCCTTGATGACGTCCCATGCAGCGGTAATCTCAGCATTAGTCGGAGTCTCCAGCTCAGCCCAGCGGTCTTCTACAGCCTTCTGCATAGCCTGAGTGAACTGTGCGAAGTAGTTTTCACAAGCCATCTGGATAATACCGATACGCTCCTTGTCGCTATACTGCTTGCCAGATACACCACTGTAAACATTATAGATAGCCTCGTCCTCAACCTTGACATAATTCTTGGTCTCCGGATCATAGGTTTCCATCGGCTTAGCCTCGTTGGCGGCGTCCATGTTGGCATCGGCCAGCGCCTTAGCCTTGAGCAGCAGCTCGGGAGCCTGGTAAATCTTTTCTGTGGCAGTCTTGAAGGCCTTCTCGTACTCCTGCTTGAGGTACTCGTCCTTAGGAGCCTTGAACTTGTTGAGGTTGAACACAATCTCCTTGTACGCTGTCATGGCCTTGTCGTATTCGCCCTTCACGACGTTGTTGAAGATGTTGGCGTTCTTGTCGGCCAGATAGTCGGGATAGCCCTTGTCGAAGGCATCGAACAGGTCGGTGAGTTCCGTGAGAGCGTCGTAGAACTTCCAGTATACCACCTGATCCTTGTTCTCCTTGGTCATGTGCTTCACATCGCCATTGACGTAAGCCTCATACTCGCTTTCCTCATCAGCCTTGCGGGTGCTCTCCGGACCCTCGCTGACGGCCTCCATGTCTTTGTAGAGCTTCTCGATCTTGGCGCTCTCAGCGGTAGTCATGGGCTTGAAGTAGTTCTCCACGATGTCGAGCAGAGCCTTGCTCTCGTCGGTCTCCTCATACTCGTCGGTGAGTGCCTTCTTCACGTTCTCGGCCTTCTTCTCCAGACGGCCCTTGATGTCGAGGATGCCGTCGTAAGCAGCCTTGTTGGCGGCCAGGGCGTTGGTAAGGTCGGACAGAGCCTGGATGCTGGTCGTCTCGTTGATGACAATATCGTTGATCTTCTCAACCTCCTTGTCGGTGTTGAGCAGGGCATCAATCTTGTCTTTAGCGGCCAGCAGAAGGTCGTTGACCTTATCCCACTCAGTCCTGTTACCCACAGTCCTGGGATTCTTCGATGTATCCCAAGCGTCCTTGACCGCCTGCTCTACAGCAGTCAGGTATGCGGGCATGTCGGTACCCCAAGCCTGCTCAAGGGTAGTGGCATTGCCCTTGTCGGCACCGTGAGCGGCACTGCCGAATACATCCTCGGGGGTAGCCTGCTCGGCCTTCTTGGTGTCGTAGGCAGCCTTGGCAGTGTCGTAGAATTCCTTCACGTCGTCGAGCTTACTGTCTTTCTTGGTTGTAGCCAGGCCGTCGGTGCCATAGAGCTCGTTGTAGAGCTGGGTAACCTGCTCCTCAAACACGGCCTCGTCGTACTCAGCCTTGTCGGCGGCAATCTTGTCCTTCACCGTCTTGGTGAGTTTGTCGTAGTACTTGTCGATTTCGGTGAGGTCGCTCATCACAGTCAGCGCTGCCAGTTTAGCCCAGTGAGCGTCGGCAAGCTCAGGATTGGTGCTATTGAGCGTGCTCACGGCCTTCACGGAGTTGAGGGCGGTCTCCACCTGGCTGTTCCAGCCTTCAATCAGCGTGGCATACTCGCCATGGTGGGGTCTCGTGCTGGTCTTGTCGGTATATACGCCATGACCCTCCACCTCGTCGAGCACGGCCTTTATCTGTTCCTGTGCGGTCTCGATAGAGGTGCGCACAGCCACATAGTTGTCGATGGCCTTCTTGGCAACGCCGTCTTTGGACGTGTCACCAGAAACGTCTGCCTCAAGCTTCTTCACCATGGTCTCGATAGCATTCCAGGTGTCGTCGGTCTGGCTGTCGTCATTGATGTCGGTATCGGTCTTGAAGACATCTTCTGCGCCGGCCACTACCAGCGGGCCCCAGTAGACCTTCGAATCAGAGTTATCGTTTCCATCAATCCTGGCGTCATTACCTTCGAAGTCCATTCGCAGGTCGTTATAGTTTGCAGTAGCCGTGAACGACACGGTGTAAGTGCCGCTGCGATTTACCCATTTCTCAGCCAGCTTAGTATCGCCATTATAGATGCTGGCTTTGACCCAATAGTTGCCGTCGAGGTTTTCTACCTTGAAGCGGAAACTGGCCTGCTGGCCGGGTTCCAGCTTCAAGCCAAGCGCTTTTGTACGAGCAGTACCGTTCAGTTGCAAATAGCCAACGGCCCATTGTTCACCGGAATTAAAATCACTATTCTTTCCATAAAGACCACCTTTATTTTCAAAGTCGTTAACAGAAGGTCTTACCATGTCCACGGTCTTGGCGCCGTTCTTCAGTATCTGTGCGGCATCGGTGTCGCCTTCGCCGTATTGAACCTTAGCGGTTTCCTGGAGCAGTGCCACATAGTCGGTAATGGTCTTTGCAAAGCCTTCATTGGTGGCGGCGCTGCCCTTATATCCGTAGAAGCTCCATGCCAGGTATTCGGGATCCGTGTAGTCCTTCGTCAGGTTGTTGATAACGCCGCTGGCGTTGCGCAGGCGGTCTGACAGTTCATCACCATTGGCCTGCAGACCCCAGAGGGCCTCCTGCTCGAACTTGGCGTTCTTCACCTTGTCATATAAGTCGCCGAGGCGCTTCTTCAGGTTCTTGTAGCTGGAGTAGTTACCATTGTCTTTCTTGTCGTAGTATTCGTCATCCCAGTTCTTCTGCCAGGGGTCGTTCAGTATCTGGAACTTCTGGAAGTCAGGCTCAGCGTCGTCCGTTCCGAGGTTCTCGTTAGCCTTGTAGAGCTTGTCCTTCAGCGTCTGGATTTCTGTCCCGATGGTGGTATATTCCTCCTGGTAGAGAGTCTTCACCTTATCGGTGAGTCCGTCCCATCCAATCTTGTCGATCCAGTACTGCAGCTTCGTGTCGGCGTCGGTGCCTGTGATGAGGTCCATCTGCTCGTCGAACTTCTTACGGGCGGCCTCTACGCCGGTGGTAGCGTTGGTATATTCGTCAATCTTTGTGCTCAGCGTGCTGGGTGAGTCGATGGAGATAGCCTTCAGAGCGGTAATCCACTTGTCTGCGGGCGTGTTGGTCCACTGCGTGTTCTTGTCGTAGCTGATGTCGCCGCCGGTCTTCCTGGCCTCGTTCAGCAGCTCCTCAATCTTCAGGATGGTGCCATCTTTGCTGTCCTCAATCAGCAGCTGGTTGAGGATGGTCTTCACCTGCTCCAGGGCCTTGCCCTTACCCACATAGTCAATGTCGGGGTTGTAGGTCGGTGCCTCGGCGTCCCACTTGCTGAACGTTGCCTCCAGGCCGGGGATCAGTTCGTTGTAGGCCTTTGTGGCAGCGGCGATGGTAGTGAGCACCTCTAAGTACTTGGCCTGATACTGCTGTGCGCAATACTTCACATAGGCAATGTTGTTGAGTACGCCAATTTTATTCTGCTGTTTCAATGCGGGTTCAGCCTCTGTGCCAAGCAGGGCGTTGATATCCGAATAGGTTTTATAGCCTGTGCCCACCTTCACATTGGTGGGAGCGACGAACTTGGTGTTGTCGGCCTGGAAAGCCTCGGCGGCAAGCTCCAGGAACTTTTCCTTGGTTTCCTTAATACCCTGCAGGCGGGTCTTGCTGGTACGGAAGGCCTCGATCTGGTAGGTGCCCAGGAGAGCGCCGCCCTCCTTGTAGGTGCCGTCCTCGTTGAACACGAGCTCGGTGCCGATGCTCTTGTCGTAGCTGTCGAGCAGGGCCTCATAGTCTTCGATGGCAGCCTGTATCTTGTCGGCGGTGAGTATGAACTGTGCATACTGCTGGGCGGCCTCCAGCTTGGCCTTGGCATCCTTCACGGCCTCGGGCGTGGTGGCAGCCTCAAACTCGGCCTTGGCATCGGCAATGGCCTGGGCCACGTCGACGGGCACCTTGGGCAGCGTCTTCAGCTCGTCGTCGGTGACGGCGGTCTTGGCCAGCTCGTCGGCCTCGATGGCCTTCACGGTAGCGGCAAACTGCTTCTCAATCTCAGTAGTGCCCTTGTAAAGCTCAAAGCGCTCGAAGTTCTCCACGGTGAACTGCGCTGTGCCGGGGACGGCCACATCGTGCAGCAACAGCAGCATGGCATTGTTCTCGGGGCTGAGGGTATAGCCGGCAGCGCCAATTTCCGACATGTAGGCGTCAACCTTCTTAATATAGTCGGCCAGCTTGTTTTTAATCACATCCGGGCTCTTGGGTTCAAGCTTCACTGAGAGGGTGACAGCTTCGGTGCTACTCTTCACAACAAACTTGAGCGTACCTGACCCCGTTCCGTGTGCAGGAGTGAGATCAATCGTAGCTCCGCCTGCTGGCAAGAGATTTGAGTTGTTCGAAGTCGTTCCATTGTAGACAATCTCGTATGCAAAGGTAGTAACCTCTTTACTAGGAGTGATGACAAGCTTATAATCATCAATCTTGTCAATCTGCGTTGTTTCCAGAACAGTCAGATTAAGATTCGTACCTGCTGCGACAGCCTGGGCCTCAGTCGTCTGATAGTGACCCGTGTCGGCCATGGCAGCTACAGGCGCAACCGCCATAATCAATGGGGAGTAGTAAACTAATTGTTTCATACTTCTTTTTTTTAAGTTAATATTAATGTTGTTTTATATATATTTTTCTATTTCGGTTTTATAGCCGTTAATTTAGTATATGTACGCGCGCAGGCGCGCTGTTGGTTACACTCTGTCGGTCCACATCTATGCATGCCAGGCCTCTGTGCATGCGCTTTCTCCGGTTTTCATTCCACATACGGAGCGCGAGGCCTACGCTCCTATTTTACCAACAAAGGCAGTATGGGCTTTGTACATAATTATACCCAATCTGTTGCAAAGATAAGTTAAATGTATTAAACATGTGTCTATGATTTTCTGCCTTTTCGCGAAACCCTACGAATTATTCGTGAATCTCTGCGGCAGGAAAGGAAATGTTAAACGCCAATCGGTCGCCGGGAAGTTAAAAGACAACAATGACAACTTTTGACAACTAAGGACAACTTGACACTCTATCAAGCCGAATGACAACTATGGACAACAATTCGGTCTGACGACCGACCAGGGATTAACTGGGAGAGGAAAGGCGAAGGATAGATGTCTGGCAAAACAAGGGATCATGGGGACAGGTTGTTTGGGGATCATGGGGACAGGTTTTTGAATGAATTCGTTGAATTCACTTCAAACAACCTGTCCCCATGATCCCCTCCATTCAGCAAATAGCTTCTACACTGAATAGCTTCTACTCTGCGCACCACTCTGCGACCTCTGCGACTCTGCGTGAGAATAAAGCCAACGCTATTTTTGTCCTCACGCAGAGTCGCAGAGGTCGCAGAGTGGTGCACAGAGGACTAATATTAGAGGTTCTGAGGCCTAATGGCATCATGGAGTTTACAGAGTTTTCAACGGCAGGTCGAAAATATTTTTGTATTTGTTTGGGTAATTAGCGGAAAGGTCGTATCTTTGCATCCAACAAAACTATAAGCCTATGAAAAGAAAAACAACACAACTTCTGCTAACACTGCTCATGACCATGACATGCGCACAGACATGGGCGCAGGACGAGAATGTGATTATTGATGAGGATTTTACTGAGTTCCCAGATAAAAGCGGCAGTGGAAGCATCAGACAACATGAACAATGGACGATAGCAGGTGCATATTATCTTACATCCCTTACATGTCTAAAGATCGAGACGTTCATAGACCCAAACAATTCAACAACAACCTATATAAACGGCTATGCACTTAGTCCGGCTTTCAACTATGCCGGCAACGTCGAACTATCATTCAACTACATAAAACCAGGAGACGCCAACACGTCAATCACTATTTCTATTGAGAACGGTGGATATATTGATAATGTCAGAAACGATCAGAACCAGAAAGACAGTACCATTAATATCACTGGAGAAAAACATATAAAACACCTCAAACCAGTCAAAATCATCGGAGCGACAAACGACACAAGATTACGTTTCTCTATCAACGACAAAAAACCCGCCGCCATCGACGACGTGAAGGTCATCAAGCTGGGGGAGATTACTTTGAATGAGAGTTACGACCCTGCGGAGGCTATAGCAGCGAACGCCACTGAGGAGCCGATAGACATACAGACACGGCGGACGCTGAGGGCGGGGATATGGAACACGCTGTGCCTGCCTTTCGACGTGGACATGAAGACACTGGAGTCCGCCATAGGCACAGAGCGGAACATTGAACTGAGGACCTACAGCAGCTACTCAGAAGGAACAATGCACTTCACGGCGCCGGAGGGCAATGCCGTCAGTGCCGGTACGCCGTTTCTGATAAGATTCAGCGGCGAGGATGTGACGAATCCCACCTTCAGCGGCATCACGCTGAGCAACAAGACGGCCAAGACCATCACCCACGACGAGGTAAGCTTCGTAGGCACCTACACCCCCATAGACCTGAGAACCGACGGCACACAGCTGTTTATCACCACCGCCAACAAGCTGGCCCGCCCCACGGACACGGGCAAGAGGATGAGCGGTCTGAGAGCATATATCACCGTGCCTTCAAGCTTTGTGACGAACAACGCCCGTCTGGCTATCAGCGGCAACGATGCCACACCGGTCACCGCCATTGCGTGCGACAGCGGGAGCAGCCTGAGTGACGGCAGCGGGAGGGCGGACATCTACAACCTCCAAGGGCAGAGGCTGAAGACGGCATCGAAAGGTCTCTATATCATCGGCGGCAGACTGACGGCAAAGCCTTAGTTATAGATATCCGCAACCAGCCGACAGCGCAGGGCGCTGTCGGCTGGTTGCGGATAATCATTTTATATAATGGTCCTACAAGATTTCGTGTGGATAGATAGCTGTTTTTGAAAAACAGATAAAAACCAGGAAAACCGATAAAAACCTAAAACTGTCAGCTTACATTGTTTTTCCCTGTTTTTCTTGTTTTTCCCTGTTTTTCCAAAAACGAAGGTATGACCCATACAAAATCTCGTAGAACCTATATAATAAAGGAAGTGGATGGTTAGTCCTGCGTCGTTGATATAGAGTAGCGGACACTGAGTGTGGGCGAATAGGTATTGAGGAGCGTGAGCACGACGGTGCCGCTCTCATTCTCGAAGGTGGCATCCTTATGCAGGTCGCCATGCTTGCCCATGTTGGGCCAGCCCATCGTCTGCTGCAGCTCGTCGTGGAGCTTCTGCCACAGGTTCGACGTCGAGTCGTTATACGTGGCCACATAGCTCTCCAGGATGTCGCTGATCGTGTCGTTATGATGGTAGATGGTAACGGCGAAGTTCTGCGCCAGCGTGTCGGCGAGCACCGTCTGGCCGTCGCCGCTCTTGGCAGTGTCGACAGCCAGGTTGGGCAGCATCGCCACCAGCGAGTCGGCCATCGCAGAGGCCTTGATGCCCATCGACAGTCCGCGATAATTCAGATACCCGCGCTCACCGGAGCAAGCGCACATCAGTAATACGGCCATAGCGGCCAACAGCATCTTTTTCATAGTTATTTCGTTATTTCGTTATTTCGTTATTTCGTTATGACGTGATAACGTCATAACAATTTATCATTTATTCAACTTTCGTAAGTCTTTTCTAAACGCAGAGTCGCAGAGTTATAGAGATTTACGCTTACCATTAGAGCGGGCAGAGGCATGCCAAAGGCATTATAAGAGTACGCAGAGCCATGCGGCAGCCTCTCTGCGACCTCCAAAGAATGCTTTAGCATAACTCTGAATATAGCACGAAAACTCTTCATTCTCTGCGTCTCTGCGTTTAAACAAATAATGAGAAACTTGAATCATTTATCATTTATCATTTTCTATCAGCCACTCGCCAATCTGCACGGCGTTCAGCGCGGCACCCTTGCGGATCTGGTCGCCGGAGAGCCAGAAGGTGAGTCCGCAGTCGTCGGTGAGGTCCTTGCGCACACGGCCTACGAAGACGTCGTCCTTGCCGGCGGTGTCCAGCGGCATGGGGTAGGTCAGCGTCTGCGGGTCGTCAACGAGGGTGCAGCCGGGGGCGTTGGCGATGGCCTGCTGAGCCTCCTCGACGCTCAACGGGCGCTCGGTCTCTATCCACACGCTCTCAGAATGGCTGCGCAGTGAGCTCACGCGCACGCACATGGCCGAGCACTTGGCGTCGGTATGCATAATCTTACGCGTCTCGTTATACATCTTCATCTCTTCCTTGGTATAGCCGTTGGGCTGGAAGACGTCAATCTGGGGAATGACATTGTAAGCCAGCTGGTGGGGGAATTTCTTGATGGTCTTCACCTCGCCAGTCTCCACGATCTCCTTATACTGCTGCTGCAACTCGGCCATGGCGGCGGCGCCGGCACCGGAGGCACTCTGATAGCTGGCCACATGGATGCGCTTGATATGGCTGAGCTGCTCCAGGGGCTGCAGCACGACGACCATCATGATGGTGGTGCAGTTGGGGTTGGCAATGATGCCGCGTGGACGGTTCAGGGCGTCCTCGGCGTTGCACTCCGGCACCACCAGGGGCACGTCGTCGTCCATGCGGAAGGCGCTGCTGTTGTCGATCATCACGCAGCCGTATTTGGTAATCGTCTCGGCAAACTCCTTCGACGTGCCGGCACCGGCGCTGGTGAAGGCGATGTCGATGTCCTTGAAATCGTCGTTATGCTGCAGGAGCTTCACCGTGAGCTCACGGCCGCGAAACATATACTTGCTGCCGGCACTGCGCTCGCTGCCAAACAGCACTAACTCATCCATGGGGAAATTTCTCTCGTCAAGCAGGCGCAGGAACTCCTGACCCACAGCGCCCGAGGCGCCAACAATTGCTACTTTCATGCTTTCTCAATATTTAAATACCTTTTTGCGCGGCAAAGTTACTAATTTTTTTCAAAAAGGACACATCAAAGGCGAAAAAGTTGGCGAGAACAGCCTAAAATGAAAAAAAAAGAGTAACTTTGCACCAAGTTATGTTACATCTGCCCATTACCGAC
The DNA here is from genome assembly GCA_946185805.1 of uncultured Prevotellaceae bacterium. Taxonomy (GTDB): domain Bacteria; phylum Bacteroidota; class Bacteroidia; order Bacteroidales; family Bacteroidaceae; genus Prevotella. The sequence continues at coordinate 4,030 of CAMHKU010000030.1, read as the reverse complement.
CCCACGCTGATATTTCTCGTGGTGTTGCTGACGATACTGTTTGCCCCTATCATCATGGGTAAGCTGCGCATACCTCACATCATCGGCATGGTGATTGCAGGCATGGCTATGGGGCAGTATGGTCTGAACATCCTGGAGCGCGACGACAGCTTCGAGCTCTTCGGCCGCGTGGGACTGTTCTATATCATGTTTCTCGCCGGCCTGGAGATGGACCTGGAGAGTGTCAAGCGCAATACGCGACAGTTTCTCATCTTCGGACTGCTGACCTGCCTCGTGCCCTTAGGGCTTACCTACGTGATGGCCACCACCCTACTCCACTATTCGCCTACGGCGGCCTTTCTCTTAGGGTGTATCATGGCGTCGAACACGCTCATCGCCTACCCTATCGTCGGGCGCTACGGGCTGCAGCGCCATCATAGTGTGATGCTCTCGGTGGGGTCGTCGATGATCAGCCTGTTCCTGGCTCTGGTGATGATTGCCGCGCTGGCGGCAGGGTATGACGGAGGTGGGGCGGCTGGGGCGGCTGAGGCCACTGGGGCGGCTGGGGCTACTGGGGCTGCGGGGAGTGCGGGGGCACTGCTTTTGCATTATGCGCTGTTTACGCTGAAGCTGGGCCTTTATATCGCCGGTATGCTGTGGCTCATCCCACACCTGACGCGCTATTTCCTGCGGCGTTATAGCGACGCCGTCATGCAGTTTATCTTCGTGCTGGCGGTGATGTTCCTCAATGCAGCGCTCACCGACGTCATAGGCTTAGAGGGCATCTTCGGCGCCTTCTTCTCGGGACTCATCCTCAACAGATACATCCCGCGCGTGTCGCCGCTGATGAACCGTATCGAGTTCATCGGCAACGCACTCTTCATTCCCTATTTCCTCATCGGCGTGGGCATGCTCATCAATGTGGGCGCCCTGACCCAAGGAGGCCGTGTGCTGTGGGTGGTAGCCCTCATCGCCTTCGTGGGCACCTTCGGCAAGGCCGTGGCGGCCTATCTCTCGTCGCTGCTCTTCCGCCTGCCTAAGGCCGACGGCCACATGATGTTCGGACTCACCTCGGCACACGCCGCCGGTGCCATCGCCATGGTCATGGTAGGCATGCGCTTAGAGGTAGCCCCCAGCCAATATCTCGTCAACGACGACATGCTCAACGGCGTGGTGCTCATGATCCTCATCACCTGTATCATCTCTACACTCATCACCGAGCACGCCGCCCAGCAGATTATCATCACGCAGAAAGGGACTGCTGGGGGGAGTGGGGCGGCTGGGGCGACTGGGGGGTGGGATGGGGCTTCTGAGGCTTCTGGGGCCTCTGGGGCTTCTGAGGCTTCTGTGACCGCAAATGCCCAGTCGCCCCAGAAGCCCCAGTCGCCCCAGAAGCCCCAGTCGCCCCACCCCCCCCAGCTACCACCCTCCCACGAAGCGGCGCTAATCTGCGTCAAGTACCCGGAGATTGCCCCTCAGCTGCTGTCGCTGGCACTGCTCACGGCTCCCCCCGACCGTCGGCCTACGTTGTCGGCGCTCAATGTAGTCTACGACGACGAGCACGCCACAGCGAACCGCCTCGACGGACTGCGCCTGCTGGAGCAGCTACAGCAGCAGGCTGCAGCCTCTGAGATACACTTGCAGACACAGGTGCGCCTGGCCACCAACATTGCCAACGGCATCAAGCACGCTTTCCACGAGACCGGCAGCACAGAGATCATCATGGGCATGCACGTTCACACTAACAGCAACGCCAAGTTCTGGGGCGACTTCATACAGAGTCTCTACAACGGGCTGAACCGACAGATCATGCTCGCCCGCTTCGTGCAGCCCCTGAGCACCCTGCGCCGCATACGCGTGGCGGTGCCCAGCCGCGCCGAGTTCGAGCCGGGGTTCCACACATGGCTCGAACGTCTCTGCCGACTGGCAGGGGGACTCGACTGCCGCATACAGTTCCACGGACGAGGCGAGTCGCTCACACTCATTGCCGAATATATCAACACGCGCCACACCTCCGTGCGCGCGGAATACACCACGATGACACACTGGAACGAGCTGCCACAGCTCGCAGCACACATCGCCGACGACCATCTCTTCATAGTAGTCACAGCTCGTAAGGGCACCATCTCCTACAAGAATGCCCTCGAACGGCTGCCAGACGAGCTACAGAAACACTTCTCGGGCAAAAACCTGATGATTATCTTCCCCGACCAGTATGGCGACGCCAAAGACCAGCACATGTCGTTCACCGAGGCGCAACACCATGAGGAAAGCAGCATCTACGACTGGCTGCTTTCGATAATTGACAAGTGGAGAAGTAAAAACTAACTCCACAACTCAAAAACTTAAAAACTCAATAACTCAAAATCTCCTCAACTCCACGATATGATTACAACAGAAAATATCACCAAGAGCTTCGGCTCACTACAGGTGCTCAAGGGCATCAACCTGCACATCGACCGCGGCGAGGTCGTCAGCATCGTCGGCCCCTCAGGAGCCGGCAAGACCACGCTGCTGCAAATCCTCGGCACCCTCGACGCCCCCGACAGTGGTTCCGTATACGTCGACAGTGTCGACGTCACCACCCTCACGCAGCGGCAGCTGGCCGACTTCCGCAACCGCCACCTCGGCTTCGTCTTCCAGTTTCACCAACTGCTGCCGGAGTTCACGGCTCTGGAGAACATCATGATCCCGGCATACATCGCCGGCATGTCGCAGCGCAAAGCCAAAGAGCGCGCCCAGGAACTGCTGCAGTTTATGCAGCTCAGCGACCGCGCCACCCACAAGCCCACCGAACTCTCCGGCGGCGAGAAGCAGCGCATTGCCGTGGCACGCGCGCTGGTGAACAACCCCGCCGTCATCCTTGCCGACGAGCCCTCAGGATCGCTCGACACGCAGAACAAGCAGGAACTCCACCGGCTGTTCTTCGACCTCCGCGACCGCTTCGGACAGACCTTCGTCATCGTCACCCACGACGAGCAGCTGGCCACCATCACCGACCGCACCATCCACCTCCGCGATGGCCAGATAGAGAGTGAAGGGTAAAAGTGAAGAGTGAAAAGTGAAGAGTGAAGAATTTGCTACCGCCATTCCTTCAGTCCCATTAGCCCCATTAGCCCCATCAGCCCCATTAGTCCCATTAGTCCCAGAAGCCCCATTAGCCCCATTAGCCCCAGAAGCCCCATTAGCCCTATGATTACACTCGGAAAATACAACACCCTGCGCATCGTGAAGCGCGTAGACTTCGGACTCTATCTCGACGGCGGCACAGAAAGCGGCGAGGTGCTGCTGCCGCAGCGCTTTGTCACACCCGCCATGCACATCGGCGACGAGATAGAAGTGTTTCTATACCTCGACCATGAGGAACGACTGACAGCCACCACTGAGCGTCCGCTGGCCACCGTCGGCGAGTTTGCATACCTGGAATGTACATGGACCAACGAATACGGGGCATTCCTCAAGTGGGGACTGCAGAAAGACCTCTTCTGTCCCTTCCGCGAACAGAAACAGCGCATGGAGCGCGGACATACCTATTACGTCTACGTGATGGAAGACTCGAAGACCCACCGCCTCATGGCCACTGCCAAGGTGGAGCGCTACCAGAAAACCACCGGCCGCCAGCGCGCCCTCGACTTCGCAGAAATCCTGCTGCGCTATCTCTACGAGAACGACGGCTACTGCAACCTCAGCGACCACTCTCCCGCCGACGACATCAGCGCGCGCTTCGGCGTCAGCAAGAAGGCTTACAAGCAGGCCGTCGGCGACCTCTACCGCCGCCATCTCATCACCATCAGCGACGACGGCATCAGGCTCAACCGCTGACATCACTCCCATACCCTATCAAGAAGGTCGCACACACACTGTGCGGCCTTCTTTTTTTGTCTAAAAACTGTAACTCCGGGCAGGAGATAGAGTGTCTGAGCGTATGCTTTTGCACTGTTTGTCCGGCATAATTTGAGAGAAGAATAGCGAAAGAAAAGTACAACAACTTTATTATTTATTAACTTAATTTTTAAAATCGTATGAAAAGAAAGATTTTCAGTAAACTGCT
>CAMHKU010000029.1 GCA_946185805.1 uncultured Prevotellaceae bacterium | reverse complement strand
TGGCTATACGCCAGCCGAACGGCAAGTACGCTTTTCGCCACTTCTTCGACAGAAAGTTCTCAGCCCGTGTTATGTATCAAGACCGTAGAGGCATCATTTGGGTAGGCACCAAGAACGGGCTTTTTTGTTTTAACCCAGACCAATTGCAACACGACACAACAGCCTATAAACACCCGTTGACTGGGGCAGAGCTGAATTACAGTGACGTGAGTTGCATCTTTGAAGATTCACGAGGTGTACTCTGGGTGGGTACACTTGGAAGTGGTGTTTATTCTGCCGACAATAGACCTGGCAAAGTGCAAGGTCTATTTGCACACCAAACCGCAGTGGGACTAATTTCCCATGAAGTGCAGGCTATTGTGGAAGACCGTGGGGGTAACATGTGGTTTGCAACTAAGAATGGACTGACTAAATTCAATCCTAAGGATAAAAAAGTGCGTCAGTACTACGACGAAAGCAATTTGATGCGTAACTACTATGCCGAGAATTGTGCCTACTTATTGAAAAACGGACGACTTGCCTTTGGCACAAACTCTGGCATTGTCATTTATTCCTCAGAATCAATACCTGCTCCCCCCTCTCTCTCTCGCCCCCGCCTATCTATCACCGATGTGTTAGTGAACGGCAGTGAGAAGGATTTTCATGAAAAGTTGCAGCTGAATTATAATGAGAATTCATTGATAGTAAGATTCTCGGCATTCAATTACCGGGATGTAGCAGCAACACGATACAGTTATATGTTGGAAGGGTATGACAAAGATTGGAGTGAACCAAGTGGTTATAGTTTTGCACAATATCTTCGGCTTCCTCCAGGACGGTATGTGTTGCACGTCAAGGTCTATGGGTCAGGACAACCAGACACGGAACAGACGCTTGACATTGTTATTCGCCATCCTTGGTGGGCCACCTGGTGGGCTTACCTTGTCTATTTTATTGTAGTCATTGCCGTGGGCTATGTTGTTTATCGTCAATTGCGAACCATATATGACTTGCGTCGTCGCATCAGCATAGAAAAGGAACTGACAGAATACAAGTTGATGTTCTTTACGAACATTTCACATGAGTTCCGTACACCGCTCACCATTATCCGAGGGGCTATAGAACGCATCCGCAGCATCAAGGAAATTCCGGCAGATTTGCGCCAGCCTGTCAGTAATATGGGACGTAGTACAGACCGGATGCTAAGGCTCATCAACCAACTTTTGGAGTTTCGGAAGATGCAGGCGGGCAAACTCAGCCTTTCGCTGGAAGATATTGACATTATTGGTTTTGTAAGAAACATCTACCAAAATTTCAGCGATTTGGCCGAAAATAAGCAAATCAGTTATAGTTTCACCTCTAATGTGAAGGCTTACGAGATTCCTATAGACCGTCAGCATATAGACAAAGTTGTCTATAATCTTTTGTCAAATGCATTTAAGTATACGCCGACAAAAGGTAACATCACCGTCAGTGTCAGAGTGGATGAAGGACATGTGAATATCTCCGTGCAAGATACAGGGGTTGGCATACCTAAGGAAAAACAACCGGAATTGTTTCAGCGATTTATGCAAAGTACATTCGCCAGCGACAGCATCGGAATAGGACTACATCTTACAAAAGCTTTGGTCGAAGTGCACCATGGTAGTATCCACTTTGAGGAAAACAAGCCACAAGGATCTGTATTTGTGGTCGAACTTCCTGCTGAGCGGAGTGTTTACAAAGATAGTGATTTCTTGAAGAAGTCCGAGTTAAAGCCTGTAGCCACGAACCAAACATCTCCTGTTTATCGGGAATTGGCTGGAGAACCGATGAACGACAGGACAATTCTCGTTGTTGAAGACGATTCTGATATCGTTACGATGCTAAAACAAACGTTAGGCCGTTTCTTTCACGTCAGTGTAGCCATGGACGGTGCTGCTGCTTTGGATATGCTTAATCAGGAAGATAAGCCCGATCTCATCGTGAGTGATGTCTTGATGCCGGTGATGGATGGCTATGAACTGACACGGCGTGTGCGTAGTAATCCTGCTACCCAGACTATCCCTATCGTGCTACTCACGGCGCTCACCAATGAAGAAAAACGATTAAAAGGTATCGAACACGGGGCTGATGCATATCTCACAAAGCCCTTTGAAACCAAACTGCTTATCAGTACATGTCGGCAAATTATAGGACAACGAGACTTGCTTCGCCGACAAGCAGTGGATAATCCGGAAGTAACAACTATAGCACCTCCTGAGATAATTGTAGAGGAGCGTGACAAACACTTGCTTAGCATGATGAATGCTTGGCTTTACGATCACATTAGTGACCCGATGCTGTCTGTCGACCAAGTGGCGGAGGCCATGGGTTATCGGCGTTCCATCTTCTTCAAGAAAGTGAAGGCATTAACGGGACAGACTCCAGCCGATTACATTAAGACACTAAGGATGAACCGTGCAGCAGAATTGTTGCAAAAAGAGACAATTACAGTAGCAGAGGTATGCTATAAGGTTGGAATCAGCGATCCACATTATTTCACTAAGGTATTCAAACAGAAATTTGGCATATCACCAAAAAAATATCAGCAAGGGAAATATAATGGTTGATATAATGTCGTGTATGTGGTTCAAATAATTAGTGGTGCAAATGTGGTGCATTATGCAAACTGAAAAATCCGCAAGATTCTGTATATCAGTTTCTTGCGGATTTTATTAAGTGATCCGCTTGGGGTTCGAACCCAAGACCCCAACATTAAAAGTGTTGTGCTCTACCGACTGAGCTAGCGGATCTACCTTAGTGCGCTTTTATGAAAGCGGGTGCAAAGTTACAATGTTTTTTTGAAACGGCCAAATTTTTAGCTGTTTTTTCTTTCATTTTCCTTCTTCGAGTGCTTTTTGATAGCACTCGCGGCAGAGGGGCTCGTACTCCTGCGTCTCGCCGAGCAGCACACGGCGGTCGTCGGCCACGGTGCGGTGGCTGACGTAGGCCAGCGAGCCACATTTGACACAGATGGCGTGAACCTTGGTGACGTCGTCGGCAATGGCGCAGAGAGCGGGCATGGGGCCGAAGGGCTGTCCGCGGAAGTCCATGTCGAGACCGGCCACGATGACGCGCACGCCGCGGTTGGCCAGCTCGTTGCACACTTCGGGTAGCTGCTGGTCGAAGAACTGTGCCTCGTCGATACCCACCACGTCGATGTCGCTCGACAGCAGCAGAATGCTTGCCGAGGAGTCGAGTGGGGTAGAGGGTATGTGGTTCTGGTCGTGGCTGACGACGTCTTCCTCGGAATATCTCACGTCGATGGCGGGCTTGAAGATTTCCACCCGCTGCTTGGCAAACTTGGCGCGGCGCAAACGCCGGATAAGCTCCTCGGTCTTGCCCGAGAACATAGAGCCGCAGACAACCTCGATACGACCCGGACGGCGGGGCTCGCCGTTATAATTAGTGTTTATCATGTCGGCAAAATTACAAATTCATTTTAAAAATTGCAAAGAAATGAGCGTATTTTTTGTTCTTTTTGTTATTTTTACTACATTTGTCGCGCCATTATGGGAATATTGTATATTGTACCTACTCCAGTAGGCAACATGGAGGACATGACGCTCAGGGCCGTCCGCATATTAAAAGAGGTGGACCTGGTGTTGGCAGAAGATACCCGCACGTCGGGCATCTTGTTGAAGCATTTTGATATTAGGAACCACCTGTTGTCGCATCACAAGTTTAATGAGCACGGCACGTCGGCTGCTATTGTCAGCCGTCTGCAGGCCGGCGAGAACATAGCGCTGATCAGCGATGCCGGCACACCCGGCATCAGCGATCCGGGCTTCTTCCTGGTTCGCGAGGCTGTGCGTGCCGGTGTTGAAGTGCAGACGCTGCCCGGCGCCACGGCTTTCGTGCCGGCGCTGGTAAGCAGTGGCCTGCCCTGCGACAGGTTTTGCTTCGAGGGATTCCTGCCTCAGAAGAAGGGACGGCAGTCGAAAATCCAGAGTCTGGCCGCCGAGGAGCGCACGATGATATTCTACGAGTCGCCTTACCGGCTGGTGAAGATGCTGGAACAGTTTGCCGAAGTTTTCGGCAGCGAGCGTCAGGTGAGCGTGTGTCGTGAAATCTCCAAGGTGCATGAGGAGAGCGTGCGCGGCACGCTGGCCGAGGTGGCAGCCCACTTCCGTGAGCATGAGCCCAAGGGCGAAATCGTCGTTGTCGTGGCGGGAGCGGGGAAGAATTGAAGAATTGAAGGATTGAAGAATTGAAGAATTGAAGAATTAAAAAAATGAAGCATTAAACTATACGACTATGAAGAAACTATTTATTTTTGCAGTAGGACTGCTGGCACTGGCCAGCTGTAATCAGGGACCGTCGAAAGCCGAGCTTGCGGCTGCCCAAAGTGTGGACTCCCTGAAGCAGATTGTTGCCCAGAAGGACAATGAGATTAACGACATGATGGGCACGTTCAATGAGATTGAGGAAGGCTTCCGCCAGATTTCCGAGGCTGAGAACCGTGTGGCCGTAGCCCAGAAGGGCGAGGGTGCCAGTTCCAAACAGCGTATGCGCGAGAACATGCAGTTTATCCAGACGACGATGAAGCAGAACAAGGAGCTCATCAACAAGCTGAAGCAGCAGCTGCGCGAGAGCTCGGTGAAGAGCGACGCTCTGCGCAAACTGGTAGAGAGCATGACGCAGCAGATGGAAGAGAAAGAGCAGCAGCTGCAACAGCTGCGCGCCCAGCTCGACGAGAAAGACATCCAGATTATGGACCTGGACGAGAAGGTGGCCAACCTGAACACCAACGTTCAGGAGCTGACCACCGAGACCAATCAGCGAGCCGAGACCATAGCCGCTCAGGACAAGCAGCTGCACACGGCCTGGTTTGTGTTTGGCACGAAGAAGGAGCTGAAAGAGCAGCAAATCCTGGTCGACGGCAAGGTGCTGCAGTCGAGCTTCAACAAGGAGTACTTCACCAAGATCGACATCCGCGTAGACAAGGAGATTAAGCTCTACTCCCGCTCGGCCGAGATGCTCACCACTCACCCCGCCAGCTCATACACCCTGCAGCGCGACGCCAACAAGCAGTATGTGCTGCGTATCACCGATCCTCAGACTTTCTGGTCGACGAGCAAGTACCTGGTAATACTGGTGAAGTGATTGGGTGATAGGTGATGGGTGATAGGTGATAGGTGATGGGTGATGGGTGATGGGTGATAGGTGATAGGTGATAGGTGATAGGTTAGGATTTTGATGAAAATAAAGTTATTAACAGCATTGCTTGTGCTGCTGCTGTCCTCGGCTTGTACCGAGGATGGCGGCAGCGATGTTGCCATTACGTCGAGCTCCATTGTCGAGCTGGCCGCCGTTGAGAACCAGAGTTCAACGGTAGATTTTCAGGCCTCCTCAGGGTGGACGGCTACGACAACGGCCGACTGGCTGTCGTTTGCCCCTGCCCGCGGCGAGGCCGGCAATGCCACCATCAAGCTGACCACCAACCAGACCAACCGCACCAAGAGCCAGCGCACGGCACAGCTACTGATTACGTCGGGCAGCACGCGGAAGACGGTGACCGTGATTCAGCGCGGCGACTATGCCGTGTTCGACCGTGAGGAATACCTGGTGAGCGCTGCCGGCGGCACGCTGACATTAGGTTTCACGGTAAACATGAGCGACCCGTCGAAGCTGCAGATAGCCTATACCAAGGCCAACTGGATAAACTGGACCGATGAGAGCCGTGCAACACGCGCCAGCGACGTGAAGGGACAGACAAAAGTGCTGACCGTTCAGCCTAACACATCGGCCGAGGGACGCACCAGCGCCTTAGCCCTGGGCTATCAGGGCAGCGACGGCAACTTTATAGCCTTAGACACCGCCTACGTCTATCAGCAGGGGCTGACCGACGACTATGAGTCGACAGACTTCACGGCCGACGGCACGGTGACCCAACTGCAGAAGGCCACCCAAGGCAAGGGCATAGCCATCGTGCTGATGGGCGACGGCTTCGGCGACCTCGACATCAGCGACGGCACCTACCTCCAGACGATGGAGCAGGCTATGGAGCACCTCTTCAGCGAAGAGCCCATACACTCGCTGCGCCACTATTTTGACGTCTATATGGTGACGGTGGTGTCGCTCAACCGCAAGGCGGGCACCAACTATCATACAGCGCTGAGTTGTGTGCCCAGCCGCGCGAGTTCGTCAATCGACTTCGACGAGGACAAGGTGTCGGCGTACACCGCTCTGGTGGATGCTGCCGACGAGGAGCGTTCGCTGTCGGTGGTCATCGTTAACGCATCTAACCGTAATGGCGTTACCGCTCTTTATTACGACCCCGCCACGGGCCGTCCACGCCAGTGGAGCGTCGCCCTGTGTACCGTCATGGGCGGCATTGAGAGTGAGGCCTGCCGTCAGGTGCTGGTGCATGAGGCCATAGGCCACGGCCTGGCCAAGCTGGCCGACGAGTATGCCTACGACACCAACGGCGCCATTACCACTACCGAGAGTAACCGCTTGGCCTACAACCACCGCTACGGATGGATGCTCAACGTCGACACCGAGAGCGACACGAACCGCATACTCTGGAGCAGCTTTATTGGCGACAGCCGCTATGCCTCCGAGAACATCGGCGCCTACGAAGGCGCCTACACCTACATGTCGGGCGTCTATCGTCCCTCGCAGGAGAGCATGATGCGCAGCAACAACAGCCCCTTCAACGCCCCCAGCCGTATGGCTATATATAATAAGGTGATTGCCCTGGGCGAGGGGCGTGAGGCTGCCACCTTCGACGAGTTTGCCGCCTTCGACGCCGACCACAAGCCAGCCACGTGGAGCTACACCACGCGCGGTACCGGCAGCGTGCAGGCGCCGTGGCAGCAGGTGCCGCCATTGTTGCGGCCTTATCCTGCGAGGTAGCGTCAGTTGATGTATACATGAAATCTGGGAGAGAAAGCGAGCTTATTAGCGGAATGACATGAAAAACGGGTGTTTTGGTTGACATTTGTTAGCAAATTAACCCTTAAATGTCTTTTTTTTATAATTTTATTCGTTTTTCACAAACTTATGTTATATCTTTGCACGCGATGAACGACAGTTCTGGCCGTCCTACCTCGTATGGCGCGAGGTGAGCGGTTCCCAATGTCAACCTAAGTAAATTATGGTACGCGCGTGAAAGCAATGATCACTAATTAATTATAAATCAAAACGAGAGAGAATTATGAAAAAAAGACTAACAATGTTACTGGCAACCCTGCTGCTGACCATTGGCGGCGCGTTTGCACAGACACAGGTCAACGGTACCGTATTCTCTAACGAGGACAAACAGCCCATTGCCGGCGCTACCGTCCAGATAGAGGGTATCAAGGTAGGCATGTTGACAGACTCTAACGGTAAGTTCTCGCTGACCATGCCCAAGGGTAAGACCCGCATCAAGGTGTCGTTCGTAGGCTTTGAAACTCAGACCGTCGAAGCCCGCAACGGCATGAGCGTCTACCTGCGCGAGTCGGCCCAGATAGACGAGGTTGTCGTTACGGCCATGGGTATTTCTCGTGAGCGCAAGGCTCTGGGATACGCTGTCAGCGAGTTGCAAGGCGAAGACCTGCTGAAGACCCGCGGCGGTTTGAGCAACCCTGTGAACGCCCTTCAGGGTAAGGTGGCCGGTTTGCAGATTTCGTCGGGTGCCGGCTCTATGGGCGGCTCGTCGAAGGTGCTCATCCGTGGTGCCAGCTCGCTGAGCGGCTCCAACCAGCCGCTGTTCGTCGTCGACGGTGTGCCCATCGAGGGTAAGGACTTCAACAGTACCGATGCTGCCCGCGGCGCCGGCGGTTACGACTATGGTAACCTGATACAGGACATCAACCCCGACGACATTGAGAACATCTCCGTGCTGAAGGGTGCCTCAGCCTCAGCGCTGTATGGCTCGCGCGCCTCTAACGGCGTGGTGATGATTACCACCAAGAAGGCCAAGAAGCAGGAAGGCTTAGGCGTGGAGTTCACCTCTACGCTGGGTATTGAGCGCGTTACCAAGCTGCCGAAGCTGCAGTCAGAGTATGGCGGCGGTTACGGCTATGCCGCCCTCGATGGCGAGGACGATTTCGGCGAGGTTACCATTAATGGCAAGACCTACACCACGCCCGACTACGAGATGGACGAGAGCTGGGGCCCGAAGCTCGACGGCCGTCAGGTGCTGTCGTGGTACGACTTGGCCAAATGGGAAGCCGGCGGCAAGGTGGGTGACCCGACGACGTCGCCCTGGAGCGCGCCGAGCCATGACTACGAGGATTTCTTCGAGACCGGCATATCGTTTACCAACAACGTGTCTATTTCCAAGGTCTACGACAACTCGGCCTTCCGTATCAGCTATACCAACACGTCGCTGAGCGGCTACCTGCCCAACAGCTCGATGTACAAGAACACGTTCAACGTCAGCGGCAATATCATGAGTCCCGACAAGAAGCTCAACGTGTTTACCAGCGTCAACTTCTACAACAACCGTGCCAAGGGTCGTCAGGACACCGGCTATGGCGACAACAACATCATGGTGAAGTTTACGCAGTGGGGCCAGCGCCAGCTCGACATGAGGGAACTGGAAGACATGTGGCACTACCCCGACGGCACAATGGCTACCTGGAACCGCAACTCGGTTGACGACCCCTCGCCGGCATACCACAACAACCAGTATTGGAGCCGATACATGAACTACCAGAACGACACGCGTAACCGTATCTATGGCAATGTAGGCCTGTCGTACCAGATTCTGCCGCAGCTGAAGGCGCAATATAAGGTCAACCTCGACTTCTTTGTCGATAAGCAGTATGAGCGCAATGCCGTAGGCTCGCAGGAAGAGTCGCGATATATGGAGATTTCGCGCCAGCAGTATGAAATCAACCACGAGTTTATGGTGATGTACAACCAGACGTTCAACGATTTCTCCGTGGCTGCCAACCTTGGCGCCAACATCATGAAGAACCACTACGAATACGTCTATGGTGAGACCAAGGGCGGTCTGGCCATTCCTGAATTCTACAACCTGGACAACTCTATGACCCAGGCACAGGGCTATAACAATCGCCGCGAGAAAAGCATCAACTCACTCTTTGCCGACGTTACCCTGGGCTGGAAGAACATGTTGTTCCTGGAGGGTACCGTCCGCGGCGACAAGTCGTCGACGCTGCCTAAGGACAACAATACCTACGTCTACCCATCGGTCACGGCCAGCTGGCTGTTCTCAGAGTTGCTCAAGGAGCAGGCTCCCTGGCTGAGCTACGGCAAGGTGCGCCTGGGCTTTGCCAAGGTGGGTAGCGATACCGACCCCTATCAGATTCACAACATCTACACGCAGTATACCAATATCGACTCCACGACACCTGGCTACCGCTTGCCCAACACGATGAACAACCCCGACCTGAAGCCCGAGTCGTCGACGTCGCTCGAATTAGGCCTGGAGATGAACTTCTTCCAGAACCGCTTAGGCTTCGACTTCACCTTCTATAAGACCAATACCAAGGACCAGATTCTGCCCCTGTCGGTATCGGGAACCACGGGCTACCTCTATAAGTATGTGAACTCCGGCGAGATTGAGAACAAGGGTATAGAGCTTAGCCTGCACGGCACGCCTGTACGTAACAGGAACTTTGAGTGGAACACAACCCTGACGCTGGCTTCTAACAAGAACAAGGTGATTTCTCTGGCCGACGGCGTCGACTATTTCCGTATCGTCAGCTCACCATTCCAGGTTGAGGTCGGCGCCATGGTAGGCGAGGCATACGGCGTCATCATGGGTACCGACTTTGTCTACGACGATAACGGCAATAAGGTGGTTAACGAAGACGGCCTCTACATTGCCAGCGACGACAACAAGGTTATCGGCAACATCTACCCCGACTTTACCGGCGGCTGGGTCAACAGTTTCCGCTACAAGAACTTCGACGCCAGCATCCAGTTCGACTTCTCCAAGGGCGGTAAGTTCTATTCCACCACCTACCTCTGGGGTATGTACTGCGGTATGTTTGAAGAGACGGCCGCCAACAACATCCGTGAGACGGGTATCATCTCAGAGGGTGTGCACGAGGATGGCACGCCTAACACCACTACCGTTCCTGCCCGCGACTATTTCGAGAACTTCTACAGCGGCCCCGCCGCTCAGAACGTGCTGAAGAGCGACTATATCAAACTGCGTGAGGTAAGCCTGGGCTACACCTTCAACCTGCGCCCCGAATGGTTTGTCAAGTCGCTGCGCCTCTCGGCTTACGGCCGCAACCTGGCCGTCTGGGGACCCGACACCAAGCACTTCGACCCCGAAATGATTGTCACCAGCTCTGGCAACATGCAAGGTGTGGAAGGCGGCGCTACGCCCATGGTTTCTACCTATGGTTTCACTGTCAATCTCAAATTCTAAAATATAAGGAGGAAACACGACATGAAGAAATTACTGAAATATACATTTATAGGTTCGCTCTGCCTGGCAGCATCGGCCTGCTCCGACCAAGAGGCCATGAACGTCAGTCCCAATTCAGCCTCAAACGTTCCGTCGAACATGGTGATGAGCGCTGCCGAGAAGTGGACTGTTGACAACATCTACGACGTATGGTTCAGCGGCCGCCAGTGCCTGGTTTACGCTCAGCAGTGGAGCCAGCGTAACTATACCGAGGAAGACCGCTACCAGATACGTGAGTCGGTGAACAACAGCTACTTCAAGTACATGTACATGGGGTTGAACAACTTCCAGAAGGTCATCAATATGAACACCGACCCCGCCACGGCCAAAGCCAGCTCGGCCTATGGTGCCAACTGCAACCAGATTGCCGCTGCCATGATTATGAAGGTGTGGCTGGCCGACGTGATGACCGACACCTGGGGTGCCATACCCTATAGCGAGGCTCTGAAACTCGACACGGAGGGTATACTCTATGCCAAGTATGACGACCAGAAGGAGCTCTATGCCCAGCTCATTGCCGAGCTCGACGAGGCTGTGGCCATGATCAACGAAGACGAGGTGGCATTTACCGGCGGCGACGTCATCTTTGGCGGCGACGCCTCCAAGTGGAAGAAGTTTGGCAACTCGCTGAAGTGCCGCCTGGCCATCCACATGTCGAAGGTCGACCCTAACTGGCGTAAATACATTACCGAGGCACTGGCCAGCGGCGTCATGGAGAGCAACGACGATGCCGCCAAATACCAGTACACGGCCTCGTCGACCGAGTACTGCAAGTTCTACGAGGGATACTATGTTGACGGACGTAACGACTTCTCTATCAACAAGACCTTGTGCGACCTGCTGAAAGGACAGACCGATACGCTCAACGTCGAGGCCTACCCCCAGAAGGCGCATCCCTGGCAGGGGGTTATCGACCCCCGACTCTATGTTTACACCACCGACCAGTATGGCAATGGCGTTTTCAACGGCATGTGCGTAGCCACGCAGACCGGTGTACAGGCTCGTATCTTTACTTCCCAGGGGGTGGCCAACTGGTATTACAACCAGCCTCCCGTGCTACAGAAGAGCTTTGCCGTGCCCCTGATGACCTATGCTGAGCTGAAATTCATTATCGGCGAGTACAACGGATTCAGTGTTGACGACTACAAAGAGGCTGTCGCCGCCAGTATCGAATACTGGTACGACGTTACCGGCGCAGGTATTGACGCGAGTTCTATTGATGACTATGTGGATGCTGTGAGCCAGAATGTCAATGCCGAAGCCTACGCCGTACAGAAGTACATCGACCTGTTCTGCAACGGCACCGAGGCTTGGACCGAGATTCGCCGCACGGGCTATCCCAACCAGATTGTGCGTCCGGGTGAGGCTTGCGCCGAATATAATGGCAACATCTATAAGTTCACTCCGCTTTCTGAAGTCAAGGGCGACATTATCAGCCGTGTGAAATACCCCACCGACGAGAGTTCACTGAACGGTGTCAACTGGCAGGCCGCTGTCAGCAAGCTGCAGGACGGCACCAACAACTATTATACTAAGATGTTCTGGGATGTGCGTACTTCTACCTACGACCATCCTGCCAACAAGTAAACCAGTAAACCGCACAGGCTACATGCCTGACGCCGGAAAGGTAAAGTTGCGGCGGCACCCCACTCTTGGTGGGTGTGCCGCCGGCTCCGTTTTTTTTGTATTTTAGAATAGCATAACCCGCACAAAATCTCGCAGAACCCAAAAAAAGTTGTATCTTTGTGGCGACAAAACTAACAGAGAGATGAAAGCAAAGCATATAACGCGAGCAATTGCTGTGGTGGCGCTGGCGACGGGCATGAGCGGTCGTGTGTGGGCGCAGCCGCAAGACGAACTGAAGGCCGTCAAGCGGCTGTGGCAGTCGCCGCCGCCGGAGTATTGCATGAAGACGTGGTGGTTCTTCGGCTATGAGCGCACCACCGACGAGGGTATCACGGCCGATGCCGAGGCTCTGCGCGATGCGGGCTTTGGCGGCGTGGCCTATCTGTATAGAAGGAAGAGCGCTGAGGCACAGGATTAGGCGCTAAGTTAATTTGATTGATAGGCGATTTGACTGTGCAAAATCCTGAGAATCAGTGGCATTGGCAGGAGCCGGGAACGGCCTGGAGGGGTGTCGGCGTGTATCATGTCACGCTGACGGTGCCGTCGCGGGAGCCGCTGCTTGGCACGTTGGTGATTCCGCAGGGTGACCCCACGCTAGCGCGGGTGGAGCGGACGGCACTGGGTAATGCCGTGGTGGATGAGCTGTATGTGATGTGCAGGCATTATCCGGCGATACGGATTTTCCAGTTTTGCTTGATGCCGGATCATCTGCATGCTGTCATTCAGGTGACGAAGGTGATGCAGACAAGCATCAGGAGCGTGATTCGCGGTTATTGGCAGGGGGTGAAGAAGCACGGGCGGGCATACACTTTGGCCATTTCCCCCGAATTAAATTCGGGGGCAACGGCCGAAGGGAGCGCTGGGGCTTTTGCTTTTCCTGTTTTTACTGAGCGGCCTTTCATACGGCCGCTGTCGCGGCGCGGACAGCTGCAGGTGATGATACGATATGTAAAGATGAACCCTCAGCGGCTGGCCACGAAACGCCTGATGCCCGGGTTCTTCAGGGTGCAGACAGACATAGAGATTGGCGGCCGCAGCTATGACGGTGTGGGCAATGTTGCTTTGCTGCAAGCCGAGCGGTTTGCTCCTGTTCATGTCAGGCGGGCGATGGTTGATGCCGCAGCCCACGGTGACAGCCAACCCTTGCGCGATTACATGAATGGTTGCGTACTGGCGGCGCGTGGGGGCAGCGTGATGGTGTCGCCGTTTATCTCGCCCGACGAGAAGCGTGTGATGGCTGTGCTTTTACAGGAGCAGCGGCCGTTCATACTGCTTGCCGACAATGGTTTCCGTGATTATTATAAACCTACGGAAGCTTTGTTTGATGCTTGTGCGGCAGGGCGGGTGCTGATTCTCAGTCCTTGGCCCTATGATGGTGGGAAAAAGCGCATCAGTCGTGCCGATTGTGTTGCGCTGAACGCCATGGCTGAAGAGATTTCGTCGCAGTGAAGATAGCAGAAGAAGAGAATATACTGAAGAACCGCCAGAACGTCAGCACTCGCTGACTTTTTGTCAGCATCGTGCGCTTCGGCATATTTCTTGTCTGCCTGATAGTAGAAATAACAAATAACTATTAGGAGGACAAGCACATGACATTAGACAAGTTTACAATCAAAGCGCAGGAAGCCGTTCAGCAGGCCGTGAACCGTGCACAGCTCGGCGGACAGCAGGTGATAGAACCTGTGCATCTGCTCAAGGGCGTGATGGAGAAGGCCAAGGACGTGACGACGTTCCTGTTTCAGAAACTCGGCGTCAACGGCCAGCAGCTAGAATTGCTCGTCGACCAGGAGCTGCAGCACCTGCCCAAGGTGCAGGGCGCCGGACAGCCCTATCTCTCTAATGAGTCGAACCAGGTGCTGGTAAAGGCCACCGAGCTGTCGCAGCAGATGGGCGACGAGTTCGTCAGCGTGGAGCCCTTGTTGATGGCGCTGCTCGCCGTGGGCAGTACCGCCAGCCGCATTATGAAAGATGCCGGCTGCACGGAGCGCGACCTGCAGACCGCCGTCAGGGAGCTGCGCCAGGGGCAGAAGGTGCAGTCGCAGAGTGCCGACGACAACTACCAGTCGCTGGAGAAATATGCCAAGAACCTGGTAGACCTGGCCCGTCAGGGCAAGCTCGACCCCGTTATCGGCCGCGACGACGAGATCCGCCGCCTGCTGCAGATACTGAGCCGCCGCACGAAGAACAACCCTATACTGATAGGTGAGCCGGGCACTGGTAAGACCGCCATCGTAGAAGGCCTAGCTGGCCGTATCGTGCGCGGCGACGTGCCCGAGAACCTGAAAGACAAGCAGCTCTACTCGCTCGACATGGGTGCCCTGGTGGCCGGTGCCAAATATAAGGGTGAGTTTGAGGAGCGCCTGAAGAGCGTCATCAACGAGGTGACCAAGGCCGAAGGCCGTATCATCCTGTTCATCGACGAGATTCACACGCTGGTGGGTGCCGGCGGTGGCGAGGGCGCCATGGATGCGGCCAACATCTTGAAGCCTGCACTGGCTCGCGGCGAGCTGCGCGCCATCGGTGCCACGACGCTCAACGAATATCAGAAATATTTTGAGAAGGACAAGGCCTTGGAACGCCGCTTCCAGACGGTGATGGTAGACGAACCCGACGAGCTGAGCGCCATCAGCATCCTGCGTGGACTGAAGGAGCGCTACGAGAACCACCACAAGGTGCGTATACAGGACGACGCCTGTATTGCCGCCGTGCAGTTGTCGGAGCGATATATCTCGGAACGGTTTCTGCCCGACAAGGCCATCGATCTGATGGACGAGGCCGCTGCCAAGCTGAGGATGGAGCGCGACAGCGTGCCCGAGGAGCTTGATGAGATTACCCGCCGGCTGGCTCAGCTCGAGATTGAGCGCGAGGCCATCAAGCGCGAGGGCGACGATTTGAAGATTGCCCAGTTGGACAAGGAGATTGCCGAACTGCGCGAGGAGGAGACACAGTTCCGCGCCAAGTGGGAGGGCGAGCGCCAGCTCATCAACAAGATTCAGCAAGACAAGCAGCAGATGGAGAACCTGCGCCTGGAGGCCGAGCGCGCCGAGCGCGAGGGCGACTATGGCCGGGTGGCTGAGATACGCTACTCTAAGCTGAAGGCCCTGGAAGACGACATCGCCGCCATTCACCGCCAGCTGGACGCCCAGAGTGCGGCCGACGGTTCTGCCGTCGGCACCCGCCTCGTCCGCGAGGAGGTTACCGCCGACGATATTGCCGAGGTGGTGAGCCGCTGGACGGGCATCCCCGTGACGCGTATGATGCAGAGCGAGCGCGAAAAGCTGCTGCACCTGGAGGAGGAGCTGCATAAGCGCGTCATCGGCCAGGATGAGGCCATCACCGCCGTCAGCGATGCCGTGCGCCGTAGCCGTGCGGGCCTGCAAGACCCCAAGCGACCTATCGCCTCGTTTATCTTCCTCGGTACCACGGGCGTAGGTAAGACGGAACTGGCCAAGACGCTGGCCGAATACCTGTTCAACGACGAGACGATGATGACACGTATCGACATGTCGGAGTATCAGGAGAAGCACACCGTGTCGAGGCTCATCGGTGCCCCTCCGGGCTACGTGGGCTACGACGAGGGCGGACAGCTGACGGAGGCCGTGCGCCGCAAGCCCTACTCGGTGGTGCTCTTCGACGAGATAGAGAAGGCCCATCCCGACGTGTTCAACATCCTGCTGCAGGTGCTCGACGACGGGCGGCTGACCGACAACAAGGGGCGCACGGCCAACTTCAAGAACACCATCATCATCATGACGTCGAATGCCACACGCGAGCAGCTCAAGGCTACCATGCGGCCGGAGTTCCTCAACCGAATTGACGAAATCATCACCTTCCAGCCGCTGACGCGCGAACAGATTGCCGACGTGGTGCGCCTGCAGATACGCAAGGTGCAGGAGATGCTGGAGCCGCAGGGCTTCCGTCTGGAAGTGACGCCGCAGGCCGTCAATTATCTGGCCGACGAAGGTTACGACCCCGAGTTTGGCGCCCGTCCGGTGAAGCGTGCCATTCAGCAGCTGGTGCTCAACGACCTGTCGAAGAAGCTGCTGGCTGGCGAGGTGAACCGCGAAAACCCCATCATCGTTGACGATTTCGGCGAAGGGTTGGTGTTCCGCAACTAATTGATAAGTTATTCGAGGTGTGTGCTCGCACCTCGAATAATTTTGGTTTTTATTTTCTATATTCCATTTTTTTGTCGTACCTTTGTGCGCTGAACCAACATCAAAAGACATGGGAAAGAAAGATATCAATGAAGTGCTGCAGCGCAACGTGGCCCTGCTGGCAGCTTATACCGAGAAGGAACAGGGCATGATGCCCGCTACCGGCGCACCGCTGCCTTCGCCATTGGAGGTAAAGCGCATCGTTCAACTGGTAAAGACCATCATCTTTACCGACTACTTTCATAAGCGGCAGGCCGACGAGCGCATGCGCTCCTACGTCATCGGCGTGAACATGGAGGAACTCTACGAGCTACTGAGCCGCCAGATAGCCTGCGGCCTGCAGTTCCTGTGTCCTGCAGGCGGTCAACAGGCTGAGGTGGAGCAGTGCCTAGAGTGCTTGGGCGACGTTGATGCCAAAGCCCGGGGGCTGGCGCTGCGCTTCATTGACGAGCTGCCCGAAATCAAACGCTTGCTGTATACTGACGTGGAGGCAATGTTCGACAACGACCCCGCGGCGCAGACCTACGGCGAGGTGATTTTCAGTTATCCTGTGGTGAACACCATGACCCACTACCGCATAGCCCATGCCCTGCACATGATGGACATACCTATCCTGCCGCGCATCATCACCGAGCAGGCCCATTCCAAGACCGGCATCGACATCCATCCCGGCGCACAGATAGGCGAATACTTCGCCATCGACCATGGCACGGGCGTCGTCATTGGCGAAACGAGCATCATTGGCTCTCATGTCACGCTCTATCAGGGCGTGACCCTCGGCGCCAAGAGCTTTAAGTACGACGAGAACGGCAATATGCTCAACATTCCGCGCCATCCCATCATTGAGGACCATGTCACCGTCTATAGTAACGCCTCTATCCTAGGCCGCATCACCATTGGCCACCACTCTGTCATCGGTGGCAATATCTGGGTTACCAGTGACGTGCCGCCCTATTCACGTATACAGCAGTCGAAGGCGGTGGATATGTCGTTTCAGGGGGGATTAGGTATCTAAGTTGACGGCATATTTGTGTGCCGAGAGATGAAGGTTTAAGACATCAGCCCTGATTTGTAGTAATCTTTGAATATGCGCGTATCTTCCGTGGCATCAGTGAAAACCTCTAAGAGTACAGGGCCGTCGGATGCTATGCTGAAGAAGGTGCTCATCTGCTGTTGCAGTTGCTCCATATTTTCGGCTTTCAGATAGGTGACGTTGTTCTGGCGGCAGATTCCCTCGGCATTGGTGTTGTGGGCACCAGCCACGAGACCGTCGCGGGCAGTGCTTTGCTCTAAGC
Source organism: uncultured Prevotellaceae bacterium (assembly GCA_946185805.1). Lineage (GTDB taxonomy): Bacteria > Bacteroidota > Bacteroidia > Bacteroidales > Bacteroidaceae > Prevotella. The sequence goes on along the minus strand of CAMHKU010000029.1, from coordinate 11,448 downwards.
CGGACAAATGGTGGAAGATGCCGCCACAGCCGTTGTTAAGCAGCAGGATGCGGAGATGGCCGTGCATGGCCCCGTTGGATGTGCTATGCTGCAGGTTCTGATTCCACAGGGCGTTCTGGTCGTAGAAGAAACTGAGGTCGCCAATGATGCAGAAGGTGGTGGGTGATGGGTGGTAGGTGATGGGTGATGGGTGATGGGTGGCAGGTGATGGGTGATGGGTGGTGACGGCAACGGAGAATCCGGCGGCTGCAGAAAGCGAGCCCTCGATGCCGTTGACACCGCGGTTGCACCACACATGATGGGAGGCGTAAATGTTGGCTAAGCGGATAGCGGTGCTGTTGGCATAATGGACTGCAAAGGGTGATTGCTGAGGGTTGAGGGCGGAAATCTTTTCTTCAAACAGTTTGACGGCGGCCATCTGTGAGTACTCGGGCTGGTAGTCTTCGGCGTGGCGGCCTGCCTCTTTGAGGGCTGCAAGCCACTGGCGCCGATAGTTCATTGACGGCAGTTTGCAGTGGCTGATTTTGTGGCTCAGTGACTGTAAGACAGACTCGGGGTCGCCAACGATCAAGCCGTGTAGGTTCTGAAACGTGTCCTCTACGTCGCCAGACTGGCTGATGCGCCATGTCTGGGCTTCGGTAGCGCGGCGGAGGAAGTGGCGCAGGCGCTTGCTGACGATGGTGCCGCCAACGTAGATGATAAAGTCGGGAGGCAACAGCCGTTCTTCGCTCCCCATTCCCTGTTCCTCGCTTTTCGCTTTCTGCTCCTCGTTATAGAGCACTTCGTCGAAGTGGCTGACGTTAGGGAATGTCGAGAGCGACTCATGGAGCACGATGACGTGGCCGAAGAGAAAGTCTACGTCGTTACCTTCGAAGTCGTGAGCATTGGTTTGGCCAAAGACAATCATCGGGCGTTGAGCCGACCGGAGTCCGTCAATCAGCTCGGTGTGCAGACAGTCATAGTCTTTTGTGGGTGATGTACGGATAATCCGACGCACTCGTGGCAGTTCAGGCACGTCGAAGATAAACAGTGGCTCTGTGATGGGCACGTTGATGTGTACAGGGCGTCGGTCGTCGGCGGTAGCATCGAGCAATGCTTCGTTGACCAGACGCTGGCAGTACCACTGGCTATTTTCTGGTAGCGAAACCGTCCGGCGTATGAACGGGGCTAAGGCGCCGGGCTGTGGCAGCGTCTGCCCGTCGAGCTGGTCAATCCATTGCGGCGGACGGTCGGCACTGACAACGATGAGCGGCAGGTGCTGGTACCACGCCTCAGCCACGGCGGGCATGAGGTTGAGTAGTGCCGTGCCGCTGGTGACGCAGACGACGACGGGCTCGTCTAAGGCTTGCATCATGCCGATGGCATAGAAACCGGCCGAGCGCTCGTCGGTGACGGGATAGCACTTGATGGCGGGACACTCGTTAAGATTATGCACAATAGGTGCATTGCGGCTGCCGGGACAGACAACGGCATGCCGTATGTCATGAGCCACGAGCAGCGCCGTCAGCAGGTTGACATTCTCTTTATTGCTATACACCGAGTTGATTAACTATTTACAGATTTACAATTTACTATTTACAGATTTACTATTTAGTAACCGTTAAAAAATAACTTGGTACGAATCGAGGTGCGAGGTGCGAGGTACGAGGTGCGAGAATACTCTGCTGTGGAGAATTCTGCCTGCAAGGTAATCTCGCACCTCGCACCTCGCACCTCGTACCTCGAAAATACCAACTTATTTTTTGCATGTTACTTACAGATTTGTCTTGACGCCCGGTGTTTTTTGCTGTGCGCGGTTACGCTATTCTTCTATTAAGAGTCGCCTCATGGTTTCGAGCTTGGCCTCGGTTTCCATCCATTCTTGCTCCAAGATGCTGTCGCGCAGCAGTCCGCCGCCGGCATAGAGGTGGTAACCTGAAGCGTCGATACTCATACAGCGCAGGGAGACATAGAGGTGAGTAGAGTGGGGGGCAGGAGGCTCGGCGACTGACCCTTGCGGCATGTCTGCCGAAAGGTTCAGTGGTCCCATAAATCCGCTGTAGTAGCGGCGGGGCGTGTGCTCATTGCCGACGATGAATTTAAAGGCCTCGCGCTTGGGCAGTCCGCAGACGGCGGGCGTGGGGTGGAGGGCCTGCAGCAGGTCGCCAATGTGTTGGTCGGTGGGCATGGTAAAAGTGAAGTCGCTGCGCAGGTGTACCAGGTTGGCGGCGCGCACGGTGCGCGGACCCTCCTCGCGGAAGTCGGCGGTGAACTGCTCTAAGCACTCGGCGATATAGGTGGCCACGATGCGCTGCTCCTCAATATTCTTGGTGTTCCATGTTGCCGTTTCGCCTTCGCCGTTGAGGGCGTCGCCCTCAAGCTTCATGGTGCCGGCCAGGGCGATGGTGCGCCAGTGGTTGCCCTCGCCCTCAAGCAGTATCTCGGGGGTGGCCGTGAGCCACAGGCCGGTCTGCGGGGTGTAGACCAAGGCGATAAACAGCCGCGGATAGAGCTCACAGGCCCTCATGAAGAGCGCTTCGGGGGTGGCACTGTGGCCCCGGGCAGGCTCGTCGGCACAGCGCGCTAAGACAATCTTGCGGAAGTTGCCTTGCTTTAACTGCGCGTGGAAGTTGGCAAAGTCGATGGCGTATTCATTACCGGGCAACCGATTCTCAAACCCACCCCCAGCCCCTCCCAAAGGGAGGGGAGACTGATTACTCTGCGACGGTATGTTACCAGTATATGTTTCATTACCATGTGACCCCTGCGACGGAATATTCCCGGTATAAGTATCTAAGCTCCCCTCCCTTTGGGAGGGGCTGGGGGTGGGTTCTTGGGTGGGTTTTGGCGTGAATTCGGTGATGCTCCTTGGCTTTATCACCACGATGGGCTGGTCGGCCCTTACTTCAAAAGGCGCAATCACAAAACCCTCTGCACCATTGAGCATCGGGCAAGAGTACAATTCAACAGTCTCGCCCTCAACCCTTATACAGGTCTGGGCATGAGGCAAACGATAAAGGGTAAAGGCTGACGTCATGCTAAATTTTCGACTTGATGACATAGTTGGTGACGCGGACGCTTGATATGAGGTCGCCGCTGCTGTTGCGGATGTCCACCTGCCATACGTGGAGCGTGCTGCCCTTATGAAGCATCCGGGCGTAGGCTGTCACGGTGTCGCCCTCGCTGACGGCTTTGACGTGGCTGCCGCTGACCTCAATGCCTACGCAGGCGCAGCCAGGGCAGAGTGCCGATGAGGCTACTCCAGCCACATTCTCGGCCAGTGCCAGCGATGCGCCGCCGCTGAGGAATCCGAAGGGCTGGCGGTTGCGCTCGTCGACTTTCATGCGTGCCATGCAAGTATCGTCCTCGGGCGTGGAAAAAAACTCCATGCCGAGGGCGGTACTCAGGTTAGGCTTAGAGTTGATGATTTCGTTGATACTGTCGATGTTCAAGGTGTCGTGGTGATGGGTGATGGGTGATGGGTGGAGGGGCTTTATACGAACAGTGAGTATTCTGGCACGCTCCATGCCAGTACGCTGGCGCCGAGGACGTCGCGCTCGTGGTTGTCAAGTTCAGAGACGAGAAGCTTTACCTTGCCGCGCATGTTGCCGAAGATATGCTCTTCAAACGACTGCCTGGTAGGCTCGTAGAGCCACTTGCCAGCCTTGGCGATGCCACCGGTGAGGATGATAGCCTCGGGGTCGATGATTGAAGCATAGTTTGCCAGTCCGATGCCCAGCATGTAGCCTGTGCGGCGGTACACCTCGATAGCCATCTTGTCGCCTTGGTCGCAACATTCGGCAATGGTTTTTGGCGAGAGCTCACTGAGCGAGCGCAGCATCGATGGCTCATCGAGGGCGGTCATCATTTCCTGAGCCGTCATGACAATGCCCTTGGCGGCAGCGTAAGTTTCAAGACACCCTCTGTGGCCACAGCCGCATCGGCGTCCGCGGTCTTCAACGCAGGTATGCCCGAATTCGCCTGCAAAGCCGTTGTTGCCGTGGTGCTCGCGATTTTCGCTGAAGAAGCAGCTACCCACACCTACGCCTAAGGAGATGATAACGAAGTTGCGCATGCCGTGAGCTTGCCCGAAGGCATGTTCGCCAAGGGCGGTAATATGTGCATCGTTTGACAGTCCGACGGCCAGTCCTATCCTTTCGCGTAGCATCACTGCCATGGGTATGGTGCCTTTCCAGGGCAGGTTGGAGGCGTTTTCGATATATCCTGTTAGTGAGTTGGCGCTGGGGGCACTCACACCTACGGACCGTATGGTCTCGTAACCACCGTTATTTTCGATAAGCTTGATGATACACTCACTGAGTGTGGCTACATATTCCTCAACATCAGGATGGTCTGCTGTGCAGAAGGCTTCCTGGGCTAGAATATTTCCTCTAATGTCAACAATGGCATAGGTTGTGCTGTCATTGCTGATGTCTACGCCAACAACCTTGGTTTTGATATTGTAATATTCGTTCATCTGGCAATACTGCTTACACCTTATTTAAATAAAGAGTACTCCTTGACGTCCCATGCCAGTGCGCTGGCTCCTAAGACGTCGCGCTCACCTTCCTTGAGTATGGACACGAGAATACGTACCTTGCCGCGTATGTTGTGGAACACATGTTCGTCGAACGACGTACGCATAGGTTTCAGTAGCCATTTACCTGCCTGCATCATGTCGCCAGTGAGGATGATGGCCTCGGGATTGATGACCGACACGTAGTTGGCAAGCCCCATGCCGAGCATCGCTCCCACCTGCCGGAAGGCTTCTATAGCTACGCGGTCGCCCATCTCACAACATTCAGTGATGGTGCGTATGTTCAGTTCGTCGAGCTGGCTCAGCAGTGTGGGCTCCGTGCTCTTGGCAATGAGCTCCTCAGCTGTCTTGACGAGGCCTTTGTCTGATACATAAGTTTCCAAACACCCCTTGCGGCCGCAGCCGCACTGACGTCCGTTGATCTGTACGCAGGTATGTCCTACCTCGCCGGCGAATCCGTTGACGCCCAAATGAGGCTGCCCGTTGGTGAAGAAACAGCTGCCTAGTCCGCCATGGCTGATACTGATGATGATGAAGTCCTTCATGCCGTGGGCGGAGCCGTAGGCCCTCTCACCCAAGGCGGTGATATGTGCATCATTGGCTACGGCTACTGCCATGCCCAGCTGGTCTTGCAGCATTGCTGCCAGTGGCACCACGCCCTTCCATGGCATATTAGCTGCATTCTCTATGCATCCTGTGAGGAAGTTGCCGCTGGGAGCGCTGATACCTACCGACCGGATGGTTTCGTAGCCGCCGTTCTCTTCAATCAGCGTCAGCACGCGCTCGCTCAGGGCGTTGACGTAATCAGATATTTCAGGATAGTCTAAAGTTCTAAAATGGTCTTGGGCTATAATCTCGCCCCTGATGTCTACGATAGCATAAGTGGTGCGGTATTCGCGGATGTCGATGCCTACGACACGTGTCTTTATCTGGTCTACTTCTTCCATAGTATTTAAGATGATAATATAGTTTATTATTCCTTAAACAGTGAGTATTCCTTGACCTGCCATGCCAGCACACTGGCTCCGAGCACGTTGCGCTCGCTTTCTTCCAGTTCTGAGGTAAGAAACTTGACTTTTCCCTGGATATTGTGGAACACATGTTGCTCAAACGACTCCTTGGTAGGATCCAGCAGCCAGTGGCCGGCACGCACGATGCCGCCCGTAAATATGAAGGCTTCAGGATTGAGCAGCGAAGCATAGTTAGCCAGACCTAAGCCTAGAATCTCGCCTGTGCGGCGGAAGACCTCAATGGCCAGTTTGTCGCCCTTTTCGCAGAATTCTTGGATTTTCCTCGGTGTGAGCTTCTCTTCCCCGCGCATGAGCGAAGGTTCGTCGCTCTCGTCCATGATTTCCTGAGCCGTCTTTATGATACCCTTGGCGGCGGTATAAGCCTCCAAGCATCCTTTGTTGCCGCAGCCACAGACGCGGCCATTGGGAATCACACAGGTGTGCCCGATTTCGCCTGCGTGGCCGTCGAAGCCCAGGTTGACCTCGCCTTCCGAGAACATGCTGCTGCCCATGCCCGAGCCAAGAGTGATGGCCACGAACTCGCGCATACCGTGAGCCGAGCCGAAAGCCTGCTCGCCAAGGCCAACGACGTGGGCATTGTTGGCAATGGCCACAGCCAGTCCCAACTGGTCGCGCATCATGGCTGCCAGGGGAATGACGCCCTTCCACGGCATGTTGGGAGCGTTCACCAGACAGCCGGTGAGAAAGTTGGCACTTGGCGAACTGACACCAATAGAGCGGATGCTCTCATATCCGCCATTAAGCTCTACCAGCCCGATGATACGTTCACACAACGTAGAAACGAAGCTGTTAATCTCAGGATAGTCCATAGTGGGGAAATTGTCCTTGGCTAAAATGTTTCCCCTAACGTCAACGATGGCATAGGTGGTATACTCGGAACTGATGTCCACGCCAACGACACGTTTCTTGACTGCTGTTTGATTCATTGTACTATATTACTGGTTACTCAAAATTATGTTTTTCGCTAAAGTGCCACAAATATAAAGTTTTTTTCCGAATCAAGCAAACTTTTATAAGTTTTTTTGCAATTATTCACCCAAAAGTGTGTTTTTTCGGGAATAAGTTCGTAACTTTGCACCCATTAAAGCACAATTATCCGGATTAAGCAATGAATATCTTAGAACTTAGTGAACAGGAAATCGGCAGGCGCGAGAGCCTGCAGCAGCTGCGCCAGATGGGTATCAACCCTTACCCTGCGGCCGAATATAGCGTTACGGCATGGAGCACCGACATCGTCAGCGACTTCGAGGACTTGCCCGTCATCGGCAAGGACGACGAGGGCAATGACATACGCGAGACGGCAACCCCCGAGAACAGCCGCATGGTGAGCATTGCCGGCCGTATCATGAGCAAGAGCATCATGGGCAAGGCCGCCTTTGCCAAGCTTCAGGACTCTAAGGGCCGCATACAGGTGTATGTGCAGCGTGACGCCATCTGTCCGGGCGACAACAAAGACCTATATAACGTGGTATTCAAGAAGCTGCTCGACCTGGGCGACTTCATCGGTGTCAAGGGCTTCGTGTTCCGCACGAAGACGGGCGAAATCAGTGTCCACGTCATGGAGCTGACGGTGCTGAGCAAAAGCCTCAAACCGCTGCCCGTGGTGAAGACCGATGCCGACGGCAAGGTCTACGACGCTTTCGACGACCCCGAGCTGCGCTACCGCCAGCGCTACGTCGACCTCATCGTCAATGCCGGCGTGAAGGAGACATTCCTCAAGCGTGCCACCATCATCCGCACTATGCGCAGCATCCTCGACGAGGCCGGCTACACCGAGGTAGACACGCCTATCCTGCAGAATATTGCCGGCGGCGCCTCGGCCCGTCCGTTCATCACCCACTTCAACGCGCTGAACCAGGACATGTATATGCGCATAGCCACCGAGCTCTACCTCAAGCGCCTTATCGTGGGCGGCTTCGAGGGTGTCTACGAGATGGGTAAGAACTTCCGCAATGAGGGTATGGACAAGACCCACAACCCGGAGTTTACCTGCATGGAGCTCTATGTCAGCTATAAGGACCTGCTGTGGGGTATGACCTTCACCGAGCAGATGCTGGAGCAGATCTGCACCGCCGTCAACGGCAAGCCGGAGGTTGAGATTGACGGCAACGTCATCAGCTTCCGTGCGCCTTACCGCCGTCTGCCCATCCTCGACGCCATCAAGGAGAAGACGGGCTTCGACTGCGACGGCAAGACCGAGGACGAGATTCGCCAGTTCTGCCTCTCCAAGGGCATGGACGTCGACGAGACCATGGGCAAGGGCAAGCTTATCGACGAGCTCTTTGGCGAGTTCTGCGAGGGCACCTTCATACAGCCCACGTTTATCACCGACTACCCCGTGGAGATGTCGCCGCTGACGAAGATGCACCGCTCCAAGCCCGGACTCACCGAGCGCTTCGAGCTGATGGTCAACGGCAAGGAGCTGGCCAATGCCTACTCCGAGCTCAATGACCCGATAGATCAGGAGGAGCGATTCGTGGAGCAGATGCGACTGGCCGACAAGGGCGACGACGAGGCCATGATCATCGACCACGACTTCCTGCGCGCCCTGCAGTATGGCATGCCCCCCACCTTCGGCATCGGTATCGGCATCGACCGCCTGGTGATGCTGCTCACCGGTAAGTTTGCCATCGGCGAGGTGATGCTTTTCCCACAGATGAAACCTGAGAAGAAAGCACCCCAGTCGACGGTTCAGGAATGGGCACAGATAGGTGTTGCTGAGGATTGGGTCTACGTGTTGCGCAAAGCCGGCTTCTATCTGATCCAGGACATCAAGGATGAGAAGGCGCAGGGACTGCAGCAGAAGATTGGCGAGATTGTCAAGAAGTATAAGCTCGGCTACGACAAGCCCTCGGTGACAGAGGTACAGAGCTGGATAGACAAAGCTACAGAATAATGTTTTTTTGGACAAAAGGACAAAGGAACATGATGTTTTTTTTGGACAAAAGGACAGAAGAACATAATGTTTTTTTTGGACAAAAGGACAAAGGAACATAATGTTTTTGGGACATATGGTAAACGGCATAGAAATCTTCTTCTTTTGGGCGGTCTGGCAGGCCGCAACCGCCAAATGAAGGGAAAGCGTTAATGGCCTTCACTTTAAGGACATAAAACATAATTTGTATGATATAGGAATATAAGAACAAATAGTTGAGGTCTATGGATGTAGAACAGTTGGTAAATGTTATTCTCGACTGTGCCCGTGAGGTGCGGAAAGAGTTGCGGCAAGGCTTTGAAGAGAAAGTCTATAAAAACGCCATGTATCTGGAGCTACGAAGCCGTGGACTTGACGTCAAGAGCGAGGTGGCCTTTGAAGTGAGATACAAAGGCACCATTGTTGGCTTATACCGGGCAGACATCTTGGTAGAAGATTGTGTTGTCGTTGAGTTGAAAGCCAACAATGCTTTGTGTGTTGCCAACGAGGTGCAGTTGGTTAACTACCTCCACGCCTCTGGCATCGAAGATGGTCTTCTCATCAACTTTGGCGCCGACCGTTTGGAGTGTAAGCGCAAGTACCGTACATACCGTCCGAAAGGTTCCTTCAATTACAACATTAATCCTCAGTAAATATCTGTCTCTATGTTCCTATCTCCATATTTATGTTTTTATGTCCCTATGTCCAAATATATGTATTTATGTCTCTATGTCTAAAACCATGTATTTATGTCTCTATGTCTAAAACCATGTTTTTATGTCCCTATGTCTAAATATCTGTTTTTATGTCTTTATGTCTAAAACCATGTCTCTATGTCCCTATGTCTAAATTAAATATGTCTCTATGTCATACAACTGCGGAAAGATAGCCATCATCGGTGGCGGCTCCTGGGCCACGGCCATTGCCAAGATTGTGGTGCAGCACACGCACCACATAGGGTGGTATATGCGCCGTGACGACCAGATTCAGGATTTCCGCCGCATGGGCCATAACCCGAGCTACCTGACGAGCGTCCATTTCGACACTGGCGAGATATACTTCGACACCGACATCAACCACATCGTGCAGCTGTACGACACGCTGGTGTTCGTCACCCCCTCGCCCTACTTGAAGAACCACCTGAAAAAGCTCAGGACGCGTATCAAGGACAAGTTCATCGTCACCGCCATCAAAGGCATCGTGCCCGACGAGAACCTCGTCTGCTCGGAGTATTTCCATCAGGTGTTCGACGTGCCCCACGAGAACCTTGCCTGCCTCGGTGGCCCCAGCCATGCCGAGGAGGTGGCCTTGGAGCGCCTGAGCTATCTCACCGTGGGCTGTGCCGACGTGGAGAAGGCCCGCGCCTTTGCCGACGTGCTCACCAGCGAGTATATCAAGACCAAGACCTCCTATGACGTCATCGGCATAGAATACTCGTCGGTATTGAAGAATGTCTACGCGATTGCCGCCGGCATCTGTTCCGGACTGAAATACGGCGACAACTTCCAGGCCGTGCTCATGGCCAATGCCGTGCAGGAGATGAGCCGATTCCTCACCGCCGTCCACCCCATCGACCGCAACCCCTACGACAGCGTCTACTTGGGCGACCTGCTCGTGACGGGCTACAGCAACTTCTCGCGCAACCGCACATTCGGCACCATGATTGGCAAGGGCTACTCCGTGAAGTCGGCGCAGATAGAGATGGAAATGATAGCCGAGGGATTCTTCGGCACGAAGTGCATGAAGGAAATCAACCGCCATTGGCACGTCAACATGCCCATTCTCGACGCCGTATATAATATATTGTACGAGCGTATATCGCCGCAGATAGAAATCAAACTACTGACCGACTCCTTCAGGTAGGCAACCGCAAAAGAATAATTGAAGTTCTCAACTTTCGTAAGTTGAGGCTCCAGCAAGCCGCACAGCACGAAAATTTGTAGCTATGGAATGTAAAAGCGACAGGCTTGGGAACCGTTTCCCGCGCTTGTCGCTTTTTCCGTCTGTTGTCCGAGGCTTTGGCGGCGTTTTTCCGTCGATTACTCGTTTTGTTGCTACGTTCGCCGTACCTTTGCATTGTCAAAACTACAAAACGGCAACTATCAAGAGTAATAACAAATAAAAAAAAGAAAAGAATATGAAAAAGAACATTTACGTATTAGCAGTTTTACTATTCGTAGTAATCAGCGCCCAGGCCCAGGTGGCCAAGTATTGCATGACTTATGCCGACTTCGTGGCCGGTAAGTGGACACCGGTAGAGAACCTCACCGAGGGTCGCAGCCTGCAGGCCGTACAGATGAAGGTGATTGACAACGAGGTGAAGTTCAAGACCGGCGACAAGGAGGCTGACAAGGTGCTGAAGAAGGAAGCCTTCGCCGTGATGTATGGCGAGCAGCTCTATGTCAACTGCCGCAACCTGCGCAACAATGACATACCCCTCGACGTTACAGGCTATACCCAGGCCCTGCGCTACGATAACGATAAGCTCTGCGTCATGGCTTACAAAATCAACGACCTGGCCCTGCTGGCCGGCCTCGGAGCTGACGTTGCAAGCTTCTTCGTTCCCAAACCCGCCAGCATCGGTCTGCGCCTGGGCTCCACAGCCCTCTGGGTGTGCAAGGACTACCTGAACAGTTTCGCCTGCTACCTCATCGACAGCGACACCAACGCCAAGGGCAAGACTGCCGTCACACGCATGAACGATGAGTTTATGGGCAAGCTCTTAGCAGACGACACAGCCCTGTTGGCCAAGTACAATGCCATCAGCGCCAAGAAGAGCCGACAGTCGGCCGCTAACGTGCTGCCCATCCTCATGGAGAAAGGTCTTATTGCAAAGAACAGTATCTGAAAGTCTTCATAAAATTTTATATTTGTCAACCCTTCACCAACCGCACTACCTGTTGATAGACTGTGCGTTACGGTGAAGGGTTATGCAAATAGCTTCTACACTGAATAGCTTCTACTCTGCGCACCACTCTGCGACCTCT